>CALWXG010000018.1 GCA_944385435.1 uncultured Oscillospiraceae bacterium
TTGGCCCCGGTGGTGTGCAGGGCTTCAAAGCAGGAATACACATAGTCCCACACGCGGTAACGGGTAAAGAGTTCCGCTACCTGCCTGCCAGTCAAGTGCTTGGCGTTTTTGTAGGTTTCCACACAATAAATGAGAAAATCTCCTTGCCTGCTCATATTCATACCTCCTCCGGTATCTCGAAGTAACCTGTCTTTTTTTCCTCATCATACATATGAAATAAGGTAAGCGGGCTGAAATGCCACAGTTTGGTGTCCTCCTGCTCCAGCAAGGAATATACCTTGGACTCATAAAATTCTTTGGAGGCCATTATCTCATCCACAGGGTAGTTCTCACAAATCAACTGAACAACCTGGGGAACCAGTAAAGTCAAAATCGCTTCAAATTTTTTATCCGCCATCAAAATTCCTCCTCCGGCACAGTGCCGACAAACAGCAGATAAGACAGAGCCATTTGCGTCGTCAGTACCAACTGATTATATAGCTTCTTGATTTTGAGCTGCTCCAGGGTCTGTTCCTTGGTCAACACGCCAGCGGTATAGAGGGTAAGCGTGCGGTACACATCATCATTGGCAACTGGTCCGAAGATAAAATCATAGGCTTCACCCTCATAATTGCCGGATCGGTTATCTGAGACAAAATCCAGCCACGCTTCTCCCGGCTCATCAAAACGCAGGATAGAACACGCTGAAAAAGCGATATTCTCGTCAATCTCATAAATGCTGACGGCCTTTTGGCCGTTTTTCCGGCGCTTCGTCACCTTCTCAGCAAAGCTGATTGCCTGAGCCTTATTGGTTGTGGTATAAAAACCGAATCCAAAATCCAAAAAGCGATTTTGCCGGATCAGCTTTGGTTCCGATATGACCAAATTGCTGCCATGATATAAAATCATAGCTGTCCCTCCAATGCTTTTTCGGCGATCGCACGTTCCTCCTGCAAAGATCGGATCATCGTTTCGATATGCCTGCGTTTTTCCAGTTGCTCTCGAACTGCCTCCACATTCTTTTGGGGGATGTACCTTGAGATCACCTTTTTCCCCTCACGGTACTTCAAATAAAAATATGTGGACTGCTTGACCTTCTTTTCCGAAATGGTGCCTTTGGGGAGCGTCTCCAGTTTCTCTTGGTATTTTGCCAGCATACGGTCAATGCGTTCTTTCTCCTGCAAGATGGTACTTAAAATCAGATTCAACCTCATCACCCATCCCTATTATACACAACAAAATTGAGAAAAACAAGATTGTGTTGTGCATTCCGGCGGGAGCTATTTCTTTCTTTAGACACAATCATTTGGGTTTTTGCTGATATGTAGATATTTCCTCCCGCGAGTTCGTCACCGCCATACTCGGAAGGAAATCAAGTTCATTTAAGATCTGCAGATCTCATTTCCTTGCGTTCTTGAGATTCCAACGGCTGCCTCTGCGTTCCATCTTCCGGCACCGCGCCGTGAGCAGGATATCTTGAACGGAGATTGTGTGGTCACCAGGCGTCCTGACCGCCGCAAGCATCTTCTGGTGGATCTGGCCGCAATGAGCAGGGTGAACGCAAAGCCCTGTTCCCTGTAGTCATCCGGAATCGTCAGATCGTTGAAATCGCCGACAGTCTTGCGCTTCAGGGGCGATGGTGGGAGGGAAACACCCCGGAATTTATGCTGCCTGCGTCCCCTTGGGTTTTCAGTGCGGGAGCATGGATGGCTTTTTCAAGGGGGTGGTCTCAAATGACCAGAAGGGCGGGAGCGGAGCAGCCGATGGCGGCTGCTTGCGAGAACTGCGCACTCTGCAGAAAATCAGTTCCCTGTTCTTGCTGTGACTTGCGCAATTGACTCGTTTTGTGTATAATTTGCATCGAACCCTCAGTCGGATTGGGTTAGTGCATCTGGCCCGGATGCCTATTCTGCCTTGCTGTGAGGTTCTTCTTTTTTCCTTGCGGCCTTCAGCGCAGTGCAGAAATGCGTTTGATTCTGGCGATGTGCGGGAAATCAAGCGGGATTCTTTCAAAAACAACCTGACGCAAAATTTGGATGTAAGGCCCAGGTAGGATTGAGTGGAAAAAAGGAGGGCGATGCTGACGAACTTGCCGGAGAGGGAACTTCAGAAATCGGATTGACAGGGAGGGAATGCAGTGCGGAGATTGTACAAAGTTTTGCGGCCTCACGCAGCGCTCTGCGGGATGGTCGCAGGGGTGACGCTGATGTCCGTGGTGGTTAACGTGTTTCTGCGGGACTATCTGGGCGGACTGCTGGACGGCATCATACTGGGTCCGGTCCGCTGGCGGACTGTGGCCGCTGTGCTGGGCACGGGAATTGTGCTGTCCGTCGCGCTGGCCTACGGAAAGTCCTGGGGGGTTTCCCGCCTGATCCACAGCATAAAGTCGCGGCTCTATCTGAATACCTGCAGTTTTTTGCTCTATGAGTACCAGGGGGACGTTTCCCTGGGCGAGCTGACCAGCCTGCTGAGCAACGATGTGGGGGCTGTGGCCAACTCAGTCAACCGGATTTTTGCAAGACTGCTCAGCGATGCAGGCTTCTTTATCGTATCTGCCGGCGTGATTTGTGCCATTGACCCGGCGCTCGCTGTCCTTGTGGTGCTGGCAGCGGTGGTTCCTGCTGTAGTGATTGTACAGCTGAGCAAGCGCCAGAGGGAGGAACGTCAGCAGTATATGAGGGAACTGGCCGAAATGAATGAAGACGCAGCCAAAGGGCTGTTCAGCCTGGAATCGGTGAAGGCCAATGCTCTGGAGGAACACTATGGCCGCCGCTACATGCAGACGCTGGCGCAGCTTCTCCGCAGCCGGAAGAAGATGGAGCGTACTCAGGCCATGATAACTGCGCCCTCAGTGTTTTGCGCCTTTTTCATCCAGATTGCCATGATTGTGGCCAGCGGCTTTTTCACCGCCGTGGGCCGGATCTCCGCCGGCTCTTTCCTCACCGTCATAACTCTGATGAACTATATCGTGGACCCGGTGATGAGTGTGGAGAACACCCTTCTGTCCATCCGGGCACTGAACGTCTCCCTCCAGCGGCTGGACAAGCTGCTGGGAAAGAAGCCGTTTCGCGATATTCCCGAAGCGGTGTGCGGGAAGGCACCTGCTGTGGAATTGCAGAAGGTCAGCTTCGGCTATACTCCGGAGCATCCGGTGCTGAAGGAGTTCTCCCTTCGGCTGGAGCCGGGCCGCTGCCACTTTATATTGGGGGAGAACGGTTCCGGGAAGAGCACCCTGATCCGATTGCTGGGCGGGGTGTTGCGGCCGTGGTCAGGCAGTGTGTTTCTGTGCGGCGATCCCCCGGAAGGCCCGGGCTCCCTGGCAGACCGCCTGTCCGTCATGCCTCAGGAACCGGTGCTGTTTTCCGACAGCGTTCTGGAGAATGTCCGCCTCTGCCAGCCGGGAGTGACCCGGCAGGCGGTGGAGGAGGCGTGCCGGAGGGCGGGAATTCACGATCAGATTGTGGATCTGCCGAACGGATACGACACCCAGCTGAGTGAGAACGGCGGTATTCTCTCCGGCGGACAGAAGCAGCGGCTGAGCCTGGCCCGGACCATTCTGCGGGACCGGCCTGTGATGGTTTTTGACGAACCCACCGCTGCCCTGGACGATGGCCATGCCGCCCAGGCGGCGGCGCTGATGAAAGAGCTGGCCCGGGACCGGGTGGTCCTTGTGATCACCCACGATGCCCGGATTGACCGGACCGGCGGGGATGTGATCCGCTTGGGCGGACCGGACAGGAGGGAGTGGGGATGAAACGGAAAAACAGAGGGCATCTGCGCAGACTCTGGCAGGCCATCTCCCCGCATCACGGCGCCTACTGGACCGGTTATCTGTTGGTTTGCTGCCGGAATTTTGCCATCAATCTCCTGACGGCGTATCTGCTCTACGAGACAACGGCGGCGGCCAGGCAGATGGATGTGCCCAGGCTGGCCCGGGGCACGCTGCTGTTCCTGGCGATTCTGCTGGCCTTCATTGCGGTGGACACCTTCGGACAATATCTCCACCGGGTCACCACCCAAAAGATCATGAACGGCCTGCGGGGAGCCATCTATGGAAGGGTCCTGCGGGCGCCCCTGTGGCAGATCGAGGCGCTGGGCAGCAGCCGGGGAGATGTCTTGTCCCGGATGAACAACGATATCAATGCGGTGGAGGGAGTCTATACCGGGTCTCTGGTCACCCCGCTGATGTTCCTGATCTCCGGCGTGGGCGCCTTTGTCAGCATATGGGCAGTCAGCCCGGTGGTGGCTCTCTTTCTGGCCGCGCTGGGGGCGGTGTCGCTGGCGAGCCAGATCTGGTTCAGCCGGCGGCAGCGGAAGATCTCCGGCCGGCTGCACCAGTGCCTGTCCCAGCTGATGGTGACAGCCAATGAGTTGTTCCAGAACAACCTGAATCTCCGCCTGATGAGCATCTATGACGGTGTGCAGCGCCTGGCGGCAAAGAAACTGGGCCGCTACGTTGAAGCCGGCAGAAGCGATGCCAGGCTCCAGGGCTCCGTCATGGCAGTGAACGGAGCGGTATCCCTGCTACAGTATGCCGGCGTTATGGTCCTGTGCCTGAGCTTCCTGTCCCAGGGGCGGATGGAGCTGGAGGAAATCACCTACACGCTGCAGATGTCCGGCCTTGTAACGCTGGCCTTCTCTGTGCTGGGGAATGCGCTGCTGGCCCTGCAGGGCTCTCTGGCGGCCTTTGACCGGATCGATGTGCTCCTGTCCCTGGATGAGGAAAATCTGGAGCAGGGGATTGCGGCGGAGAAAAACCCAGGCGGCGATGCCGTCTTCGCAGAGGCGGTGTCCATTTGCTTCACCCCGCAAAGCCGGCTGACCATCCCCGGACCGATCCGGATTCCCACCGGGAAAATCACTGCGCTGCAAGGGGTGTCCGGCGGCGGGAAATCCTCCCTGTGCAAGACCCTGATGGGGTTCTACCCCTATGAGGGCGAACTCCTCTTTCAGGGCAGGGCTCTGCGGGACTACGCCTTGGGGGCCCTGCGCTCGGCCATTGCCTATGTTCCGCAGAACACGGTGATTGTGGCGGGAAGTGTGGAGGAGAACCTGCGCCTGGGCTGCCGGGCGGATCTCTCCGCCGAAGCTTTGGCGCTGGCGGCGGAGACGGCCTGCTGCCGGGATTGGATCCAGCAGCTTCCCGACGGGTATGCCCACCGGCTGGAGGAGGGCGGGATGACCCTCTCCGGGGGACAGCGGCAGACCCTGGCCCTGGCCCGTGCGCTGCTCCAGGAAAAACCGGTGCTGATTCTGGATGAATCTCTCTCCGCTGTATCCAAGGAGAATGTGCAGCGCATTTTCCACGGACTCAAGACTTCCTATGCCCACCGGACGATCCTGCTGGTCACCCACGAAGAGGAAATTGCGGGATGCTGTCACGGATGCGTCACCATATAGGGCTATTTGGGGGCGGCAGACAACGGGGGAAGTCCTTCAAAAAACAGGTGCGGGCTCGGAATGACGGATGGAAGTCAGTTCGAGCCCGCACCTGTTTGGTTGTGTGTGTTTTGAGCGCGCGCTCAGACCGTCTTAGGACGGCAGTTTTTGGCCGCGGCGATCAACTCCCGGAACAGTGGATGGGCCCGGTTGGGCCGGGGCGGCGGCTGCCGCCGCGCCCCCTGTTTTGAAAAAGCCCTCCGGCTCCCCCTGCGGAGAACCGCCGGAGATGGCCGGAGCCGGCCCGCGCCGTTACCCCTGCGGGGAGACGAACTTCTTCGCTGCGGCCACGAATTCCCGGAACAGGGGATGCGCTCTGTTTGGCCGACTCTTCAGCTCCGGGTGGAACTGGCCGGCGATGAACCAGGGGTGGCCGGGCAGCTCCACCATCTCCACCAGCCGGCCATCGGGGGACAGGCCGGACAGGGACAGGCCGGCGGCGGTAAGCTCCTCCCGGTAGTGGTTGTTGAACTCATAGCGGTGGCGGTGGCGCTCCTGGATGTCCGGGGTGCTGTAGACGGCGGCGGCCAGGCTGCCCTCCTTCAGATGGCAGGGATAGCTGCCCAGGCGCATGGTGCCCCCCTTGGCGGTAACCCCCACCTGGTCGGGCATCAGATCGATGACGGGGTGGGTGGTGGCGGGGTCCAGCTCACTGGAGTGGGCGTCTGCCATAGAGCACACGTGCCGGGCGAACTCCACCACCGCCATCTGCATCCCCAGGCAGATGCCCAGAAAGGGCACGCCGTTCTCCCGGGCATACCGGATGGCGGAGATCATGCCCTCCACCCCCCGGTCGCCGAAGCCGCCGGGCACCAGGATGCCTTGGGCGCCCTTCAGGATCTGGGCGGCGTTGCCGTCGGTGACCGTCTCCGAGTCCACCCACCGGATGTCCACCTTCACGTCGTTCTCGATGCCGCCGTGGGTGAGAGCCTCCACCACGGACAGGTAGGCGTCGTGGAGGGCCACATATTTGCCCACCAGGGCAATGGTGACGGTTCCGCGGACATGTTTGGCCCGGTGGACCATGGTGGCCCACTCGGTGAGGTCCGGGGCGTGGCAGATCAGGCCCAGCCGCCGCACCACCACGTCCGCCAGCCCCTCCCGCTCCAGCATCAGGGGCACCTCGTAGAGAATGGGGGCGGTGAGGTTGGGGATGGCGTTCTCCACGGGGATGTTGCAGAACAGGGAGATCTTCTCCAGAATGTCTTTGGGGATGGGCGCGTCGCTGCGGCACAGGATCACGTCGGGCTGGATGCCCAGGCCCAGCAGTTCCTTGGCGGAGTGCTGGGTGGGCTTGCTCTTCAGCTCGCCGGAGCCGGGGATGGATACAATGAGGGAGACATGGAGGAACATCACGTTGTGGCGGCCCTTCTCCGCCGCCACCTGGCGGATGGCCTCCAGGAAGGGCTGGGACTCGATATCGCCCACCGTGCCGCCGATCTCCACGATGGCCACGTCGCAGTCCTCTCCCTCCAGGGAGTAGATGTTGCGTTTGATCTCGTCGGTGATGTGGGGGATGATCTGCACCGTCCGGCCCAGGTAGTCCCCCGCCCGCTCCCGGTTCAGGACATTCCAGTACACCTTGCCAGAGGATACCGAGGAGTGAATGGTGAGGTTTTCGTCGATGAACCGCTCGTAGTGGCCCAAGTCCAGGTCGGTCTCCGCCCCGTCGTCGGTGACGAACACCTCCCCGTGCTGATAGGGGCTCATGGTGCCGGGATCTACATTGAGATAGGGGTCCAGTTTCTGTACCCGCACCCGCAGGCCCCGCTGCTTCAGCAGCCTGCCCAGGGACGCGGCGGTGATGCCTTTGCCCAGCCCGGATACCACACCGCCGGTGACAAAGATGAATTTCGTACCGGTTACCATAAGATTTCCTCCCTTGAGACAGGGTGGCCCCCTTGCGTCCGGACCCCGTTGCCCGGCCCTGTCTTGCAGTTTCAAAGTACTGTTTTATTTTACGTTCCCCCCGGCATCAAGTCAAGGGGAGAGGCGGGGAGGACTGACGGCAAGCTCCACAAAAATTCTGCCCCGCCGGGAGTTCCCTTCCGGCGGGGCAAATTTCATCTGGAACGGCAGGGTCAGAAGTCCCAGCGGCTGGGGTCTTGGTCCACGGTGTACCGCCCCGGGCCGCCCCAGGTGCCGTCCTCCTCGTGGTAGACGAGAGGGGTGTCGGGGTAGATGCGCTGGCGGCCGTACTGGTCGGTGTACAGGATGGCCTCGGTGTACTCGTGGCCCGGCTCCAGGGTCACGGCCTGGGTGCGGGCCCAGAGGGTTACTTGGGTGAGCTCGCCGTTGACGTTGCGCTCCTCTGTGCGCTTTTCATACCACTGGATCAATTTCCGGTCCCGGAACAGGCCCACTTTGAGGTCCATGGCGTTGATGTCCAGCTCCGTCCCGTCGGTGCGGCTGGCCCTCACCTCCATACCGTCCCACTCCTCGTAGGCGGGGAGCACCCCGTCCTCTTCTTCGAAGAAAAGCCCGCCAATATTGTACAGATCGGGGAAGGTGGCGGAATAGAGCTGGTCATAGGTGTTCAGCAGCTGGGTCTGCTCCGTCTCCCCGGTGTGGAACACCACCGACAGGGTGATGTCGTCGGTGAGAGGGCAGGTGAGGGTGCCGGAGAAGGCGTTTTCCTCATCGGGCTGCTCCACCACCAGCTGGGTGAGCTCCCCGCCGCTGCGGGCCTGGAACACGGCGGTCATCCCCGGCTGATAGGTCTTGGGGACGGCGTACACCTCAAAGTCGGCGGTGTTGGCCGCCAGGTCGTTGGACAGGTGTTTGGTGTGGTAGTCCGCCGTCAGCTCGTTCTGGCTCTGGAGGATGCTCTCCACCCGGTCGGTGATGGAGCCGATCTGGCTGTTGACAATGTCCTGTACATTTTGCAGAGAGTATTGCAGGTTCTGATAATTCTGAGTCACGGTCTCCAGCTGCCCGTAGAGCTGGAACAGGGCGATGACCAGCGCCAGGCAGGCGATGGCGCCCAGCACCCGGGGCCACCGGCGCCGCCGGGGCGGCTGCGGGGGCGGATCCGCTTCCTGCTCTCCGCTGCCTTGGGGCTGGGGCTCCGGATTGTGCAGGGCGGACAGATACTGCTCCACAATCTCCTTCACCATGGCCAGCTGCTCCGGCGTCAGCTCCGGGGAGGGCTGGGACGCTTCCGGCGCGTCCTCCTCCACTCCCAGCAGCCAGCCCACGGAGACGGAGAACAGCCGGCTCAGGGCGATGAGCTTTTCCACCTCGGGCAGGACGGTGTCCGACTCCCATTTATAAATGGACTGGCGGGATACCCCCAGCTGCTCCCCCAGGGCCTCCTGGGACAGGCCCGACTCTTTTCGTTTCTGTGCGATGCGTTGGCCTACGGTCATGGCCGGCACCTCCTTTCACCCCTACCATAGCAGAAAAAACCGCCGGCCTGCCACCAACTTTGATGCGATTTTCTGCTAACCTGGGGTTTACATTGTCCGGTTCCAGCATACCAGAGCGGACGGGGAAAGGCAAGAGGCGTCAATTCAGTGAGACGGGCCGCAGCCCCTCTGGGGTGAGCTCCAGCACCCGGTCACACACCTGGCTTAAATACAGTCGGTCGTGGGACACGCTGAGGATGCAGCCGGGAAAGTCGGCGAGCACCTGCCGGATCACCGGGGCGGACAGGGGGGAGAAGTTCCGGGTGGGCTCGTCCAGCACCAGCACGTTGGCACCGTTTAAGACCATGGCCAAAAACAGCAGCTTGGCCCGCTGGCCGCCGGACAGGCCGGCGGCCGGGTGCTCCATCTCCTCCGCCTTGTACTTCATGGCCCCCAGCAGAGTGCGGGCCCGGGTGATGTCGTCCTTATGCCCCAAGGGCGCCAGGAGGTCCACCGGAGTTTTCTCCCCCAGCAGCTGATCCGCATAGTCCTGGGCCATATAAGCAGCCCGCAGGTCGGTCCGGGGCAGCAGCTCTTTTGCCACGAGCTTCAGAAAGGTGGACTTGCCCACCCCGTTGGCCCCCACGATCCCGATCTTCTCCGGCCCGGTGACCCACAGCCGGACGTTTCGGGCCAGCACCCGCTCCCCGGCTTTCAATTCCGGCAGGTCCAGCTGGAGCACCGTCTTGCCCGCGGGCAGGGCGGCTTTGCAGCTGTCAAAGGCGGTGAGGATGGCCTCCTCCCATTCGGGCAGCTGGGTCAGGTTCTCCCTTTCACGCTGGAACCGGCGGCCCATGGACAAAACCGTGTGCATCTTCTTCTTGAGCATTTTCCCCTCAGAGGCATTGGGGATGCCCGCGGAATTATAGCGGGGGACCGTGGCCTGGGCGTGTTCCACCTTGTCCCGGATCTGGCGGAACCGCTCCATCCTGGCGTCGAACTCCGCCCGTTCCTTCCGGGCCACCTGTTCCTGGCGGGTAAAGCCCGCCTGCCGGGCATCCACATAGTCCCGGTAGCCGGTGCGGGCCACGGTGCATCGGGGGAGGGTGCGGCGGCGCAGCCGCTCCAGGTGGATGACCATATTGGCGGTGCGCTCCAGCAGGGTCTCGTCATGGGAGATATAGAGCACCGGAGTCGGGCAGGACAGCAGGAAACCCTCCAGCCACGTGAGGGTGGCCAGGTCCAGGTCATTGGACGGCTCATCCAGCAGCAGCACATCCGGCTGCTCCAGAATCAGCAGGGCCAGGCGCAGCTTCACACGCTCGCCACCGGACAGGGTGGACATGAGCCGCCAGTCGTAAAAGGTGTCCAGCTCCAGCCCCACCTGCCGGGAACACCGGGCCAGCTCTCTGGGGCCTGCTGCCCCGAAGGCGGCGCTGGCCTGGCAGAACTCCGGCACAGGAAGCTCCAACTCCTCCGGCCTCAGCTCCTGGGCCAGGTAACCTTTCCGCAGTCCTCTGTCGAGAATTTCCCCCGTCCACTCTGCGTAGGGCTCCACCAGCGCGGGGTCACAGAGCAGCTTGAGCACCGTGGATTTTCCGTTGCCCTCCTCTCCGATGATTGCCGCCCGGTCTCCGGGGGCCAGGGTAAAACTCAGCCCCTCCACCAGGGTGGTGAGGTCTTTTTTATGGATGATGGTCAGATTTTTGACCTGTAACATATCGTATGCCTCCTTTTCACGCAAAAAAAGCCTGCCTTTCATGACCGAAGGCAGGCTTACGTGACAAAAGGCGCGCCGGGACAGGGCACACCTGTCCGGCGGATCAGTAAACTGCCATTCGTGTCACAATGACCCAGACCCATCCCGGATGGGTCTGACTGCTGATATGGTCCATGACATGAAGTTCAGTTTACTTGCGCATTCTTTCACCCTTTTCTGTGTTTGACGAAAGGATACCACAGAAGCAGGTGAACTGTCAAGACAGCGGAGAGGAAAAACTCCCCGCGCCCAGAGGCGCGGGGAGTGAGTCGAAACGGATCGGAACTTACTCCACCGGTACAGTCCAGCCGTAGGGGTCGGGCTCGGTGCCCCACTGGATGCCGGTGAGGGTGTCGTACAGCCGCTGGGTGAGGTGGCCGATCTGGCCGTGGTTGATGATTACCTTCTTGTCCCCCATGGCCAGCTCGCCGATGGGGGAGACCACCGCGGCGGTGCCGGAGCCCCAGGCCTCTTCCAGCTGGCCGGCATCGGCGGCGTCAAAGAGCTCCTGGGCGGTGATGAGCCGCTCTTCCACGGGGACGCCCCAGTCCCGCAGCAGCTCCAGGCAGCTCTTCCGGGTGATGCCCGGCAGGACGGAGCCGGTGAGCTGGGGGGTGATGACCGTGCCGTTGACTTTGAACAGCACGTTCATGGCGCCCACCTCCTCAATGTACTTGCGGTGGACGCCGTCCAGCCAGAGCACCTGGGAGTAGCCCTGTTCCTCCGCCCGTTCGCCGGCCCGGATGGAGGCGGCGTAGTTGCCGCCGCATTTGGTGTAGCCGGTGCCGCCCCGGACAGCCCGGACGTCGGCGTCCTCCACGTAGATCTTCACCGGGTTGATGCCCTCGGGATAGTAGGCGCCCACGGGGCTGCAGATGATGGCGAAGAGGTAGCTGTGGGAGGCGTGTACGCCCAGGGAGGCGTCGGTGGCGAAGATGAAGGGGCGGATGTACAGAGAGGTGCCCTTTTTGTGGGGAACCCAGGACATGTCCTCGTGGACCAGCGCTTTGACGGCCTGGAGGAAGTCCTCCTCCGGGATCTGGGGGATGCACAGGCGCTCACAGGAGGAGTTGAGCCGCCGGGCGTTCTCCAGGGGACGGAAGAGCTGGACCTTGCCCTCGGGCGTGCGGTAGGCCTTCAGCCCCTCAAAGACCTCCTGGGCATAGTGGAGCACCATGCAGGAGGGTTCCAGGCTCAGCGGGCCGTAGGGGACGATGCGCGCATCGTGCCAGCCCTGGCCGGCGTGGTAATCCATCAGGAACATATGATCCGTAAACAGCTTCCCGAATACCAGGGTATCGGGATCTGGCAGGGGCTTGCCTTGGGCGGGATGGGTGACTTTGATATCCAGCATGGTGGGACCTCTCCTTTGTTGACACGCTAAAGCGTTAAAAATAATATCAGTATTATATCAGCGGCGGGGAGGTTGCGCAACAGCGAAATTCCCAAATTGCCCGCTGGGAAATATTCTTGTTTTTATGTGGCACATTTGATATAATACTTTATCTAAGGTTTTGATGCGACAACCCGGCGGGGGCCCGGACTGCAGGCCGGGACGGGTTCCTGAGAAGAGAGGTGGAGTGCTTGAACAAAAAACTCTTTCAGCTTCTGGCGCCCCGGTTTGGACTTTATTTTCTGGTCATGGCGGCTTTTGCGGTGATTACCATCCTGCTGGGCCGGGTGGACGTGGCGGTGGGAGAACTGCTCCTGGTGGCGATCCTGTACGGGGTCTACTGGGGCACCATGGTCCGCCGCCGCCGGGAGGCGGCCAGCTACCTGGAACAGCTGGTGGGCAGCATGGACGGGGCCACCCGGGACAGCACCCTCAACTGCCCGCTGCCCGTGGCCATGTTCCGGCCGGATACCGACGAGGTGGTATGGACCAACGACCGGTTTCTCCGCCTGACCGGGGAACAGGAAGGCATGTTTGATACGAAGATGGACGACCTGGTGCCCGGATTTGACGGGCGCTGGCTGCTGGAGGGCAAAAACGAGTGCCCCCAGGAGGTAAACATCGGGGAGCGGCGCTACCAGGTGTTCGGCAGTGTGGCCCGCACCACGGGCCAGGAGGAAGAGGGGGCTCTGGCCACCACCTACTGGGTGGATGTGACGGAGCTGGCAAACACCCGGGATATCTACAAGGCCACCCGGCCGGCGGTGGCCCTGTTCCTGCTGGACAACTATGAGGACACCATCAAGGGCCAGGAGGACTCCGTCCGCTCGGCCATGCTCAGCGCCGTCACCCAGAAGTTCACCCAGTGGACGGCGGACGCCGACGGGATCCTCTGCCGCCTGGACCGGGACCGGTATCTGTTCCTGTTTGAGGAGCAGTATCTGGAGGGGTACAAGGCGGAGAAATTCTCGCTGCTGGACAACATCCGGACCATCCAGAGCCCCAGCGGGATTCCGGTCACCGTCTCCATCGGCGTGGGCGTGGACGGGGACAGCCTGGCGGAGATATTCCGCTTTGCCTCCCTGTCTGCGGAGATGGCCCTGTCCCGGGGCGGAGACCAGGCGGTGGTGAAAAACCGCTTCAACTTCGAATTCTACGGCGGCCGTGCCAAGGAGACGGAGAAGCGCACCAAGGTGAAGAGCCGGGTGATGGCCTCCGCCCTGGGCGAGCTGGTGGCGGATGCCTCCTGCGTGCTGGTCATGGGCCACAAGGCCGCGGACATGGACGCGGTGGGCGCGGCGGTGGGCGTGTGCGCCATCGCCCGGAAGAAGGGGATTCCCCACTATATCATCCGGGAGGGGAACCCGACGCCTGCCGATGACCTGTGCCGGCGGGTGGAAAAAATGGAGGAGTACCGGGGTGTGTTCCTGGACAGCCAGGAGGCGCTGCTCCGGGCGGACTCCCGGTCCCTGCTGGTGGTGGTGGACACCAACCGGCCGGAGCAGGTGAGCAGTC
This sequence comes from uncultured Oscillospiraceae bacterium, assembly GCA_944385435.1. GTDB lineage: Bacteria > Bacillota > Clostridia > Oscillospirales > Oscillospiraceae > Enterenecus. Next base: position 13,433 of record CALWXG010000018.1, read on the forward strand.
TGGAGGTGCTCAAGTCCTGCAACAAGGTGGCGGTCATCGACCACCACCGCCGGGCGGCCACCTATATCGAGGGCGCGGCGCTGAATTTTCACGAACCCTACGCATCCTCTGCCAGCGAGCTGGTCACCGAGCTGATCGGGTACCTCATGGACCCCATGGACCTGCTGCGGGGCGAGGCGGAGGCGCTGATGGCCGGACTGATGCTGGATACCAAGAACTTTACCATGCGCACCGGAGGGCGCACCTTTGAGGCGGCGGCCTTCCTGCGCCGGGCCGGCGGCGACACCGGCGAGGTGAAGAAGCTGTTTCAGACCGATCTGGCGGATACCGTGGCCAAATATGCCATCATTCAGAACGCCAAGCCCTACCGTCAGAACATCGCCATTGCGGCGGTGGACCACGCGGTGGGCCGGGTGACGGCCGCCCAGGCGGCGGACGAACTGCTGAACATCGCGGGCATCCAGGCGTCCTTTGTCCTGTACCAGGACGGGGACCGGGTGGTGATCTCCGCGCGCAGTATGAACGACACCAACGTGCAGGTGATTCTGGAGGCCCTGGGCGGCGGCGGAAATGCCAGTGCCGCGGGGGCACAGATCCCGGGCAAGACGGTGGCGGAAGTCAACAGGATGCTTTTGACCGTCTTGGATCAGTATTTTGAGGAGGACGAGGAATCCGGCCAGCCGGAGGGCTGAGCCGGGAGCGCCTGTCCCGTGTAGATTTAGGAGGTAATTGTCTCATGAAAGTCATTTTGCAGCAGGATGTGAAGGGCCAGGGAAAGAAAGGCCAGATGGTGGAGGTGTCCGACGGCTACGGACGCAATTTTCTCCTGCCCCGGAAGCTGGCGGTGGAGGCCACTGCGGAAAATGTGAATACCATGAAAATGCAGGAGAAGGCCAAGAAGGCCCGCGAGGCGGAGGAGAAGGCCCAGGCGGAGGCGGTGTCCAGGCAGCTGGAGAGCTGCCAGGTGAAGATCTATGCCAAGGCCGGCCAGGGCAGCCGCCTGTTCGGCTCCGTGACCAGCAAGGAGATTTCCCAGTCCCTGAAGGACCAGTTCCAGATGGATGTGAACAAGAGCAAGATCGTCCTGCCCGAGCCCATCAAGTCCTTCGGGTCCTTTGAGGTCAAATGCAAGCTGGGCTATGAAGTGACCGGGACGATCCATGTGCTGGTGGTGGAAGAGAAATAAGAATGGTTCCGTTGGCCGGGAGGGTATGTTTTGAACGAACTGGATAATCTGGTACTGCCCCACTCGGTGGAGGCAGAACAGGCGGTGCTGGGCGCCATGCTCATTGACGAGCGATGTGTGCCCGAGGTGGTGGCGCGCCTGTCCCCGGATGACTTCTACATGCGGCAGAACCGGGAGCTCTATCAGGTGCTCTTCGCCATGTTCAACCGTTTTGAGACCATCGATCCGGTGACGGTGCTGAACCGGATGAAGCAGGCCGGGGTATACGATGAAACCACCACGGTGCCCTATCTCAAGCAGCTCATGGAGATCACGCCCACCGCGGCCAATGCCCTGGAATATGCGGACATTGTGGCGGACAAGGCGCTGCTGCGCCGGGTGGGGGAGACCGCCGGCGATCTGATGGAGATGGTGCGCCAGGAGAACGGCACCGCCCAGCAGATTCTGGAGGCGGCGGAGCAGCGCATCTATGCCATCCGCCAGGGAAAGTCGGCCAGGGAACTGGCCCACATCTCCACAGTGCTGGGCCAGGTCTGGGACACCATCAAGGAGCGCCAGGCCTCCGGGGAGGAGTTCCCGGGCATCTCCACCGGGCTGATCGACCTGGACCGGAGGATCTCCGGCCTGAACAACTCCGACCTCATCATCCTGGCTGCCCGGCCGGGTATGGGCAAGACCTCCCTGGCGCTGAACATCGCGCTGGAGGCGGGCAAGCACTCGGGCAAGGCGGTGGCCATTTTCTCCCTGGAGATGAGCCGGGAGCAGTTGGGCATGCGCCTGATTTCCACCGAGAGCCTGATTGACAACAAGAAACTGCTCACCGGCCGGCTGAGCGGGGAAGAGGAGTGGACCCGGGCTGCCATGGCGGTGGCCACTCTCAGCCAGGCCAATATCTATATTGACGACGACGCCTCCATGTCGGTGGCGGATATGAACGCCAAATGCCGGCGGCTGAAGAACCTGGGGCTGGTGGTGGTGGACTACCTTCAGCTGATGACCTCCGCCGGCGGCCCCCAGCGCGCCAGCGACAACCGCCAGCAGATTGTGGCGGACATGTCCCGGTCTCTGAAGCTGATGGCCAAGGAGCTGAATGTTCCGGTGCTGTGCCTGTCCCAGCTGTCCCGCGCCAATGAGAGCCGGTCTGCCGGGCAGCGGCGGCCCATGCTCTCCGACCTGCGGGAGTCCGGCGCCATCGAACAGGACGCGGACATCGTCATGTTCATCCACCGGGAGAGCTACTATGAAAACGACACGGAAAATCCCAATGTGGCCGAGTGTATTGTGGCGAAAAACCGCCACGGCGAGCAGGGGACCGTCATGCTGGAATGGCGGCCTGAGTTCACCGCGTTCCGCAACCTGGCCTACCGGGATGACGAGGATGAGTATTGATGCCCGGCCGGTTCCGTTATGAACTGATCCCCCGGGGCAGCCGGGTGCTGTGCGCCCTGTCCGGCGGGATTGACTCCATGTATCTGCTCTGCCGCCTGCTGGAGGGCAGGGAGCGGGGGGACTATCAGGTGTGCGCCGCCCACTACAATCACGGCCTGCGACCCGCCGCGGACCAGGACGAGGAGTTCGTCCGGGAGTGGTGTTCCCGCCTGGGAGTTCCGCTGGCCGCGGAGCGGGGCGATGTGGCCGGGACGGCCCGCAGGGAGGGGCTTGGGCTGGAAGAGTGTGCCCGCCGCCTGCGGTATGCGTTTCTGGAGCGGGCGGCCGGGGAGTTGGGCTGCGGCCTCATTGCCACCGGGCACCACGCCGGCGACAATGCGGAGACGGTGCTGATGAACCTGATCCGGGGCTGCGGGCTGAAGGGCCTGACCGGAATCCCGGAGCGCCGGGGCAATCTGATCCGCCCCATGCTCACCCTGAGCCGCGGCGAGACGGAGCGCTATCTGGAGGAACACCGCATCCCCCATGTGGAGGATGAGACCAATGCCGATCCGGCCTATACCCGGAACCGGATCCGCGCCCAGGTGCTGCCCCTGCTGGAGCAGATCAACCCCAAGGCCGCGCAGCACATCGCAGCCACGGCCGTGCGCCTGTCTCTGGACGAGGAGGAGCTGGAGCGGCAGGGGGCGGCGCTGAGCGGGCAGGCCGTGGAAACCGGGCAGGGGCTGGCCATTCCTGCTGCCCTGCTGGCGGAGGCGCCCCGGGCTGTTGCCCTGCGGGCGGCAGGCGGCCTGCTGCGCCGGGCGGGGCTGGCGGACCGGGCGGAACACCGGGCGCACGTGCTGGCCCTGGCGGCCGGAACGGATCCCTCCGCCGGACTGGACGCGGAGGGCGGCCGGGTGTACCGGAGCTATGAATCCCTCGTGTTTTCCCCCGGCATGCCGGCGCCGGCGCCGGAGGAGACGCCGCTGCAGGAGGGGGAAACCCGGTGGGGGGACTGGGTGATTGAACAGTGTCCCGCCGTATGCCCCGCGAAGGCCTACGGCAGTCCCAACGAATTTTATCTCAGGCCAGGTCCCTATGTGATTCGCTCCCGCAGGCCGGGAGACGGACTGCGGCTGGGCAAGCGGCCCTGGAAAACCATCAAGAAGCTGATGATCGAGCAGCGTGTGCCCCTGAGAGAGCGCCAGGCCGTTCCGGTACTGGCGCTGGAGCATGCGGTGGCAGCGGCCGGCGGACTGGGCCCGGACCGGGATGCCCTGGCCGCGCCGGGAGAGCGCTGCGTGCGGATCGCAATGAGAAAGGGAGAATGAGTCATGCATCAGGATGTGGAGAAAATTCTCTTCACCCAGGAGGAGCTGGAGGACAGGGTCCGGGAACTGGGCCGGCAGATCACAGAGGACTACCAGGGGAAGGAAGTGGCCGTGGCCTCTGTGCTCAGGGGGTCCTACATTTTTATGGCGGACCTGACCCGGGCCATTGAACTGCCCATTACGGTGGACTTCATGGCGGTCTCCTCCTACGGGGCGGGAACGGTGAGTTCCGGTCAGGTGGAGATCAAAAAGGACCTGTCTGACTCCATCGAGGGGAAAAACCTGATTATTGTGGAGGATATTCTGGATTCGGGCAATACCCTCTATTACCTGATGGATGTGCTCCGGGCCCGGAAACCGGAATCCATCCGGATCTGTACGCTGCTGGACAAGCCGGAGCGGCGGACCAAGCCCATCCGGGCAGATTATACGGGCTTTACCATCCCGGACGCCTTTGTGGTGGGATACGGCCTGGATTACAATGAGAAGTACAGAAACCTGCCCTATATCGGCATTCTGAAGCCGGAGGTATACGGGGGCTGAGCCGGGGCGGATCTGAAATTTAGAAGCCGTGATGACGCGGCGGGAAGTTAGAGGAAAAGACTGTGAAGCAAACAAGCAGATTTCGGGGCATACTGCTCTATGTGATTGTGATCCTGTTGCTCCTGTGGAGCTTCAGCGCCTTCAGCGGAAACCGCCGGGAGGGCTATGTATCCTATTCCGACATGGTGGGCTATTTTGAGCAGGAACAGGTGAAGCAGTTCAGCGTCAGCGACGACAATGTGGTGACCATGACCCTGCAGGACGGCAGCGTATGCTATCATGCGCTGGCCAGTCTGGAGCTGTTCCACTCCGACCTGGGAGACCTGATCCGGGAGCAGAGCAGTGCGGGGATTCTCACCTATTATGAGTACCAGCCCAAACAGGAGCTGCCCCAATGGGCGCTGGTGGTGCTGCCGGCGGTGGTGTCGGTGGTGCTGGTGATGATCATCTGGTGGCTGCTGGCAATGCGCCAGCAGGGAGCCCAGGGCGGCCAGGGCGGGATGGCCCGCTTTGGCCAGGCCCGGGTGATCAACGGCCAGGAGAAGAGCACGGTCACCTTTGCCGATGTGGCGGGGGCGGATGAGGAGAAGGCGGAACTGCAGGAGCTGGTGGATTTTCTCCGCGATCCCCAGCGGTTCACCGATCTGGGAGCCCGCATCCCCAAGGGCGTTCTGCTGGTGGGCCCTCCGGGCACCGGTAAGACCCTGCTGGCCAAAGCGGTGGCCGGTGAGGCCGGGGTGAAGTTCCTGTCCATCTCCGGCTCCGACTTTGTGGAGCTGTATGTGGGCGTGGGCGCCAGCCGGGTCCGGGATCTGTTTGATCAGGCCAAAAAGGAGGCCCCCGCCATTGTGTTCATCGATGAGATCGACGCCGTGGGCCGCCAGAGAGGCGCCGGCCTGGGCGGCGGCCATGACGAGCGGGAGCAGACCCTGAACCAGCTGCTGGTGGAGATGGACGGCTTTGCCGCCAACGAGGGGGTCATTGTCCTGGCTGCCACCAACCGGCAGGACATCCTGGACCCCGCCCTGCTGCGGCCGGGCCGGTTTGACCGCCAGGTGTATGTGGGCCGGCCGGATATGAAGGGCCGGGAGGAGATCCTGAGGGTGCACGCACGGAAGAAGCCGCTGGCGGAAGATGTGGATCTGAAGGAGATTGCCCGGGAGACCACCGGATTTACCGGCGCGGATCTGGAGAACCTGATGAATGAGGCGGCTCTGCTGGCCGCCCGGAAGGGACAGCCCTTCATCACCCTGGCCAACATCCAGGAGTCCGTCATCAAGGTGATTGCCGGTCCGGAGAAGAAGAGCCGGGAGCAGATCGAGGAGGACCGGAAGATCACGGCCTATCACGAGGCCGGCCATGCGGTGGTCAGCCACGCCCTGCCCACCCAGGACCCGGTCCACCAGATTACCATCGTGCCCCGGGGTCAGGCGGCGGGCATGACCATCAACCGCCCCCAGGAGGACCGCAGCCACGTCACCCGGCAGCGGCTGGTGGAGACCCTGTCCACCCTGCTGGGCGGGCGGTGCGCGGAAGAGACCGCCCTGGGCTTTATCTGCACCGGCGCGGTGAGCGATCTGCAGCGGGCCACCGCCATCGCCCGGGACATGGTGACGAAGTACGGCATGAGCGAAAAGCTGGGCAATGTCACCTTCACCACCGGGCATGATGAGGTGTTCATCGGCCGGTCCATGGCTCAGGCCAAACCGTACTCCGAGGAGACGGCCGCCCTGATTGATGAGGAGGTCAAGCGTCTGCTGGACAACGCCTATGAGCGGTGCCGGGAGATCCTCACCCGGGACCGGGAGAAACTGGAGACTGTGGCCCAGTATCTGCTGGAACATGAGACCATGGACGCCGGACAGTTCCGGAAGGTATATGAGGATCCCGCGGCTCTGGCCGGGGAATCACAGACGTAAGGAGTAGGGACATGGAAAAAGAAGCGGATTGGGAGCAGGAGATCCATACGGCTCCGGCGGCTGGCAGGGGCGGCAAACGGGTGGCCAAACAGGCCCAGAATGAGCCCCAGAGCGCCGGCCGGGAGATGTACCAGAATGTGCGCACCCTGGTGACGGTGCTGGCAGTGCTGATTCTCCTGTTTACCTTTGTGGCGCGGATCATTGTGGTCAGCGGACCGTCCATGGAAAACACCCTGATGAACGGGGATGCCATGGTGGTGTGGACCCTGGGCTATACCCCCAAGCAGGGGGATGTGGTGGTGCTCACCAAGCGCTCCTATCAGGAGGACTCCATTGTCAAGCGGGTGATTGCCACCGGTGGCCAGAGCGTGGACATCGACTACAGCACCGGAACGGTTTATGTGGATGATGTGCCGCTGGAGGAGGACTATATCAAAGAGCAGATGCGGGTTCCCAGCTACGGGGAGGGGCTCAATCACATTGAGGTCCCCGAGGGGTGCCTTTTCGTCATGGGAGACAACCGGAATCAGTCGGCGGACAGCCGCTATTCCGGCATCGGCATCATTGATGAGCGGTGTGTCATCGGCCGGGCCGTTATGGTGGTATTCCCCTTCCAGGATTTCAGACTGCTGTGAGGGGGGATACGGGAATGAAGACAAGACGATCCAGCCGGCACCTGTGGGTGTTGTGTACGCTGATTCTGGCCCTGGCGGCGGCTGTCCTGCGCCGCTGGCAGCTGGGCACCGCCTTTGAGGGCGAGCTGCGCCTGGCCATTTCCATGGCTCCGGCCACCGTAACACTGGGCTGCGTGCTGGTGATTGCCGGCGCGGTATTCGGAATCCTGGCTGCAGGGCAGCAGGTGGTGGATCCGCCCAGGGCGGAGAAGCGGAAGGGACGCTGGGACCGGGCCATGTCCGCGCCCGGGGATCCCATCGGACTGACCGTAATGGTTCTGGCCGCTTTTCTGATGCTGGGCGCCGCCCCCTTCCTGTTCCGGGAGGGCTGGGCCATGTGGCAGAGCTTCCGCTCCAGTGTGGAGAAGACCGGCAACAACGGCGTGCTGGTGCTGGCCACCGCCGTCACCGCAGTCATTGGTTTTATCGGCCTGCTGGTGGTGGGCCAGGCGGCGTACCGGGGCAAGGGGCATGGGAAAAGCGCCATTGTACTGCCCGCCATCAACGGCTGCCTCTGGCTGATGGAGCTGTACCGGGGACATGCCGCCGACCCGGTGCTGTGGGACTATGTGCCGCTGCTGCTGGCCGTGGTGGGCGGCATGCTGATGTATATGGACTGGGGCGGACTGTCCTCCGGACAGCCCAGGCCCCGGCGGACCCTCTGGCTGGCCGGTATGACCGCGTTGTTCACTGCGGTGGCCCTGGCGGACGGCTGGCGGTGGGGAGAATCTCTGCTGCTGATCTCTCAGCTGGTGACATCTTTTGTGGTGCTCTGCCGGCTGCCGGTAAATCTGGAGCATCCCACCTGGGCAGCCCGGGTGTCCATCCCGGAGCCCGAACGGCAGTGGCGGGAGGAAGATGAGCCGGAAGAGAACCAGAGCGAAGAAATGCAAGAGCAGGATACACAGGAGGAAGAGACCCATGAGTGAAAAACCCAAGTTTTATCTGACCACGCCCATTTATTATCCCTCGGACAAGCTGCACATCGGACACGCCTACTGCACGGTGGCCACCGACACCATCGCCCGGTACAAGCGGCTGCTGGGCTGCGATGTGATGTTCCTCACCGGCACCGATGAGCACGGGCAGAAAATTGAGGACAAGGCGAAGGAGGCCGGCGTCACCCCCAAGGAGTTTGTGGACAACATCGTGGAGGGACCCCGGGGAGTCAAGGACCTGTGGAAGCTGATGAACATCTCCAACGACCGGTTCATCCGCACCACCGACGACTATCACATCTCCGCCATCCAGAAAATTTTCAAGCAGATGTATGATAAGGGGGACATCTACAAGGGCGTGTACAAGGGAAAATACTGCAAGCCCTGTGAGTCCTTCTGGACCGAGTCCCAGCTGAAGGACGGCTGCTGCCCCGACTGCGGCCGCCCGGTGCAGGATGCGGAGGAGGAGGCCTATTTCTTCCGCCTGAGTAAGTATGCCGGGCGCATCCAGGATCTGCTGGAGAACACCGACTTCCTGGAACCCCGCAGCCGGGTGAATGAGATGGTGAACAACTTCATCAAGCCCGGGCTGGAGGATCTGTGCGTGTCCCGCACCTCCTTCACCTGGGGCATCCCGGTGGACTTTGATCCGGGCCATGTGGTGTACGTGTGGATCGACGCGCTGAGCAACTACATCACCGCCCTGGGCTACGACAACGACCGGTACCACGACTTTGAGAAGTACTGGCCCGCCGATGTGCACATCGTGGGCAAGGAGATCGTCCGCTTCCACTCCATCATCTGGCCCGCCATGCTCATGAGCCTGGACCTGCCCCTGCCCAAGAAGGTCTACGGCCACGGCTGGCTGCTCCTGGACGGCGGCAAGATGTCCAAGTCCAAGGGCAACGTGGTGGACCCCTATATCCTGGCGGAGAAGTTCGGGGTGGACGCCCTGCGGTTCTTCCTCATGCGCACCTTCCCCTTCGGCTCCGACGGCAACTTCTCCAACGAGCTGCTCATCCAGACCATCAACACCGACCTGGCCAACGACCTGGGCAACCTGGTGAGCCGCACCACCGCCATGGTGGGCAAATACTTCGGCGGGGCCCTGCCCGCCGGCTGCGGCGCTGCGGAGGACGAGAAAAAGCTGGCCGCCTCCTGCGCCGCTCCGGAGTGTGTCGCGGTGATCTCTGCCTCCGATGGCCCGGAGAAGTTCGACGGTGAGCTCATTGCCCTGGCCGGTGCCCTTCGGAACAAGTACCAGGAGGACATGGACGCCTTTGCCCCCCACAAGGCCCTGGAGGAGGTCTTTGCCGTTATCCAGCGGGCCAACAAATATATCGACGAGAACGCCCCCTGGGCCCTGGCCAAGGACATGCAGGCCAACGGCCCCCGGCTGGCCCACGTGATGTACAATCTGCTGGAGGCCACCCGGATCTGCGGCATTCTGCTCACCCCCTTCATGCCGGAGAGCATGGACAAGCTCTTTGTCCAGATCGGCGCCGGAGCGGACTGCCGCACCTGGGAGAGCGCCGGAGTCTGGGGTTCCCTCAGCGACACCGCCGCCGTCACCAAAGGCGAGAACCTCTTCCCCCGGGTGGACCTGGACAAGGCCCTGGCCCAGCTGGAGGCCGCGGAGGAAGCGGCCCGGAAGGCCGCCCTGCCCGCCGTGGAGGTGGAGCCCCAGCTGGAGGAGACGGTGGACTTCGACACCTTCTGCAAGAGCGATTTCCGGGTGGTGAAGGTGAAGGACTGTGTGCCGGTAAAGAAGTCCAACAAGCTGCTGCGCTTCACCCTGGACGACGGCACCGGCACGGACCGTCAGATCCTCTCCGGCATTGCCATGTACTACAAGCCGGAGGAACTCATCGGCAAGACCCTGGTGGCCATCGTCAATCTGCCGCCCCGGAAGATGATGGGGCTGGAGTCCAACGGCATGCTGATCTCCGCCGTCCATACCGAGCACGGTGAGGAGAAGCTCCATCTCATCATGGTGGATGACGCCATCCCCGCCGGGGCGAAGCTGTGCTGAGCGGCAGCCGGGAACGGCGGCAATGAAAAACCGGATCTCAGCTTTGAGCGGACGGGATAGACCGGTCGGGTTGAAAAAAGGGAGAGATCGATATGAAAAGAACAACATCATGGGTATGGGCGCTGCTTCTGGGTCTGACGCTTTCCCTGGGCCTTGCCGCCTGCGGTACGCCCCAGATCAGTTTTGAGCCCCCGCAGCCCACGCAGGAGCAGAGCGAACCGGATCGGGACGCGGAGTCCAGCAGGGAGTCCGGCCTGCTGCAGGACTCAGCCCTTCCGGAGGGGACACAGAGCATCGAGGATGCCCAGGAGCGGATTACTCCGGATGAGGAGGGGTATGCCCTGGGGTATCTGGGGGATGTCCTGCGCACGGAATTCTTCGACATGCGGGTGGACAGCGCCCGCACCTGCATGGAGTTTGACGGAGTTGTGCCGGATGCGGGAAAGAAACTGCTGGTGGCTGAGATCACCCTGTATAACTACACCGACTATGCCCAGCCCATGTTCAACACCGATTTTGAGATCTGGTGGGATGAGCAGGAGGGGGAGGCCTACGAAGACGCCTGGGATTTCCCCGTGTACGGTGTGGACGAGGAGACGGGGGAGTACTACAACCTGTCTGACCAGCAGCTGCCGGTGGAGTGGGAGTTCCCCATCCACGAGACCCGGACGGGCACCCTGCTCTACCAGGTGCCGGAGGGCAGTTCCACCTATTCCGTGGCGTTCATGGAGTACTTTGAGGACGGCACCACCGGAAACCTGTATGAGGTGCGCTTCAGCGCGCCCATGGCCCAATGAGCGGCCTGCTGTTTGACACCCACGCCCATTACGACTCCCGGCAGTTTGACGCAGACCGGGACGAGGTGCTCTCCGGGCTGCCCGGCCGGGGCGTGGGGCTGGTGGTGAATCCGGGCTGCGACCTGCCCTCCAGCCGGAAGGCGGTGGAGATTGCCCGTCAGTACCCCTTCGTGTACGCCGCGGTGGGGATCCACCCGGAGGACTGCGGGGATTGGGAGGAGAGCCAGCTGGAGGAGCTGCGCCGGCTGACCGCGGATCCGAAGGTGGTGGCCATCGGGGAGATCGGCCTGGACTACTACTGGAAGGAGAATCCCCCCAGGGAGCTTCAGAAAGAAGTATTCCGCCGCCAGCTGGAGCTGGCCCAGTCCCTGCGCCTGCCCGTTATCGTCCACGACCGGGACGCCCACGGGGACTGCATGGACCTTGTGCGGGACTATCCCCAGGTCACCGGCGTGTTCCACTGCTTCTCCGGCAGCGCGGAGATGGCCCGGGAGCTGGTTGCCCGGGGCTGGATGATCTCCTTCACCGGGGTGCTCACCTATCAGAACGCCCGGAAAGCGGTGGAGGCGGTCCAGGCGGTGCCGATCGAGAGAATCATGATCGAGACAGACAGCCCCTACATGGCGCCGGTGCCCTTCCGGGGAAAGCGCTGCGATTCCGGTCTGGTGCGGTATACCTGTGAGCGGCTGGCGGAAATCAAGGGGATTTCGCCGGAGGAATGTGCGGAAATTACCCTGGCAAATGGGAAAAAATTCTTTGGAATTTCCTGAAAAACAGATTTCCTTGTTTGGGAATTTTCAGGAAACACCTGCCAAAAACTATTGACAGTCACAAAGAAGAATGCTATAATCAAGCTGTTTTTTGGAGTGTATGAACTGTTAATGCCCGCCCTTCGTACATGCAAGGGCGGGCTTTTTCTATTGCGCTTCAAAACGGCAAACTTATCTCTTAGGAGGAATTCAAATGACTGGCACTGTGAAATGGTTCAACGCCGAGAAGGGCTATGGTTTCATCACTCCCGATGACGGCTCTGAGGATGTGTTTGTCCACTTCTCCGCGATTGTGGCCGAAGGTTATAAGAAGCTGCTGGAGGGTCAGAAGGTCACCTTCGAGACCGAGCCCGATCCCCGCGGCGCCAAGGGTGTGCGCGCCACCAACGTGGTTGCCCAGACTGAGGCCTGATCGAGATATATAGGGTCAGAGGAGCCGTCCCGGTTTGGGGCGGCTCTTTCCGCGTCTGAAGGAGAGAATGAGAACGTGAATTGCAGGAAAAAACCGCTGATCGGCGTGGTGCCTCTGGTGGATGCCCAGAGGGAGAGTTACTGGATGCTGCCAGGCTACCTGGAGGGGATTTCCCAGGCGGGCGGCCTGCCCGTGATGCTTCCGCTGACACAGGATGAGTCCGACCTGAAGCAGCTGGCCGGCTGCTGTGACGGGCTCCTGTTCACCGGAGGACAGGATGTGTCCCCCAATCTGTACGGACAGGAGCCCTCCCCTCAATGCGGGGAGCTGTGTCCCGGCAGGGACGGCATGGAGCAGGTGCTGCTGAAGCTGGCCCTGGACCGGGATCTGGCGGTTCTGGGCATCTGCCGGGGCATTCAGTTTCTCAATGCCGGATTGGGAGGCACGCTGTATCAGGATCTGCCCTCGCAGCGGCCATCGGAGGTCTGCCACAGGCAGCCCGCCCCCTATGACCGCCCTTCCCATCCGGTGTATCTGCCGGAGGGCAGTCCGCTGGAGCGGCTGCTGGGCCGTACGGAGCTGGCGGTAAACAGCTGCCACCACCAGGGCATCTGCACCCCGGCACCGGGCCTGCAGGCGATGGCCCAGGCTCCGGATGAACTGATTGAGGCCGTGTGGATGCCCGGGCGCCGGTTTGTCTGGGCGGTTCAGTGGCACCCGGAATTCTCCTGGAAGGTGGATGAGGCCAGCCGGCAGATTTTCTCCGCCTTCGTGGCGGCGGCGGGCAGAGCTGGATAAAGGCAGAAAACGTCAAGGCTTCGGATTTCTCAAAGAGAGATCCGAAGCCTTGTTTCACTCCAGCGGCTTTTTGGGCAGCTTGTGTTTGGTGCCGTCTGGCTCCACCAGATAGGTGTTGTCCAGCTGGTTTTTCAGACTGGCCTTCACGCTGTCGATATACTCCCGGCGCAGAGTGGCCCGCTCCGCCTGCTCCTGCGCCGTGAGGGTCTCGCCCGCCTTCACCCGGCGGGCGAACTCGTTGATGCGGTCGATCTTGCTCTGGTCCATGCTTCACGCCTCCTTTTCCCGTTCAAATACCAGGTCGATGGTGTCGATCTGCCCGGTGGCGTGCTGGGCGGTGGGGACATAGCCCACATAGCGCCAGCCCTGGGCAGCCTTTTCCAGGATGATCTCCCGGTGGCCCATGGTGTCGATGCGGATGCCGCCGAACAGGCTGTATCCGGTGCCGTACTGCGTGTCCAGGCTGACAAAATCGTATTCCAACATATCACACATACCTCTCGATCTCAAGGATGATGCGGCCCTTCCGGGACTGGCCGCCCACAGTTTTCAGGATACACTTGCCCAGCCCCCGGCAGGTGAGAATGTCCCCCTCGGCCACGGCTTTGTCGCCCTTGGTGCACTCCCGGTGGTTGATCGACACCCGGCCGGAGGAAATGAGGTCGGCGGCCTTTCCCCGGGCGATGGAAAATCCGGAGGCCAGCACCGCATCCAGCCGCAGGGCGGCCACGGTGTCGTGAATGGTTTTCACCTGTACCGGGGCGGGGGTGAGCTGAGACAATCCCATCTCCTCCAGCTTCAGCCGGTACCGCCCGGCCTGGTCGAACTGGGAGAGAATGATAGGGGCAGCCTCCCGGAGGGCGATGATCTGGGCCTGGTCCTCCAGCACCAGGATGTCCCCCACCTTCTCCCGGGTGAGGCCGATGCCCATCAGGCCCCCCAGCAGATCCCGGTGGCTCAGCTGGGCATTGGGCGGGAAGACGGCCCGAATGGCGGACAGCTCTTCCGCGGGGTCATAGTCCTCCGGCTCCTGCCAGTCGGGCAGGAAGACGCAGATGGTGCGCTCCGCCCCCTCGCAGCCCCCGGTGAAGAGGTGCCTGGGGTGGCCGCAGGCGGCCAGCAGAGGTTCCGCGGCCGCCCTCTGGGCGGGGGAGAGGAACTGGGTGGCGCAGGGGATGGAGCGGGTTTGGGCCCGGTCCATCTGGTCCAGCACCCGGGCCAGCACCACCCGCTCCTCCGGGTCCTTGGAAAATTTGTTCAGCAGTTCTGTCTTGTTCATGACAACCTCGGAAATTCCCCTGCCGGAGTGAACCGGCGGGGAAGATTTATGGTGCGGAGGAACCGGGAGAGAACCTATACCGCCACGCTCTTCTGGGCGTTGTACAGCTGGGCATACTCCCCGCCGGAGGCGAGCAGCTGCTCGTGGGTGCCCTCCTCCACAATGCTGTGCTCGTCCACCACGATGATCCGGTGGGCGTTGCGGATGGTGGACAGCCGGTGGGCGATGATGAGGGTGGTGCGGCCGCGGGCCAGCTCGTCAAAGGCGGACTGGATGCGGGCCTCGGTCACCGAGTCCAGGGCGGAGGTGGCCTCGTCCAGGATGAGGATGGGCGGGTTCTTCAGGAAGATCCGGGCGATGGACACCCGCTGCTTTTGCCCGCCGGACAGCATGACCCCCCGCTCGCCCACGTAGGTCTGGAAGCCATCGGGCATGTCCATGATGTCGTCGTAGATCTCCGCCCGCTTGGCGGCCTCGATGATCTCCGCCTCGGTGGCGTCGGGCCGGCCGTAGCGGATGTTGTCCAGGATGGTGCCGGCAAAAAGGAACACATCCTGCTGAACGATGCCGATGTTGGAGCGCAGGGAGTGCTGGGTGACGGAGCGCACGTCCGCCCCGTCCACCAGGATCCGCCCGCCGGTGACGTCGTAGAACCGGGGGATGAGCTGGCACAGGGTGGATTTGCCGCCGCCGGAGGGGCCCACCACCGCCACCGTCTCTCCCTGGGGGATGTGGATGTTGATGTGGCTGAGCACCGTCTCGCCGCTGCTGTAGGAGAAGGACACGTCCTCGATGCGGATGTCCCCTTTGGCCACGCCCATGACCCGGGCGTCCGGGGCGTCCTTTACCTCAGGCTCCACCCGCATCAGCTCCACAAACCGCTTGAAGCCAGCCATGCCGTTGAGGAACTGCTCCACGAAGGCGGCCAGCTTGCGCACCGGGGTGAGGAAGGTGGAGATATACAGGGAGAAGGTCACCAGGTCCACCAGGTCCATCTCCCCCCGCATGATGAAGAAGCCGCCGGCGGCGATGGTGAGCACGTTCATCACCGGCAGGGCGAACTCCAGCCCGGCCATATAGCCGGCCATGGCCTTGTAATAGCCCCGCTTGGCCCCCTTGAACTGGTCGTTGGAGACGCGGAACTTCTCCCCCTCCTGATCCTCGTTGGCAAAGGCCTTGGCAGTGCGCATGCCGGAGATGGCCGACTCCAGCTGGCCGTTGATGCCCGCCATGTTCTGCTTCACCTGGAGGGAGGCGCGCACCATTTTCCGGCGTTGGAAGATGGTGAACACCACGAAGATGGGCACCACGGCGAACACGATGAGGGCCAGCTTCCACTGGATGGTGCACATCAGGGCGAAGGCGCCCCCCAGGGTGACCACCGAGATGAACAGGTCCTCCGGCCCGTGGTGGGCCAGCTCGGTGATCTCGAACAGGTCGTTGGTGGCCCGGCTCATGAGCTGTCCGGTGCGGTTCTTGTCATAGAAAGAAAAGGACAGGTCCTGCATATGATGGAACAGGTCCCGGCGGATGTCCGCCTCGATGCGCACGCCCATCATATGGCCCCAGTAGGTGACAATGTAGTGCATGCCAGCCCGCAGGCCGTAGGCCGCCAGCAGGATGGCCATGACGCCGAAGAAGGCGGCGAACAGGTTCTGGGGCAGCAGCTCGTTCAGGGCCATCCGGGAGGCATAGGGAAAGGCCAGATCCACCAGGGAGATGCCCAGGGCGCAGCACATGTCCAGCAGGAACAGGCCCAGATGAGGCCTGTAGTAGGAGAGAAAAATGGAGAGGTAACTGTGTTGGAATTTCTCCTGATTCACGGCGAAAAACTCCTTCCGTATCGTCGTTTTAGCTGATTTTATAGTATAGCCCCACGGTGCAGGGTTGTCAATCCATAGCCGGGGCATTATAATACAAGGGAAATTTGGGAAAGAGAGAAAAGGAGTGACTGTGATGCTGGAGAGCATTCAGGTGGTGGGAGGCAGTGTTCTGACCCTGTTCCTGCTGATGGCAGTGGGATATTTCCTGGGAAAACGGGAGATGCTGTCCCAGAAGGCCCTGTCCCAATTGTCCACCCTTCTGCTGTATATTGTGTGTCCCATCATCATGATCAACACATTTCTGGAGCAGGATCACAGCGCCGAAACCGTGCACCTGCTGCTGGTGGCGGGCATGGTGATGGTGGCCACCTATGTGCTGAACATCATCCTGATCCCGGTGTTTTTCCGCCGGGCGCCCAGGGAAGATCAGGGCGTCATGCGGTTTTCCGCCATTTACGGCAACATCGGCTTCATGGGAATCCCCCTGATCTCCGCGGTGCTGGGGCCGGAGGGAATGCTGACCACCGTAACCGGCCTGGCCGTATTCAACATCAGTATCTGGACACACGGCGCCTTTCTCATGGGCGGCCGGGCGGGCGTGTCCCTGAAGAAGGCGCTGCTGAATCCCGGGACCATCGGCTTTGTCCTTGCCGTCGCCCTGTTCAGCCTGAACGTTACCCTGCCCGGGCCGGTGACCGACGCCCTGGGCTACATCGGTGACCTGAACACACCCCTGGCCATGATTGTGGTGGGAGCCCAGATGGCGGCGGTGGATCTGCCCTCCCTGTTCCGGGACCGGCGGGTCTATTCGGTGTCGGCGGTGAAGCTGCTGCTCATCCCAGCGGTGACCATGCTGGTGCTGCTGCCCTTCCACCTGGACCGGGTGACCTACACCGCCGCCGTCATTCTCTCCGGCTGCCCGGTGGCCGGGGCCACCAGCCTGTTCTGCCAGCTCATGGGAAAGGACACCGGGCTGGCCGCCCGGTTTATCACCCTGTCCACCCTGCTGTGCATTGTGACCCTGCCCCTGGCCGCATTGGCGGCGGAACTGCTGATCTGACGGATGAACTGGAAGATACTGGGTATCCCGTTCAGGATGGTTTCAGCGAATGTTAAAAATGAATTTGAAACTCTGTCACAATGTGGACATATTTCTCCTGTATGCTCGGTCTTGTAAAAAAGAGAGTACCTGTGACAGGTACCCAAATGGATTTTCAGATTCCGTGAGGAGTGACCTTTATGTATGACGATATGAATCAGAACGGGTATCAGGGATATGACCCGAACAACGGCACCACCTATCATTACAGCTATACCAATCCCCAGTCCGGCCCCACCGGGCCGGAGGTCCCCCAGCGCAAGCCCAAGAAGAGCCGCAAGGGCGTGGGCAGAGCGGTGGCCCTGGTGCTGTGCTGCGCCCTGGTGGGGGGCGGCGCCGGCATCGGCGGCGCCGCGGCGTTCCACGCGCTGACCAAAGGTCCGGAGAGCTCCACCACCATCTACCAGAACAACACCCCCACCACCCAGGTGAGCATCCAGGAGGCGGACGGCCTGACGGAGATGAGTCTGGAGGAGATCTACGCCTCCTATGCGGACTCCTGTGTGTGCATCAACGCTCAGACTACGGTACAGCAGGGCTGGCAGCAGTATCAGGCCACCTCCGCCGGCTCCGGCTTCATCATCAGTGAGGACGGCTACATCGTCACCAACTACCACGTCATCGACGGGGCCTCCGCCATCAAGGTGACCCTGAACAACGGCGAGAGCTATGACGCCGCCTACATCGGCGGCGAGGAGCTCAACGACGTGGCAGTGCTGAAGATCGACGTGTCCGGCCTGAAGCCGGTGGTGCTGGGCGACTCCGACACGCTGGTGGTGGGTGAGCAGGTGTCCACCATCGGCAACGCCCTGGGCAGCTACTCTTTCTCCCAGACCTCCGGCTATGTGTCCGGCGTGGGCCGCTCGGTGACCATGAGCGACGGCACCGTGATGAATATGATCCAGACCGACTGCACCATCAACTCCGGCAACTCCGGCGGCCCTCTGTTCGACCAGTATGGCCGGGTGGTGGGTATCACCTCCGCCAAGCTGTCCAACAACGGCGACAGCGCCAGCGCCTCCATCGAGGGGATCGGCTTTGCCATCCCCATCAACGACGTCATCGACATCATCACCGACTACATGGAGTACGGCTATGTCACCGGCCGGCCCTACATGGGCATTCTGAACCCCACTGACACCGGCAACTACGCCCAGATCTTCGGCTGGCCTGAGGGCGTGTATGTCAACGACGTGGAGGAGGGCTCCTGCGCCGAGACCGCCGGCATCCAGTCCGGGGACATCATCACCAAGATCGACGACACGGACATCACCAGTGTGTCCCAGCTCACCTCGGTGAAGAACTCCTACCGGGCGGGGGACACCGTCACCGTCACGGTATACCGGGCCGGGGAGTACCTGGAGCTGTCCCTCACCTTTGACGAGGAGACCAACGCCACCCAGAGCCAGCCCCAGCAGGACCCCGCCCCCCAGCAGACCAGCGGCGGCGGCCAGGGCGGCAGCTACGGCGGGAACAACTATTTCAATCCCTGGGACTATTTCTTCGGCTGGTGAACGGAAAAAGACAGACCGGAAAGAACATAAGAGCACCGCGGAGCGCTGCGCAGTCAGCGCTCCGCGGTGCTTTTCTCTGCCTGGAGAACGAAAAAACGGTCAGAGGGTGCAGACGGCGGCCTGGTGCGTCCGGGCCCATTGGGCCTCCCGGCTGTGGCAGGTGAAGAGCAGGATCTGCCGGTCCTGGCTCAGCCGGGCCAGACAGTCCAGCGCCAGCTGCGCCCGGGTATCGTCAAAGCTGGCCAGCACGTCGTCCAGAACCACAGGGACGTCCGGGGCGGTGAGCTGGCACAGGGCCAGCCGGACGGCCAGATAGAGCTGGTCCGCCGTGCCGGAGGAGAGGTAGAGCGCGTCGTGGGGGAGGGAATCTCCGGTGCGGGCGGCGGATGCGGTGAAGTCCCGGTTCAGGGAGAGCCGGCGGTAGGCGCTGCCGGTCAGTTCGGCGAAGAGCCGGGCGGCGGTCTCGTTCAGCGGGGGGGAGAACCGCTCCCGCAGAATGCCGTTGGCGTGTTCCAGCGCGTCCAGAGTCTGATCCAGGGCAGATGCCTCCTGGGTGCGCACTTCCAGCTGGTCCAGCAGCTGATCCCGCTGCGCCTCCAGGTCCAGCGGATCTGTCCGAAGTGCGCCGATGGCCTGATCCAGCTGGGTTTGCCAGCGGGCCGTCTCCAGGCGGCAGCGCTCCAGACGCTGCTGCGTTTCCGGAAGGGAGTAAGGGGGCGGGGCGAGGTGCTCCAGGGTGTCTGCCTCCCGGCCGCCCTGGGACTTCAGATCCTCCGCCCGTTCCCGGCAGTGGCGTACCTCGTCCTCCAGACGGTCCCGGAGGGTGAGCCAGTCTGCGTAGGCCTCCGCGCGTTGGGAGAGCGCGGCGCCGGCGTCGCCGTCCCGATTGGCCTGCTCCGCCCGGCTGAGCCGGGCCAGGGTGCGGTCGATCTGGCCGATGCGGGAGACAAAGAGCAGGGAGAGGCCCACGGCGAGGAACATCCCGGCAAAGCCCAGGGCCAGCACCGGAATGATCCGGGTGAGAAAGCCGGCGATGACCCCCGCCAGGCCGCCGAAGCCCAACAGGGGAACGAGGACTGCCGTAGCCCGGAGCAGCCCCTTTCGTCTGCGCAGCAGACCGGTTTGGGCGGCGGTCTGATCCCGGGCGTCCTCCCGCTCCGGCGCCTGGTTCCGGGCCCGCTCCCTGGCCTGCTGGGCGGTGAGCCCGGCAAATTCCCCGTCC
This sequence comes from uncultured Oscillospiraceae bacterium, assembly GCA_944385435.1. Classification (GTDB taxonomy): domain Bacteria; phylum Bacillota; class Clostridia; order Oscillospirales; family Oscillospiraceae; genus Enterenecus. The sequence goes on from CALWXG010000018.1 coordinate 33,141, forward strand.
GGTTCCGGCAGGGCATCCCGCTGGGCCCGGGCCCGGGCGAGGGACTCCACAGCCTGGGCATAGCGCCGGTTCAGGTCCTTCTGGGCCAGGCGCCGGTGAACCTCCAGCTGCCCGGTGAGCTCTTGTTCCTCCACCCGCAGCCGGCCGAGGTGTTCCGTGGCCTGATCCCGCAGAAGCCTGGCCTGCTCCATGGCCCGCAGGGAAGCCTGCACCTGGTCCAGCTGCCGGTTCAGTTCGGGGATCAGCCCGGTGGACCGGTTGGCCTGCCGCCGGTTGTGCCAGTCCTTCAGGGTGCGTTGGGTGGCGGAGAATGAGACGTCCTCCTGGCCGGAGGTGGCCAGGGCGGCGATGCGCTGTTCCAGTTCCGGCGCGGAGGAGACGGCGGTGCTGTTCTGGGCGATCAGGGCGGAACGCACAAAGACCTCCCGGACCATGCCGGTCAGCATGGGGCCGGCATTGGCGGCGGTGAGCCCGGGGACCGGGTCGCCGGAGGCGGTATAGACCGCCTCAAATCCCTGAAAGGGTCCGGCTTTGGTGGAGAAGCGGCGCAGAAGTATGCCGCGGCCCTGCCACTCCAGCTCCAGCTCGCCGGACATGGGGGCGCCGGACCAGGGCTGATAGTGATTTTTGTCCGCCAGGAAGCCTGACCGGTCCCGCTCCCTGGTGTCCAGACCGAAGAGCATGGCCTTGAGGAAGGCGGTCCAGGTGGACTTTCCGCCCTCGTTGGGAGCGGTGATGACAGTCAGTCCCGGGGCGGGGGTCAGGACCGCTTGGTTCAGCTTGCCGAAGGTGGCAGTCATTTTCTTGATGATCACGGGCGTATATCCTCCCCTTGTTCCAGTGCAGCCAGGCCAAACCGGGCGGCCAGCAGCAGGGTGGGGCGCTCAGACTCCCCGGCTTCCTCCAGCCTGCGGCGCATCTCCCGGAGAAACAGCCCGGTGAGGGAATTTTCCTCCTGCCTGGCCCAGAGGTTCTGAGGCAGTGTGGTCTCGTCCAGGACCTCGGCGTAGAAGCAATGGGCGCTGGCCAGCCGGGACAGGGCGGCCAGGTCCGGGGGAACGGCACTCTCCCCGGTGAGTATCCAGCGCACCAGGTCCTCCGGCGGGCACAGCTCCAGTGCCTGGGGAAACCGGGAGAGCTCGGTCCGGCGGATGGAGTACCGGCGGCGGCAGAGGGGGCGGAACCGGGCCTGCACCTGTCCGCAGTCCAGGCTGACGATCAGTGCGCCCTTTTCCCCGCACTCGTCAAAGCCCCGCCCTTCCGGGCAGCCGGGGTAGGCCCAGGCCACCGGACCGGCCCATTGCAGCTCGGTGCGGGTGTGGATGTGCCCCAGCGCGGCGTACTGTACGCCGGCGCCGGCCAGAGAGTGCGGGGCAATGGGGGCATAGACCCCGCCCTGCTGAGAGACCTCCCCGTGCAGGCACAGCAGATGGATCCGTCCGTCCCTGGGCGCGGAAAAGCCGGACAGCGGATCATCCTCCCGCCGTCCGGCAGTGAAGGCGCAGCCGTGGACCACGCAGTTCAGGGAGGGCAGGGAGACTCCGGTCACCGAGGCCGAGGTGAAGATGTGTACATTTTCCGGCCACAGGGCCATGTCATAGGGAGAGGCCGGGTGGTAGCAGTCGTGGTTGCCCGGGGAAATAAAGACCGGGGCGGGGATGTCCGCCAGGGCTTCGGTCAGGGCCTGGATGGTCTCGGGGTAGACCCGCTCACTGTCAAAGAGGTCGCCGGGCAGCAGAACCAGATCCACCTGTTCGTCCCGGGCCAGAGCGGCCAGCCGGGCCGGCAGCTCCCGCAGCTCTCGGCGGCGCTGGGCGGCCTGACGGGTGCCGAGCCGGCGGAAGGGGGAGTCCAGATGGAAATCAGCGGCATGGAGCAGCTTCAAAGGGAACCCTCCTCAGGAAATATCCGCCCGATGGACGCCGGTGCACCGGCCGATGGCGGTGTCGAGGTCGAAAATCACCGCATCCATCCGGCAGGGGCCGGGTGCGGGCTGAAAACGCTGGGGGAGCCCTCCCAGGAAGCGGTTGATGGCCTGCTCCGGACGGATGCCGATGACCGATTGGGTGGGACCGGTCATGCCCAGATCGGTGACCATGCCCAGGCCCTTGGGCAGGACCTGGCAGTCGGCGGTGGGCACGTGGGTGTGGGTGCCCCACAGGGCGTGGGCCCGGCCGTCCAGGTACCAGGCCATGGCGCCCTTCTCGCTGGTGGCCTCGGCGTGGAAATCCACCAGCGTGACGTCTGCCTCCTGGCGGGCGAGGATCTGATCCATCCGGAAAAAGGGGTTGTCAAAATTGGAGTTCATCTCACACCGGCCGATGAGATTCACCACCCGGATGCGCAGCCCCTGGGGCCCGTCAAAAATGCCCCAGCCCCGGCCGGGCACCCGGTTGGTGTAGTTGGCCGGGCGCAGCAGATAGGGGCAGTCCTCCATGAAGGTGAGGATCTGCCGCTTGTCCCAGGTGTGGTTGCCCAGGGTGATCACATCCGCACCGGCGGAAAAGATATCCTGGGCCTGTTCGGGGAGCAGGCCGTTGGAGGCGGCGTTTTCCCCGTTGACGACGGTGAAGTGAATGCCGTGGAGCTTGCGCAGGGCAGGCAGGTGGCGGCGGAGGAAGTCCAGACCGGACTGGCCCACCACGTCTCCAACGGCCAGGATGCGAAGAATCATAGCTGTTGTACCTCCTCAAAACAAAAGAGGGCAGGAACGGGCACAGTGCCCGCCTGCCCACAGGTCAGGACGGATTTTCCACCAGGGTCAGGCAGCCGTCCTTATCATATTTCAAAAGCTGGATTTCCATGCGGGTGTTCCGGGCGATGTCCCGCATCTTCACCGCCTCGGTGACGGTGGCCATGAGGGTGTAGGAGACGCCGTGTTTCTTGGCCCGGCCTGTGCGGCCGATGCGGTGGATGTAGTACTCCTGCTCGTCGGGCACGTCGTAGTTGAACACCGCGTCCACATCGTCGATGTCCAGTCCCCGGGCGGCCACATCGGTGGCTACCAGCACCCGCAGCTTGCCCTCCTTGAACTTTTTCAGGGTCTGCTCCCGCACCCGCTGCTGGATGTCCCCGTGGATGGCGGCGCAGGAGATGCCCCGCATTTTCAAAAGGCCGGCGAGCCGGTCGGTCATATTCTTGGTGTTGCAGAAGGCAATGGCCCGCTCGTAGCCCCCTGCGTTCAGCAGGGCCACCATGGTCTCCAGCTTCTCCTCCCGGCCGGTGAGCTGGATGGCATACTGCTGGATGTCCGGCCGGTTTTCCTCCACCGGGCGCACGGTGATCTCCACCGGGTCCCGCTGGTACACCCAGGAGATGTCCATCACCTCCCGGCTGATGGTGGCGGAAAAGAGGCCCAGGTTGCGCCGGTGGGGGATCCGGTCCAGAATCCGGGTCACGTCCTGAATGAAGCCCATGTCCAGCATCCGGTCGGCCTCGTCCAGCACCACGGTCTGCACCTCGTCCAGCCGGACGGTGCGCCGCTTCATGTGGTCCATGAGCCGGCCGGGGGTGGCCACCACGATCTGGGGCCGGTTTTTCAGTTGGGTGATCTGTTTTTCAATGGGCTGGCCGCCGTACAGGCACACCACCCGCACTCCCTCCCGGAAGGCGCACAGATCCCGCAGTTCGTCCCGGATCTGGATGGCCAGCTCCCGGGTGGGGGCCAGGATCAGGCCCTGGACCTTGTCGCTGTCCGGGTCAATGTGCTCCACCATGGGGATGCCGAAGGCGTAGGTCTTGCCGGTGCCGGTGGGCGCCTTGGCCACCACATCCCGCCACTGCATGAAGTAGGGGATGGCGCCCCCTTGGATGGCGGTGGCCTGGGTAAATCCCTTCTTGTCCAGCGCTTTCCGGGTGGCCTCGGACAATTCCATGTCCTTATAATAATAGAGGTCGGATACCACTTCTCCGTTGATTTCCATACTGTCTGTTCCTTCTCTCTGACCTGTTTGTCCTGATAGTCGCCTCAGTATATCATATTTCGGCGGACAACGCAAATGGGGCGGAGAAAAAAGAATTCCCTTGAAATCATAGAATTTCCGTGGTATTTTAGGTATTAAAGAACTGAGGTGATTCCCTTTGAAAATATCCACAAAAGGAAGATATGCCCTGCGGCTGATGGTGGACCTGGCGCTGATGGGGAACGGTCAGCCGGTGTCCCTGCGGGATGTGGCCCAGCGGCAGCAGCTCAGCGACAAGTACCTGGAGCAGATTGTCACCCCTCTCTCCCGGGCGGGGCTGGTGCGCTCGGTGCGGGGGGCCGGCGGGGGCTATCTGCTCACCCGGGGCCCGGCGGAGTACACCGTGGGGGATATTCTCCGGCCCCTGGAGGGGGATCTGGCCCCGGTGGAGTGCGCCACCGACGCGGAGTTCTGCGACCGGGCGGACCAGTGTGTCACCCTGGAGCTGTGGCAGGAGATCCACCGGGCGGTGGCCCAGGTGGTGGACGGCACCACCCTGGCCGACCTGGTGGAGCGGCAGCGGCGGAAGCAGCAGGCGGAACATGCGTGACAGGACGACACATAAGCTGAAATTGTCTTCGGGGGGGGCACAGTGGCTCGTCCCGGGGGTGATCCTGCTGGGAATTCTGGTTCGGGCGGCAGCCTTCGGCGCGGTCCCCGGCGGCTTGAATCAGGACGAGGCCTTTGCCGGATACGAGGCCTGGTGCCTGCTCACCGGGGGAACGGATTCCTGGGGCTATCCCTTCCCCTGCTACTTCGTGTCCTGGGGCAGCGGGATGAACGTGCTGGAGAGCTATCTGGCCGTCCCCTTCGTGGCCCTGCTGGGGTGTGTGCCGGCGGCGGTGCGCCTGCCCCAGCTGCTGCTGGCCTGCCTGTCCCTGCCGGTGTTCTATGATCTGCTGCTGCGGCTGTTTTCCCGCCGGACAGCCCTGCTGGGGCTGGGGCTGCTGGCGGTCTCCCCCTGGCACATCATGCTCAGCCGGTGGGGGCTGGAGTCCAATCTGGCCCCCGCCTTCTTGCTCTTCGGCTTTTACTTTCTGATACGGGGGCTGGAGGACGGCCGCTTTCTCCTCCTCAGCGCCCTGGCCTATGGCGTCTCTCTGTACGCCTACGCCATCAACTGGGTGGTGGTGCCCCTCACCCTGTGCGTGTGCGGGGGCTATCTGCTGGCGTCCGGACGGCGGTTTGCCTGGAAGTGCCTGCTGGGAGCGGCCGGCATCCTGTTCCTGCTGGCCCTGCCGCTGCTGCTCTTCCTGCTGGTGAATCTCAACGTGATGGACGAGATTGTCATCCCCTGGCTGTCCATTCCCCGGCTGGCGGCCATGCGGGGGTCTGAGCTGTCCCCGGCCAACCTGCTCTCCCCGGAGTCCTATGCGGCCCTGGGCCGTCTCCTGCTGTTCCAGAGTGACGGGCTGATCTGGAACGGGATGGAGGGGTTTGGCCTGTTCTACCCGTTTACCCTGCCCCTGGCCGCGGTTGGGCTGGCCCGTCTGGCGGGAAGAAAGGGACAGCCGGCCTCCCTGGGCGGGCGACTGATGCTGCTGGCCCTGGCCTGTTCAGCGCTGGTGTGCCTGATGGTGGAGCGGCTCAACGTCAACAAGGCCAACAGCCTGCACCTCTTTCTCCCGGCGCTGGCTGCCGTGGGGCTGGACGGCCTGTTTGCCCTGGAGAGGGTGCGCTGGCTGCCCCGGGTGGCGCTGGCGGCGTACGCCTGTGCGTTCGCTGCCTTTGCCGGGGTGTATTTCACCGGATACAACGGCCAGGTGTCCGCCGCCTTTCGGGCTGGGGTGGGGGAGGCGGTGGCCTTTGTGAAGGAGGAGAATTTTTCCCGGGTGGCGGTGGACGGCAGCGTCTACTACTCCCAAATCCTCTTCTATGACCAGACGCCCCGGGAGGAGTACGCCGCCACGGTGGTGTATGAGAACTATCCCTCCACCTTTCTCAATGTGGATCGGTTCGGCCGGTACCGCTTTGGGGTGGATTATACCGCCCTGGAGGAGGACACGGCCTATCTGGTTCCCGTCTCCCGGAAGGGGGCATTTGCCGCTGCCGGGTGGCAGACCCAGCAGTTTGAGGGTTATCTGGTAGCCTGGAACGAAGAATGACAAGCCCCAGGACCGGGAAAGGTCCTGGGGCTTGGTTTTGGGGTGCGCGGCAGTTCAGGCGGGACCCAGCGGGCCTCCGGCATGTACTTCCCGCTGGCGGAGGAAGGCGGGCAGGGTGGTAAACACCAGCAGGCTGGTGAGAATGGCGCAGCACAGATCCACAATGGGCTCTGCCCAGAAGGCGGCATCGGCGGCCCCCAGCAGAGAGGGCAGAGCGAACACCAGCACCGTGAACCAGAACTTCCGGTTCAGGGAGCAGAACAGGGACAGGCGGATGCGGCCCAGGGCGGTGGACATATCCACGGCGGTGTACTGTACGGCCAGGGGAATGACGAACAGGCAGAACCGTTTGATGTATTTCACCGCCAGGGCGGCCAGCACCCCGTCCTGGGTGAACAGGCGGACAAACAGGGGGGAGAGGGTGAAGGTGTACAGGGTCATCACCCCGGTGAAGGCCAGACAAAGCAGGGTTACATAGCGGATGCCCTTCCGGACGCGCGCGGTATTGCCCGCGCCGTAGTTGTAGCTGGCAATGGGCTGGCAGCCGCCGGTAATGCCCCCCAGAGGCATGGTGATGAGCAGGACATAGCTCTGCACAATGGTATTGCAGCTCACCAGCACATCCCCCATGGCTGCCCCGCCCCGGCGCTGGAGCACCGCGTTGAGCAGAATGAGAATGACGCTGTCCAGGGAAATGGTGAGGAACGGGGTCAGGCCGAAGCGCAGCACGCTGCCCATGAGGGACAGGGACAGCCTGTCCCGCTCCAGCCGGACCGGGATCGTCTTGCGCCGGAGCATGGCCAGCACGAACCCGCAGGAGGCTATCTGGGACAGCACGGTGGCCCAGGCTGCCCCTGCCACACCCAGATTCAGTCCGAAGATGAAGATGGGATCCAGAATGATGTTCAGCACCGCCCCCAGCGCCACCGTCCCCATGCTCAGTCCGGAGTAGCCCTGACAGATGAGAAAACTGTTCATTCCCGTGGCCATCATGGCGAAGAAAGAGCCGGCAGTGTAGATGGTGAGGTAGGTGTTGGCGTAGGGAAAAGACTGTTCGCTGGCTCCGAACCACAGGAGCAGCGGCTCCCGGAAGAGCAGGAACAGGGCCGTGAGCACAACGGACAGCCCGGCCAGCAGGACAAAGCAGTTGGCCAGCAGCCGGTGGGCGGTCTTATGGTCCCCTTCCCCCATCTTCATGGCGATGATGGGGGAGCCACCCAGGCCGACCAGGGTGGCGAAGGAGGAGATCAGGGTGACAATGGGACCGCATACCCCCGCCCCGGCCAGGGCGATGGAGCCCACCTCCGGGATGTTCCCGATAAAGATGCGGTCCACGACGGAGTACAGCACGCTGACAAACTGGGCCAGCATGGTGGGAATGGCCAGACGGAACACCAGGGGCAGCAGGGGCGCCCGGCCCAGGTCTTTGGTTTTGCTCATGGGAAAGGTTCACGCTCCAGAACATCCGCCGGCAGAAAACAGGTTCCCCGGCAGGGAATTGCGGGCCTCATCATACTACAATTTGCGGGGGATGTCACGGTGAAAATTTCACAGAACGAAAATTAGCACTCTTGACACGAGAGTGCTAATTGTTTACAATGAGTTCATGAAAAAACCTACGAAGCGGGTATAATAAATTCAAACAACAGTTCCGGCCGGATTGCTCCGGCCTGAGTAGGAGGGAAGATCCCATGAACATGAATCAGTTTACCCAGAAATCCCTGGAGGCCATCCAGGCCGCCCAGTCCCTGGCCGTGGAGTACGGCAACCAGCAGATCGAACAGCCCCATCTGCTGTGCGCCCTGGTGGAGCAGGAGGGGGGCTTTATCCCCCAGCTGCTCACCAATATGGGGCTGACGGTGGAGTCCTTCCGGGCCGCCGTCCGCCATGAGGTGGAGAAGCTGCCCAAGGTGTCCGGCTCCGGCCGGGAGGCGGACAAGGTGTACGTCTCCGGCGGCGTGGACAAGGCGCTGAATACCGCTGCCTCCATTGCCGGCAGTATGAAGGATGAGTATGTGTCGGTGGAGCACATCCTGCTGGCCCTGCTGGACACCGCCGAGCGGCCGCTGAAGGAGCTCTTCCGCACGTACAACGTGGACCGGGAGAAGCTCATGCAGTCCCTGGCCGCCCTGCGGGGCAATCAGCGGGTGACCTCGGACAACCCGGAGGAGACCTATGAGGCGCTGAAGAAGTACGGCACCGACCTGGTGGAGCAGGCCCGGGCCAACAAGCTGGACCCGGTGATCGGCCGGGATGACGAGATCCGCAATGTGATCCGCATCCTGTCCCGGAAGAGCAAGAACAACCCGGTGCTCATCGGCGAACCCGGCGTGGGCAAGACCGCCATCGCCGAGGGGCTGGCCCAGCGGATCGTCAAGGGAGACGTGCCCGCGGGCCTGAAGGACAAGACCATCTTTGCCCTGGATATGGGCTCCCTGGTGGCCGGCGCCAAATACCGGGGGGAGTTCGAGGAGCGGCTGAAGGCGGTTCTGAATGAGGTGAAGAAGTCCGAGGGCAGGATCATCCTGTTCATCGACGAGCTG
>CALWXG010000019.1 GCA_944385435.1 uncultured Oscillospiraceae bacterium
TGTTCGCCGGCAACGAGACCACCCCCGCCGACGACGAGGCCTTCCGCATCTGGAACGAGGAGATCGGCATCCCCGCCCAGCGCATCTTCAAGTTCGGCAAGGAGGACAACTTCTGGGAGCACGGCTCCGGCCCCTGCGGCCCCTGCTCCGAGATCTACTACGACCGGGGCCCCGAGTGGGGCTGCGGCAAGCCCGGCTGCACCGTGGGCTGCGACTGCGACCGGTATATCGAGGTGTGGAACATCGTCTTCTCCCAGTTCGACAACGACGGCGAGGGCCACTACACCGAGCTCAAGCAGAAGAACATCGACACCGGCATGGGCCTGGAGCGCCTGGCCTGCGTGTGCCAGAAGGTGCCCTCCCTGTTTGACGTGGACACGGTGATGAACATCACCCACAAGGTCACCGAGCTCACCGGGGCCTCCTACGGCCAGAGCCACGGTGTGGACGTGTCCCTGCGGGTCATCACCGACCACATCCGCTCCGCCACCTTTATGATCTGCGACGGCGTGCTCCCCTCCAACGAGGGCCGGGGCTATGTGCTGCGCCGCCTGCTGCGCCGGGCCGCCCGCCACGGCAAGCTGCTGGGGGTGAACGAGCCCTTCCTGTACAAGGTGTGCGACACCGTCATCCACGAGAACGAGGGCCACTACCCCGAGCTGCGGGAGCGCCAGGACTATATCACCAAGGTCATCCGGGTGGAGGAGGAGAACTTTGCCAAGACCATCGACGGCGGCCTGCGCATCTTCAACGACATGCTCTCCGGCCACAAGGCCAAGGGGGAGCAGGTGTTCTCCGGCGCCGACGCCTTCAAGCTCTATGACACCTACGGCTTCCCCATCGACCTGACCATGGAGATGGTGGCCGAGCAGGGCATGGAGGTGGACGAGGACGGCTTCCACCAGCTCATGGAGGAGCAGCGCCAGCGGGCCCGGAAGGCCCGGGAGGCCCTGGGTGACCTGGGCTGGGCCGGCGTGGAGTTCGGCAAGGACGTGCCCGAGACCGAATTTGTGGGCTATACCGAGAACACCATCACCGGCGCCAAGGTGGTGGCTCTGGTGGTGGAAAACGAGCAGGCCGAGGAGCTCATGCCCGGCGTGGAGGGCATCGTGGTGCTGGACAAGACCCCCTTCTACGCCGAGATGGGCGGCCAGGTGGCCGACCACGGCACCATCGCCGTCAGCGGGGAGAGCGGCTGCCTGTTCCAGGTGACCGACGTGCAGAAGAACAAGGGCGGCAAGTATATGCACTACGGCAAGGTGACCGAGGGCGTCCTCAAGCTGGGGGACACCGTCACCGCCGCCATCGACCAGGACCGCCGGAAGGCGGTCATGCGGGCCCACTCCGCCACCCACCTGCTGGACAAGGCCCTGCGCACCGTGCTGGGTGACCACGTCCACCAGGCCGGCTCCCTGGTGGAGGCCGACCGGCTGCGCTTTGACTTTACCCACTTCTCCGCCATGACCGCCCAGGAACTGGGGGAGGTCAACCGCATCGTCAACGAGGCCATCCTGGAGGGATACGACATCCAGACCAAAATGCTGCCCATTGAAGAGGCCAAAAAGACCGGGGCCATCGCCCTGTTCGGCGAGAAATACGGCGACACGGTCCGGGTGGTGGACATGGGCGACGGATACTCTGTGGAGTTCTGCGGCGGCACCCATCTGGACAACACCGCCAAAGTGGGTGTGTTCCACATCCAGAGCGAGTTCTCCGTGGCCAGCGGCGTGCGCCGGATTGAGGCCACCACCGGCCGGGTCTCCCTGGAGGTAATGAACCATAACCAGGATCTGATCTTCCAGACTGCCGCAGTGCTGAAGACCAAGCCCGGTGAGCTGCGGGAGCGGGCTGAGTCCATCATGGGCGAGATCAAGCAGCTGCATCAGACAGTGGAGCATTTCAAGGCCCGGGAGGCGGTAAGCGAGGCTGAGCGGTTCCTGTTCTCCGCCCATGATCTGGGTGGTTTGAAGGTGCTCACCGCTGTGGTGCCTGACGCCGACGGCGATCGCCTGCGGAAGATGGGCGACTTCCTCCGGGACAAGGACAGCACGGTAGTGGCGGTTCTGGCGGCGGTGAACGGCGGCAAGATCACCTTCCTGGCCGCCTGCGGCAAGGACGCGGTGGCCAAGGGCGTCAAGGCCGGCGATATCATCAAGGCCGTGGCTCCCATCTGCGGCGGCAAGGGCGGCGGCAAGCCCGACTCCGCCATGGGCGGCGGCTCTGATGTACTGAAGCTGGACAATGCCCTGGCAACGGTGGACGATTTCGTGTCCCAGAAACTTGGACTGTAAGTTCAGTCTGTCAGAAGGAGAAGAGACATGTCGACCCGGGATGATCTGGCGCGGTTCGCCGCTCTGCCCATCGACCATGAAGCCATCGGCCTGATGGAGCCCGGTGTGCCGCAGGAGCCCTATTTTTGCGACCCGGTGGACCGGGAGGATGTGGGCCGGCTGGGCTGTGACGGCATTCACTTCATCCTCCTGCCGGGGGATGAGCGGGTGTTCTGCGTGGACCCCGCCATGGGGGAGCCGGGGACCTATGTGCTGCCGGTAGCGGAGGACTTCCGGCAGTTCCTGTCCTTCGTCTTGTTCTGCGGCGGTGCCAGCCCCATCGCCCAGATCTGGTGGCTTTCCCGGAGCCGGTTCGACGCGCTGCTGACGGAGGACCGCCGGACAGCGTGGCCGGAGCGGGATGCGGCCCTGGGGGCCGTCTCCGCCGCCTTTGGCCTGGAGGCCGCCGACCCCTATGAGGCGGTGAAGGAGCTGCAGGCAGGCTTCAACCCGACCTGCCTGCGCTTCGCCGCGGAATACTATGATACCCTGGGCCTGGAGGGCCCGGAACAGGAGGAGCCATGATCCCACAGGACCCTGTCATCCTGCTGAGCTTTGTGAATACCAAGCTCAGGGATGAATATCCCAGCCTGGATGAGCTGTGCGCCAGCCTGGGAGAGAACCGGGCGGCGCTGGAGGCAAAATTGGCCGCCATCGGCTATGTCTATGACCCTGCGGCCAACCAGTTCCGCTGATGGAGAGGAAAACGTATGAACAAAGTCAAAATCACGGTTTTGAAAACTACTTTGGATGAGGAGCTGGCCCGGGAATATGGGGCTGCGGGGCTGGGGCCCTGCCCCATGCTGAAGGCGGGCCAGGTATTCTATGCCGACTACGCCAAGCCGGAGGGACTGTGCGACGAGGCTTGGAAGGCCATCTACCAGTATGTGTTTGCCCTGGCCCACGGGACGGGGGAAAACCTGTTCTACTACGGAGACTGGATCCGCACCCCCGGGGTGGCCATCTGCTCCTGCAACGACGGTCTGCGGCCGGTGATCTTCAAGCTGGAGGCCACCGACGAGCCCTCGGTGATCGACTACACCCCGGTGCGGTGAGAGGAGGAAAACGCATGAAAGTGGAATTTTCCCAGCTGGAAGAGACGGTGATCCCCAACTTCATGGGGGGTGAAGGGCATATCCGGGCCCGGATGCGGGTGGACAGCAACGGTAAGATCATGCGCGGGAGCCTGGAGCCTGGGGCGTCCATCGGTCTGCACACCCATACCACCAGCAGTGAGATCATCTATATTCTGTCCGGAACGGGCAAGGCTCTGTACGACGACGGGGTGGATCTGCTGGCCATCGGCGACTGCCACTACTGCCCCAAGGGTCACAGCCACAGCCTCATCAACGATGGGACGGAGCCGCTGGAGTTCTTCGCGGTGGTCCCTGAGCAATAGCATCCAATACCAAGGAGGGAAACCACATGTCCGACTGCTTATTCTGCAAGATTGCCAACGGGGAGATCCCGTCCAACAAGGTGTATGAGGACGACACCGTCTTCGCCTTTTACGACATTGACCCCCAGGCGCCCACCCACTTCCTGGTGATCCCCAAGGCCCACATCGGCTCCTGCGGAGAGATCACGGCAGAGAACGCCCCGGTGGTGGCCCACTGCTTTGAGGTTATCTCCCAGGTCACCAAGGGACTGGGCATCACCGACTTCCGGGTGGTGTCCAACTGCGGCGAGCAGGCCGGCCAGAGCGTGCCCCACCTGCACTTCCACGTGCTGGCGGGACGGGATATGACCTGGCCGCCGGGCTGATGACAACAGAATCGAAACAGGGCCCCGGCGCATCTGCGCCGGGGCTGCCTTTTGTCCGGATGACAGGTACTTGACATATTTAGCTAAATAGCTATAATAGAAATATCAAGGCAGCAAAGGAGGAACACATCGTGAAGGACGACTTTTTCCAGGCCCTGTCTCACCCCTGCCGCCGGGAGATCATCCGGTTGCTGAAGTGGCGGGATCTGAGCGCGGGAGAGATCGCCGGCCATTTCGACATCGCCCAGCCCACAGTGTCCCGGCATCTGGACGTGCTTAAGAACGCCGGCATCGTCACCAGTCGCCGCCGGGCCAACCAGGTCATCTACTCCCTGGACCTGACCGCGGTACAGGGGATGCTGGTGGAGATCCTGGACTTGCTGGGCAGAGGAGAGGGGGAGCGCCGTGAGTCTGAGGCATAAGCGCTGGGTGCTGTTCCTGGGCAGCCTGGCCTTTATGGCCGCCGCCCTTCTCCTGCCGGGAGAGCAGAGCAAACTGGCAGCGCTGGTCCTGGGAGCGGTAGCCCTGCTGATCTTCTTATATTGTAATATGGGGGAGCTGACCCAGGTGGAGGCGGACAGCCCCCGGCTGGGGCTGTTGAAGCAGACGGTGATCTTCTCTTTTGTGTTTCTGGCTCTGGCTATGGGGGCGGTGTGGCTGGTCAAGACGAATCATGTGAGCCAGCGCCAGGAGGAACTGCTGACGGCTGGGCTGGTATGCGTTCTGGTGTTGTATATCGGGAATGTCTCTCCCCGTCTGCCCTTCAACCGTTACGTGGGTTTCCGCCTGCCCTGGACGGTGGCGGACGAGGACACTTGGGTCCTGTGCCACCGGCTGATCGGCTGTCTGACCCTGCCGGTTGTGGTGCTCTACATCGCGGCCGTTCTGACCCTGCCAGGAAGGATTGTCCAGGTGAGTGTCGGACTGGTGCTGGTGGTATGGATGGGGATACCCGGAGTGTTGTCTGGCCTATTCTATCACCGGAAGTTCCGTCCCAAGGCCTGAAATGCCGCCCTGGGCAGTGCCCCGGGCGGCTGTATCGGTCAGACAGGTTGTTTCTGCTGGCGCTTCAGATGGTGTTTCCAGGTGTGGAGGGACAAGAGCGCTGCGGCATGGCCGCAGCGCTCTTGAGGAACATGACGGTTGTGCCATCCCGGTGGACAGGAAAAGGTTTGGCAGGCCGCCTCAGAGACGGATGGGGTAGGTGCCGGTGAAGCACCCATCGCAGAAACCGCAGGCGGCGTCCGGGGCAATCTGGTGCAGTACCTCCAGGGGCAGAAAACCCAGGCTGTCTGCGCCGATGAGAGCCCGGATCTCCTCCGGGGAGCGGCCATGGGCGATCAGATGCTCCCGGTCCGGGATGTCTGTCCCGAAGTAGCAGGGTGCGATGAAGGGGGGCGCGGACACCCGCAGATGGACCTGGGCAGCGCCGGCCTCCCGCAGCAGGGCCACGATCTGGCGGGAGGTGGTGCCCCGAACGATGGAGTCGTCGATCATCACCACCCGCTTTCCCTCCACGCAGCTGCGCAGCGCGCCCAGCTTGATGCGCACCGCCTGTTCCCGGCTGCGCTGATCCGGTGTGATGAAGGTGCGGCCGATATAGCGGTTCTTCACCAGTCCCACCCCATAGGGGATGCCCGATTCCTCCGCATAGCCCATGGCCGCGTCCAGGCCGGAGTCCGGCACGCCGATGACCACGTCCGCCTCCACCGGCCAGGCCCGGGCCAGCAGTTGGCCTGCCCGCCGCCGGGCCTCGTGGACGGACTGGCCGCAGAGCACGGAGTCCGGTCGGGCGAAATAGATGTACTCGAAGATGCACATATGGCTGGCGGCGTGCTCGCAGTTTTCCCGGATGGAGGTGATCTGCCCGTTCTCCACGGCCACCACCTCGCCGGGGTCCAGCTCCCGGACGAACTGTGCCCCCACCGCGCTCAAAGCGCAGCTCTCCGAGGCGAACAGCACGGCCTCCCCCCGCCGGCCCATGCACAGGGGGCGGAAGCCCCAGGGGTCCCGGGCGGCGATGAGCTTTTGCGGAGACATGACCAGCAGGGACCAGGCTCCGCGCAGACTCTTCGTGGCCTGGCAGACCGCCTCCTCCACGCTGCCGCACCGCAGCCGCTCCTGGGCAATGGCGTAGGCGATGAGCTCTGAGTCGGTGGTGGTCTGGAAGATGGCCCCCCGGTACTCGAAGGCGGTGCGCAGCTGCCTGGTGTTGACCAGATTCCCGTTGTGGGCCACCGCCAGGGTTCCCTTCACATAGTTCAGGGTCAGGGGCTGGGCATTCTCCCGCCGGGTATCCCCTGTGGTGGAGTAGCGCACATGGCCCAGGGCCATGGTGCCCCCCAGCCGGTCCAGAAGTTCCGGTGTAAAGACCTCCCCCACCAGACCCACATCCTTGTGGAAGGAGAGCTCCCGGTCGTGGATGGCGGCGATGCCGCAGGCCTCCTGTCCCCGATGCTGGAGGGCATACAGGCCGTAATAGACGGTGCGGGCGCAGTCCCCGGCCGGGTCCCAGATGCCGAACACACCGCACTCCTCGTGGATGGACAAAACAATCTCCCCCTGTTCCCAAAAAACGCAGGGCGCCGCAGCGTTCCTGCTGACAGCGAAGCTGTTGTCCTGCGTCCGCCGCCTCTTTATAGTTGCAAGCGGCCAGGATGGCCGGTTTCAGAAAGCCGGTGTCAGAGTTTCCGACCAAAGGTGCAGAGCGGCCGTTCCTTCCGTCTGCAGGACAAAATAATCCGGCCTGGCTGACAACCTGCGGCCCGGAGCCCGCATCGGTGGGCGCCGGGCCTTGGTGTATGCCTGTTCAGACGGTCAGTCGGCGCCGGCCTCCTCGTCCTGGAGGGCATCGTAGCCGGTCTCTCCGGTGCGGACCTTGACCACGTCCTCCACATCGTAGACGAAGATCTTGCCGTCGCCCACCTTTCCGGTGTACAATGCCTCCTTTGCGGTGTCCACCAGAGTCTGGACGGGGATCTTGGAGATGACCACATCGATCTTCACCTTGGGAAGCAGCCGGGCTTCCACCGGCGCACCCCGGTAGTATGTGGTCGCATGGCCCTTCTGCACGCCGTAGCCGAACACGTTGGTCACCGTCATGCCGGTGACGCCCAGCCGCTCCAGAGCGTCCTGAAGCTGGGCGAACCGGGACTGGTTGGTGATGATGGATACCTTGGTCAGCTTGGGGCCGCCGCTCACAGCGGGTGCGGCCCGATGGATCACGGGAACTGCCTGGTCGGCGTCGGCCATCGGGGCAGTTGTGTGTTTTATGGATTCTTCCGCGGCGAATTCCCCGATCGAGGCCGGAGCGGCAAAGTCGGGATAGGCCATGTTGCCGTGCTCGCCGATGTCCAGGCCGGCCAGCTCCTCCTCCCGGGACACCCGGATGCCCACCGTGTGCTTCAGCACCAGCCACACCAGGCCGGAGGAGAGGAATACGAAGGCGCCGATGGCGGCGATCCCCAGCAGCTGGACCCCCAGCAGGGAGAACCCGCCGCCGTAGAACAGGCCGTTGGCCGTGGACAGCGCGGTGACCCCCTCTTTGGCGAACAGCCCCACGCAGAGCGTGCCGAACACTCCGCACCCCAGATGGACCGAAGTGGCGCCCACAGGGTCATCGATGTGGATGCGGTCGAAGAGCACTACCAGAACTACTACGAGAGCGCCGGCGATGGCCCCCACCAGCAGGGATACCTCCACCGTGAAGTAGGCGCAGCCGCCGGTGATGCCCACCAAGCCGGCCAGGCATCCGTTGACGGTCATGCCCAGGTCCGGTTTGCCCAGGAACACCCAGGCGGTGATGGTGGAGGTGAGCACCGCCGCGATGGCGGAGGTGTTGGTGGTCATCAGAATGTGCATGACATCAGAGGGATTCTGAAAGCTCATGGTGGAGCCGGGGTTGAACCCGAACCAGCCCAGCCACAGGACGAACAGACCGATCACCGCCAGGGACATGCTGTGGCCGGGAATGGCCCGGGGCTTGCCGTCCCGGCCGTATTTTCCGATGCGCGGGCCCAGGATCAGCGCGCCGGCCAATGCCGCCCAGCCGCCCACGGAGTGTACTGCGCTGTCGCCGGCAAAGTCCAGGAACCCCAGCTGGCTCAGCCAGCCGCCGCCCCAGATCCAGTGGCCCACGATGGGGTAGATCACCAGGGTGAGCACAAAGGAGAACAGGATAAAGGAAATGTACTTGACCCGCTCGGCCACCGCGCCGGAGACGATGGTGGCCGCCGTGCCGCAGAACACCAGCTGGAAGAAGAATTTTCCCCAGAAGGGCACGGACGCGGTGAGGGTGCCGTCGTAAAAGGACAGGTCCGACTGCCCCAGGAGAAAGAGGTGTTCCGTCCCCATAAAGGGGGCGTCCCCGCCGAACATCAGCCCCCAGCCCAGCAGCAAGAAGCCCAGGGACGACACGGCGAACACGATGAAGTTCTTGGACAGGATATTGACTGTGTTTTTGGCCCGGGCAAAGCCGGCCTCCACGGCCGCGAAGCCCAGATTCATAAAAAACACCAGGATAGCGGCCAGAAAGACCCACAGGGTGTCTGTGATGGAATATGTCATTTCTCATACCTCCCCCGTATGATTATGCAGTGATCTGTCCCGCCGGGTGCGCCCGTCCTCCGCGGCGGCCGAAGCGCGCCAGGCGGATAAAATAAAAAAGAGGGCGAAGGTGCTCACTCAGAACACCTTCGTCCTCTTTGAGGGCAGTATAGCACGGGACATGGATTGCGTCAATTGGCCCAAGTGCCGGAATTTTCACGATTCAGCGCGCTGAAATTCGTGGAGTTGATTGGGAAATGCGCCGTGCAGATCAACGGGATGGTCCCTGAAGCGCGCTCACCAGCGCCGTCAGCTTTTTCCGGGACTTGCGTCCGGGGGCGTCCTCCACGCCTGTCATCACGTCCAGAAGGGCGGGGCGCACAGCTTCCGCAATGGCCCGGCAGTTGTCAGCTGTGATCCCGCCGCCGATGGCCACCGGGCGGGAGGCCGCCCCGCATACCGCCTGGCAAAAGCGGAGATCCAGCATCCCGCTGTGGGCGGCGTTTTCCGGCCCCCGGCTGTCGGCCAGGACGGCGCTCACCCCGGCGGCGCACAGGGCCCGGACGCAGTCCTCCAGCGATTGCGTCCCGAACTGCCGCATTCGCTCCTCCGGAGAGACGGGGATGGTCTTGATGATCCCGATCCCATAGGGGGCCAGGGCCTGCATCAGCCCGGCGGTATCTGCCAGAGTTTCATGAAAATGGAGCTGGACCAGGTCGGGGCGCAGGTCCAGTGCCAGGGAGAGAATCTTCTCCGGCGGGCCGCCAGTGACGAGGCAGCCTTTGACCGGGGGCACCGCATGAGTCAGCAGGTTCCGGCAGTCTGCCCTGGACAGATTCCAGGGCACGTCCAGAGGGTACTCGGTGACAAAGCCGCAGATGTCCACCCCCAAGCCGCAGCACAGATCCACATCAGACTCCTTCATGAGACCGCAGATTTTCAGCCGCGGCCTCATACTGTGGCCCCCCCGGCGGCGGAGAGCTCCCGGTAGAAGGATACGGGGGCCTCTGCCCGCCAGACGGCAGTTCCAACCAGCACCGCATCGGCCCCGGCGGCCAGGGCTGCACGCACGTCGGCGGGGGACCGGATGCCGCTCTCGCTGATGAGTACGGCCCCCTCCGGTTTGCCCGCCGCCAGCGCCGATGTGGTGGACACGGTGCCGCCGTCCCGCTCCAGGGTCAAGATGTCCCGGTTGTTGATGCCCACCAATCTGGCACCCAGATTCCCTGCCCGCCGCAGCTCCTGCGCTGTGTGGGCCTCCACCAGCGGCTCCAGGCCGCAGGAGATGGCGGCCCGGTACAGCGAGCCGAGGGCTGCCTCATCCA
The DNA here is from genome assembly GCA_944385435.1 of uncultured Oscillospiraceae bacterium. Taxonomy (GTDB): domain Bacteria; phylum Bacillota; class Clostridia; order Oscillospirales; family Oscillospiraceae; genus Enterenecus. Next base: position 9,965 of record CALWXG010000019.1, read on the forward strand.
GACAGGAGCAGATCAGCAGGACAGCCGCCGCCCCCCGGCGGGCAGTCTCCTCGATGTCGGCAACGGTGCGGATGAAATCCTTGCGCAGCACAGGGATGTCCACCGCCTTCACAATATCGGAGAGAAGGTTCAGGGAACCGCCGAACTCCCGCTCTTCCGTGACCACGGACAGGGCGGGGGCGCCGGCCTCCTCCAGGGCCTTTGCCGCCCGGAGCACGTCCCGCCCGGAGAAGAGGGGGCCCTCCGCCGGGGATATCATCTTGAAGTCCGGGATGACCGGCACATACCCTGCCCGCCGGCGCTCCAGCAGGCGCTCAGACAGGCGGTTCATGCGCTCGCCTCCGCCACGGCGTTGGAGCAGGCTGCCAGCTGCGCAAGCTTTTGCTCCGCCCGACCGCTCTCAATGATCTCCCGGGCCAGACGGATGCCGTCAGGAAACTCTTTGGCTTTGCCGCCCACCACCAGGGCGCCTGCCGCGTTGAGCACGATGGCATCCTTTCTGGGGCCGGTGATCGCCCCGCTGAACACCCCCCGTATGGTGTCTGCGTTCTCGGCAGGGGTCCCGGTCTTGATGTCGTCCAGGGTGCAGGACTTCATGCCGAAGTCCTCGGGAGCGATCTCGAAGGTGCGCACCACACCGTCCTTCAGGTGGTTGATCCGGGTCCGGCCCAGCAGGGAGATCTCGTCCAGCCCGTCCAGGCCGTGGACGAACATGGCGTTGGTGTAGCCCAGTTCCCTGGCCACGCAGGTCACGGTGTCCAGCAGCTCCGGCTTGTAGACGCCCAGCAGATGCCGGGGGGCGAAGGCCGGATTGATGAGAGGACCGATGATGGTGTAGAAGATAGTCTTGATCCCCAGCTCTGTTTCGGGAGGCAGCACCTTGCACATAACCGGGTGGAAGAGAGGCGCGTAAATGAAGGCGATGCCGATGTCCTCGATGAGCCGCTCCGCCTGGCGGGGCGTGAGCTGAATGTTGACGCCCAGGGCCTCCAGGACATCGGCGCTGCCGGAGAGGCTGGAGATGGAGCGGCTGCCGTGCTTGGCCACCGGGATGCCCGCGGCAGCGGCCACCAGGGCGGTGGCGGTGGAGATGTTGAAGGTGGACAGCCCGCCGCCGGTGCCGCAGGTATCCATCAGCTCCGCGGTGACACGGGGCCGCAGGGGCACGCAGTTGGCCCGCATGGCCTTTGCAAAGGCGGACAGCTCTTCCAGGCTGGTGCCCTTCATGAGCAGGCCCACCTGAAAGCCGGCGATCTGCACGTCGCTGACCTTGCCCTGGTTGATGGCGGAAATCAGGGAGAAGATCTCCTCCCCGGTGAGCTTCTGGCTGGTGGTGATTTTCGTCATGATCTGCTTATACATGGCAGGAACCTCCTCTGGCAGACAGATGAATGGATGGGACAGGTCAGCGGCTGTTCACAGCCTGTTTCATGGTGCGGACATACTCCGCCACATGGGGGACGGCCTGTGTTGCGTACTGTTCCATGAGTTTGACAATGGCGCTGCCCACGATGGCCCCGTCCGAGAGGGCGGCCATGCGGGCGGCCTGCTCCGGGGAGGAGATGCCGAAGCCAACGGCGCAGGGGATCTGCGTATGTTTCCGAATCTTTCCGACCATTGCGCCGATGTCTGTGGTGATGGTCCCCCGTACGCCGGTGACGCCCAGGCTGGAGACCACATAGAGGAAGCCCCGGGCCTCTTTTGCGATTGTGGCGATTCTCAACTCGGAAGTGGGGGCGATCATGGAGATCAGGTCCAGGCCGTGCCGGCGGCAGGCCGGCTCGAACTCGCCCTTCTCCTCATAGGGGACATCCGGCAGGATGAGGCCGTCTGCCCCGATTTCCCCGCAGGCGGCGCAGAAGCGCTGCGTGCCGTAGGAAAACACCACGTTGGCGTAGGTCATGAAGACCAGGGGGACCGTCACGTCCCGGCGCAGCCGCCGGACCATCTCAAAAATCTTGTCGGTGGTGGCTCCGGCGGACAGGGCGCGCTGGTTGGCCGCCTGGATCACCGGACCCTCGGCGGTGGGGTCGGAAAAGGGAATGCCCAGCTCAATGAGGTCGGCTCCGGCCCGGGCCATGGCCCGGACAGCCGCCTCGGTGGTCTCCAGGTCCGGATCGCCGCAGGTGAGGAAGGGAATAAACGCCTTGCCGTTGGCGAAAGCCTGTGCGAGATTACTCATGAAGATCCTCCCCTCTGTAGCGGGCGATGGCTGCGCAGTCCTTGTCCCCCCGCCCGGAGAGGGTGACAACAAGGATCTGATCCTTTCCCATGGTGGGGGCCAGTTTTTTGGCACAGGCCACGGCGTGGGCCGACTCGATGGCCGGGATGATGCCCTCTGTCCGGGCCAGGTACTCGAAGGCGTCCACCGCCTCCTCATCGGTGACGGCCACGTACTCCGCCCGGCCGGTGTCGTGGAGTATGGCGTGCTCCGGCCCGATCCCAGGGTAATCCAGGCCGGCGGAGATGGAGTACACCGGGGCGATCTGGCCGTACTCATCCTGGCAGAAGTAGGACTTCATACCGTGGAAGATGCCCAGCTTTCCGGTGGCGATGGTGGCGGCGGTGTCCGGGGTGTCCACTCCCCGGCCCGCCGCCTCGCAGCCGATGAGCCGGACGGAGGAGTCGGGGAGAAAGTGATGGAAGGAGCCGATGGCGTTGGAGCCGCCGCCCACGCAGGCCAGCGCTGCGTCCGGAAGACGGCCCTCCTTCTCCAGGATCTGAGCCCGGATCTCCCGGGAGATCACCGCCTGGAAGTCCCGCACCATAGTGGGGAAGGGGTGGGGTCCCATGACCGAACCCAGGCAGTAGTGGGTGTCGTCGATCCGGCGGGTCCACTCCCGGAAGGCGGCGGAGCAGGCGTCCTTCAGAGTGCCGGTGCCCTCGGTAACCGGCACCACCTCCGCCCCCAGCAGGCGCATCCGGTAGACGTTCAGGGCCTGGCGGATGGTGTCCTCCTTTCCCATAAAGACCACGCACTCCATGTCCATCAGGGCGGCGGCGGTGGCGGTGGCCACCCCGTGCTGTCCGGCGCCGGTCTCAGCAATGAGGCGCGTTTTGCCCATCTTCCTGGCCAGCAGGGCCTGACCCAGCACATTGTTGATCTTGTGGGCGCCGGTGTGGTTCAGATCCTCCCGCTTGAGGTAGATCTTTGCCCCACCCAGGTCCCGGGTCATCTTTCCGGCGAAGTACAGCCGGGAAGGCCGGCCTGCGTAGTCGTTGAACAGTGCGGTCAGCTCCGCCTGAAAGCCGGGGGCGGCCCTCCAGCGGCTGTAGGCCTGTTCCAATTCAATCACTGCGTTCATCAGCGTCTCGGGGATATACTGACCGCCGTGGATGCCGAATCTTCCAGCTCTGCCTGCCATGTGAAAAACCTCCTTGCCCCATTGATTGTGAAATAAAAAAACGCCCTTGAGAGACCAATACGATCTCTCAAGGGCGAATCCAAACGATCCGCGGTGCCACCTTGATTCACGGCTATGACGCCGTGCGCTCGACGGGATACCAACATATCCCCGGCAACTGACGTATGCCCACACGTCGCAGAATACTCGGCCAAGGCCTTTGACTGCGCCCTCAGCGGTCCATTTGACAAGTTGTTTCTCACCCGGCTCTCAGCACCGCGGGCTCTCTGTAGAGGCATCCTTGCCGTTATCTCCGCTTCAACGGTTTAACTTGTTCAACTATGGGTGCAGTATACCATCGGGAAATCCACTTGTCAAGAAAAATCTCATGCGGATACTGCCATGGTTGGCCAAGGAAATGAGGCCTGTTGAATGGTTCGGATATTTTACGGATGTCTTGGAGCGTGGTGCGGCGGACTCTCCCGGGCCGCGGCTGGGATCGGTCAGACCGGCTGTTTCTGCTGGCGTTTCAGATACTGCTCCCAGGTGTGGAAGGTGTTGTCCCGCGGGGTGTCCCGGAGGATGACCCGGGGAGTCTCCATCACCACGGTGGCGTTGGCGGGCACGTCGAAGGTGACGGCGCAGTTGGCGCCGATGCGGGCGTTGTCTCCGATGGTGACGCCCCCGATGATCTTGGCCCCCGCACCGATGTACACATTCCGGCCGATCACCGGCGCCCCCTGGCCCCGGCTGTCCGGCAGCGTGTTGGAACCGATGGTCACCTGGTGGAAGATGGTGCACCCGGGACCCACCTTGGCCCCGTAGGAGATGAAGATACCCGCAATGCCGTGGGGAGTGGCAAAGGGAGAGATGGTATCCAGGCAGGGGATCAGGGCATTGTGCCGGTCGGCGATCTTCTGGTTGGCGTGGACGTACAGGGGGATGAACCACCGCCGCCAGCCGGTGGGATGGACGATGTACTCCCGGTTGCGCCAGAACCGGGCTACCGGGTCCGGCCGGAGCCGGCGCTTGATTTTACGCAGCAGATTCCACATGAGGATACCTCCATCCCACTGTTTTCCCAGCCATGGGCGCCGGGGGATTGCACGGTCAGGATATATCCTATCCAATTTGTGGTGCGATGTCAATGGAAAGCGGTTGGAAAAAAGAGCAGGGCAAAAATATGGGAATAGCTCTTGCATCTCTGCGAAAAATGGAGTAAAATGACGCCACAACACTCTAACGCTTTAATGCGACAGAAGGAAGGAAACGTATATGGTCTCAGAATCCATGCGCCAGCTGGGTGCCCAGGGCAATCCCATGCGGGTGCTGTTCGAATACGGCAAGCAGCGGGAGGCGGTGGTAGGCCCGGAGAATGTCTTTGACTTCGCTTTGGGCAATCCCTCTGTGCCACCACCCGCCCGGGTGAATGAGGTGATCCGGGAGATCATCAACGGGCCCCGGGCGGACTCCATCCACGCCTATACCAGCGCCGCCGGTGATCTGGAGGTGCGCCGGACCATTGCCGCCTCCCTGAACCGGCGGTTTGACGCGGGCTGCCGGGGAGAGGATCTGTTTCTCACCACCGGTGCGGCGCCTGCGCTGTGCGCCTGCCTGAAGGGACTGTGCTGTCCCGGGGATCAGTTTATCGTCATCGCCCCCTATTTCACGGAATACCGCATCTTTATTGAGGGAGCGGGAGCGGAGACGGTGGAAGTGCCTGCGGCGGAGGGGACCTTCCTGCTGGACATCCCCGCCATCGAGGCGGCTCTGACGCCCCGGATCAAGGGGGTTGTCATCAACTCGCCCAACAACCCCAGCGGGGTGGTCTATCCCCGGGAGAACCTGAATGCCCTGGCAGAACTGCTGCGGCGCAAGGGGAGGGAATTCGGCAATCCCATCTATCTCATTTCCGATGAGCCCTATCGGGAAGTGGTGTACGACGGGGTGGAGGTGCCCTGGGTACCCAGCTGTTACGAGAACACCCTGGTGTGCTACTCCTACAGCAAGGCCATCTCTCTGCCCGGAGAGCGCATCGGCTATGTGCTGGTGCCGCCTGCCATGGAGGATCACGACACGGTATACCAGGCGGTGGCGGGGGCGGGGCGGTGCACCGGCCATATCAACGCCCCCAGCCTGTTCCAGCAGGTGGCGGCGGCCTGCGACGGCATGGTCAGCGATCTCACCGCCTACACCATCAACCGCAACCTGCTCTACAACAGCCTGACGGAGATGGGCTTTACCTGCGTCAAGCCGGAGGGAACCTTCTATCTGCTGATGAAGTCACCGGAGCCCGATGCCGCCGCCTTCAGCCAGCGGGCCAAGGAGCTGGATCTGCTCTTCCCGGACACCGGCAGCTTCTCCTATCCGGGCTATGTGCGCATCGCCTACTGTGTTCCCACCAGCCGGGTGGAGCAGTCCTTGCCCCGGTTCCGGGAGCTGGCGCAGATGTATGGACTGAAGGGCAACTGAACTGCATGCTTTTTCAAAATTCACGGGGCGGACTGTCCCGTGAATTTTTTTGGGGATGCCAGGCCTTCAAAGAATTTTAATCTTTTTCCCAGTTGCAACTTAAAGGACAGCTTGGTAGGATAGAGGAGAAAACGGAACAAGGGGGAGATCTGCTGTGCACACCATTCTCATCTGCGATGATGACCGGGACATTGTCTCGGCCTTGAACATATATCTCACCAGTGAGGGCTATCAGACCGTGGAGGCCTACAATGGGGAGGAGGCTCTGGCCGCCGTGCGGGCAGGAGGCATTGACCTGATCCTCATGGATATCATGATGCCCAAGCTGGACGGCATCCGGGCCACCGCCAAACTCCGGGAGGAGGGGAACATCCCCATCATCCTGCTCACCGCCAAGAGCGAGGACTCGGACAAGGTGCTGGGGCTGAATATCGGAGCCGACGACTACATCACCAAACCCTTCAATCCCATTGAAGTGCTGGCCCGGGTCAAGAGCCAGCTGCGGCGGTATACCAGTCTGGGCGGGAAGGCCCAGGGGGAGGGACAGGGGGTGCTGCGCAACGGCGCCCTGGTGATGGACGACAGCGCGAAGGCGGTGACGGTGGACGGGGAGAGCGTGAGCCTCACCCCCATTGAATACAACATACTGCGCCTGCTGATGAAGAATCCCGGCCGGGTGTACTCCACCGCCCAGATCTACGAGCAGGTGTGGAACGATCCGGCTTTGGGCTCGGAGAACACAGTGGCGGTACATATCCGGCACCTGCGGGAGAAGATTGAAATTGACCCGGCCAATCCCCGGTACCTGAAGGTGGTGTGGGGGCTGGGCTACAAGATGGAGAAGATGTGAATGAAGCTGCGGGAAAATCCCGCGATGAAGGCCCTGGCCTTCATCGCGGCGGTGGCGGCGTTCGCCGCCACCGCCATCATGGGCTGGTATCAGCTGGTGAACTACGATGCCCTCTGGAATCCGGACTACGATGCAGGGGACGGATACTCCATCTACTTTCTGGAACAGGCAGATGTCAATGACATCAGCTATCTGCTGGCCCTCTCTGAGATAGAGCGGTCCGGGGAGGAGTTGACCCTGTATCAGGAGCAGGAGCTGGCCAGGCTGGAGGAGGAGCTGAGCCCGGAGCAGACCAACCTGCGCTGGCAGCTGCTCTCCCATGAGAAGGAAATCCTGGCGGGGAACACCCAGGACAGCCTGCCGGTCCGGGCCGTGGGGTTGTACTGGACCTTTCTGGAGCCCATATCGCCGGAGGACAGCGCGGAATTTCTCACCGATGTGGTGTGGGAGCGCATTGCCGCCTCCTCGGTCAATGTGGCCGATTCCTCCAACGCGGTGTATACCGACAACTGGCAGGAGTATCTGACGCTGTATGTCCGCTGGCACAACGGCGAGGCGCAGGCGCAGACCGAGGCGGCAGAGCTGGGCTTTGACCTCAGCCAGGTGAATCCGGACACGGTGTTCCTGGCCGCCGACGGCACCTCAGATCTGCTGATGGTGGAGGGGAGCGACGGGATGTACCTCTTCGGTCCCTGCCTGAGCGCGGTGTTGGAGGCCAACCAGTTCGGCTATCAGTATTCGGTGGATCAGGGCTGGCAGAATAACCAGGAACCGCAGCCCAGTCTGGAACTGGTGATGTGGCTGGACAGCTCCTTCCCGGTGGACGACGAGTACCGGGAGGCATACCAGAGCCTGAAGCAGTGGAAGGGGGACCGGGGGCTGCTGCTGGGGGGAACCATCGTGTGCGGGGTGCTGGGCATCCTGCTCACCGCCTACCTGTGCGCCGCCTGCGGCCACCGTAGAAACCGGCAGGGCATTGTGCTCAACTGGTTCCACCGCATTCCGGCGGACCTGCTGATCTTCCTGCTGCTGTGCGGGGAGTCCATCGCCCTGTCCATGACCTGGGAGATTGTGGATTACTATGCCTACACCGACCTGTCCATGGCCTGGCAGCTGGCCCTCATGGGGGTGCTGTCCGCGGCGGTGGCGGCCATGGGCCTGGGCGGACTGCTGACCATTGTGGTTCGGTGCAAGGCCCGGTGCTTCTGGCGCAATACGCTGGTGTGGATGTTGTGCCGGGGAATTTTCGGGGCGGCCCGGGCGCTGCCCCTGATCTGGAAGGCGGTGCTGTTTTCCTTGGCCTATCTGCTGTTTACGATTCTGTTTTTCCAGCAGTACGGAGGTCTGTGGCTGCTGGGCACGGCCTTGTGCATCGCGCTGCTGTGCCTGTGGGCCTACCAGTGGAAGAAGATCCGCCGGGGGGCAAAGGAGATCATCGGAGGCAACCCGGACTATCACATCGACACCAGCCGCATGCTTCCGGATCTGCGGCAGCACGCCGATGAACTGAACAACCTGGGCCAGGCCATCTCCGCGGCGGTGGAGGACCGGATGCGCTCGGAGCACTTCAAGGCGGAGCTCATCACCAACGTGTCCCACGACCTGAAGACGCCCCTGACCTCCATCATCAACTACGTGGACCTGCTGAAAAAGGAGCACATCGACAACCCCAAGGCGGCGGAATACATCGAGGTGCTGGACCGGAAAAGCCAGCGGCTGAAAAAACTCACGGAAGATCTGGTGGAGGCGTCCAAGGCGTCCACGGGAAACCTGACCGTGACGCTGGAGCGGCTGGACCTGGGCCAGCTGTTGGACCAGGCAGTGGCGGAATACCTGGATCGGCTGGAGAGCAAGGGGCTGACGGTGGTGTCCACCCTGCCGGACCACCCGGTGTGGGTGATGGCGGACGGGCGGCACCTGTGGCGGGTGATCGACAATCTGCTGGGCAACTGCGCCAAATACGCCCTGGAGGGGACCCGAGTCTATCTGGAGATCCAGGAGTTCAGCGACAGCGCCTGCTTTTCCATCAAGAATATCTCCAGAGATGAGCTGAATATGCCGCCGGAGCGGCTGCTGGAGCGGTTTGTCCGGGGGGATGAGTCCAGAACGGCGGAGGGCAGCGGGCTGGGGCTCTCCATTGCCCAGTCCCTCACCGACCTGCAGCACGGCCGATTTGAAATCAGCATTGACGGGGATCTCTTCAAAGCCACGGTCACCTTGCCCAAGGCGGAGCCGCCGGACATGAACGGATACGTGGACGTTCCCGGAGCGGAGGTGCCGGCAGGCAGACCGCAGTGATCTGGTCCAAACGGGACATCTCGAACCCGGCGCCGCCTCTCTCGGGAGGCAGCGCCGCGGGAAAGAGTTACAGTTCAGGAACAAAGGGTTACGAGCCGTCGTCAAATGATTACAAGTTAACATAACGCATTGACTTGTGGCTGCGAATTTCCTATACTGAGAACAGGGCGCCCGCAGGGAGAGCGGGCGCAACGTTTCTTGGCGGCGGGGGCTGGAGACATGGCAGAGCGCACAGGGGAAGAGAGAAAAACAGGCCGGGGACGCAGATGGGTTTGCCGGCTGCTGCTGCTGGCGGCGGCGGTGGCGGTATGTCTGGGGGCGGCGGCCCGGTTTCGGGCGGAGCTGGCCCGGGAGGATGCCCTGCGGGCCCAGCTGGCCGGCTACGAGGAGCAGACGCAGCAGCTTCGTCAGGCGCTCACCCGGAACCAGGCAGCCCTGGACGCGGCCCGGGACACCATTGCGCGGATGGAGGAGTACACGCTGCTGGCCCCGGACGGGACGCCCCCGGCCTACACGCAGCTCTACCCGGAGCTGTACGCCCCGGCCTGGGACGGAGCGCAGGCGGAGTATGAGAAGGCAGTCTGCCTCACCTTTGACGACGGGCCCTCCGCCAATACCGACCAGATTCTGGACATCCTGGAGCGGTACGGGGTAAAGGCCACCTTCTTTGTTGTGGGCAGGACGGGCGAGGCGGACCAGCAGCGGCTGCGGGATATTGTGGCCGCCGGCCACACCCTGGGGATCCACAGCTGGAGTCACGACTACCGGAAGATCTATGCCTCGGTGGAGGCGTATCTGGAAGATTTCAACCAGCTCTACCAGTGGATCCACCAGGTCACCGGAGTCTATCCCCGGGTATTCCGGTTTCCCGGGGGAAGCATCAACGCCTACAATGCCGGGGTCTATCAGGAGATCATCGCCGAGATGACCCGGCGGGGGTTTGTCTACTTCGACTGGAACGTCTCCGCCCAGGACGCCACCGCCACTCCCCGCCCGGCGGCGGACATCGCCGCCGACTGTCTGAAGGGGGTGGGGTACAATCTGGCCGTCGTGCTATCCCATGACAGCGCCGCCCGGTGCACCACGGTGCAGGCTCTGCCCGCCGTCATCGAGGGTTACCGGGACGCGGGGTACACCTTTCTTCCCCTCAACCCGGGGATAACGCCCATCATTATGGGCTACCGGATGTCAAGGTAGCGCCGGATCAGGCAGGAAAAAAGGACTGAGGTCAGCCCGTCCCATTGAATTGGGGCGGGCTGATATGGTATACTTCCAGAAGAATCCTACAAAATGAGGTGAACACACCATGGAGAACATTCACATCCTGGTGGTGGAGGACGACGCCGACATCAACCGCCTGCTGTGCACCATCCTGGAGGGGGCGGGCTACTCCTGCCGGTCGGCTTTCTCCGGCAGCGAGGCCATGCTCTGGGCGGAGAAATACGACTATGACCTGGTGCTGCTGGATCTGATGCTCCCCGGTCTGACGGGGGAGGAGTTCATCCACCGGATCCGGGCGGGCAAGACCATGCCCATCATTGTGCTCTCCGCCAAGGTGGCGGTGGAAGACCGGGTGAATGCCCTGGGCCTGGGGGCGGACGACTATATCACCAAGCCGTTCGACAACCGGGAGGTGCTGGCCCGGGTGGAGGCTCAGCTCCGGCGCAGCCGGAGTTTTTCCCCGGCCGGAGGGGGACAGGAACTGGCCTGCGGCCCGCTGCATCTGAGCCGGGAGGACCACACCGTCAGCGTAGACGGAGTGGACGTTTCTCTTACCAGCCGGGAGTTCGCCATCCTGGCGCTGCTGATGGAGCACCCCAAGCGGGCATTTTCCCGGGCACAGATCTACGAGTCGGTGTGGGGGGAGGAATTCATGGGGGACGACAACACGGTGAATGTCCACGTGAGCAACCTGCGCTCCAAGCTGGCCAAGGCCGGGCCGGGCCGGGAATACATCAAAACCGTGTGGGGGATCGGATTCAAACTGGGCAGCTGCGAGGCAGAGGCCTGAGCCGGGAAACGAGTTAAGACTTTCTTCACACTTTCTTTCGGCGCCTTTGAGATCTTTTCCCTACAATGGGACCATCCTCAAAGGAAAGGCAGGAGTCAACATGAGTGAAAACGTACTGGTCACCCACGGCCTCAGCCGGGCCTACGGGCACAGCAAAGCGCTGGACGGGGTGAGCGTGGCCGTGCGCAAGGGAGAGATTTACGGTCTGGTGGGCCGCAACGGGGCGGGCAAGACCACCCTGATGCGGCTGGTCACCGGCCAGTCCGCGCCCACGGCGGGGTCGGTGGAGCTGTTTGGTCAGACAGGCCGTGAGCTGCTCCAGGCCCGGCGGCGCACCGGGGCCATGATCGAGACCCCTTCCTTCGCGCCCTTTCTCACCGCCCGGGAAAATCTGGAGTACTACCGCCTCCAGCGGGGGATCCCCGGAAAACAGGCGGTGGACGAGGTGCTGGAGCTGGTGGACCTGCGGGAGACAGGAAAAAAGAAGTTCAAGACCTTCTCCCTGGGCATGAAGCAGCGGCTGGGGCTGGCCCTGGCCCTGATGAACCACCCGGACTTTCTCATCCTGGACGAGCCCATCAACGGCCTGGACCCGGAGGGAGTGGCGGAGTTCCGCAGCTTGCTGCGCCGGCTCAACCGGGAGCGGGAGACCACTATCCTCATCTCCAGCCACATTCTCACCGAGCTGTCCAGTGTGGCCACCTGCTACGGCTTTCTGGAGCAGGGGCAGCTGCTGGAGGAGATCACGGCCCAGACGCTCCATGACAAGTGCCGGACCTGCCTGCGTCTGAGTGTGGACGACGCGCCCCGGGCGGCCATGCTCCTCCAGACCAGGCTGGGCACCGACAACTTCCAGGTGCTCCCCGGCAGCGTCATCGAGCTGTACGACTGCCTGGACCGGCCCCAGGAGGTGTCCGGCACCCTGGCCTCCGGCGGGGTGGCCATCCTGGGCATGGAGCAGAAGAGCGCCGATCTGGAGGCCTACTTCCTGAACCTGATCGGAGGTGGGCGGAAATGATGAGCTACATCCGGGCGGAGTTTTATAAAGTGTTCCGCAGAACGTACACCTGGGCTGCCCTCCTCGTCCTGCTGGCGCTGGAGGGTTTGCTGGTGGCGGGCTGGGCGTTCACCAACGCCAACGGCAACCACGTGGACTTCTACACCGGGGCGGGGATGCTGCTCGCCATGCTGTCCCTGGGCTTCTACGCCACCCTGCTCACCTGCGACATGGTGTTCGCCGACCAGTATAAAAACGGCACCATGAAGAACGAGGTGGCCTTCGGCCTGCCCCGCAGCCGGATCTACCTGGGCAAGTTTGTGGTGGAGCTGGCGGTGTCCCTGCTGTTCATGGTGGTGATGGCGGGGTTCTATCTGGGACTGTGCTGGCTCTTCCTGTACCGGGACCCGGCCCAGGACGCCCTCATCATGCAGGTGGTGGGCTACTGCCTGCTCACCGCCCTGCCGTTGTGGATCGGGGTGCTTGCCTGCACCTGCGCCTTCTATTTCCTGGTGCGCAGCAACCTGTGGGCCTGCCTGGCCAGCCTGTGCATTTTTATGATTCTCCCCACCGCGATTGGGGTGGCAGGTTTGATTGTGGGTGATACGGGACTGCGACCGGTTCTGGATTTTCTCTATCAGCATATGCCCACTATTATGGTAGAGACAGCCCCCCAGATCGCCGGGGACTGGGCCACCTGCGGCCAGGCCTGGATTGTGGGGGCCATCTGGCTGGCGGTGTTCACCGCCGTGGGCCTTGCGGGCTTCCGAAAGAAGGAGATCCAGTAATAGGCTCAGGGTCCCGGGACGGAAAATGGCACGAGAGGAGGCCTCCCATGGTCAACTACCTGTATGCGGAATGGTATAAGCTGCGGCGCCGGAAGTATCTGTGGATCACCGCCCTGATTGTGCTGGCGGCGGAGACTCTCATGTTCGCCGCCTATGGGATCCTCCACGACAGCCAGGCCGGGATGGACTTCCACACCGGCTGGACCAACCTGCTACCCCTGCTGTGGCTGGGCTTTTTCATGCCCCTACTCACCGGGGACATGGTGTTCGCCGACCAGTATAAAAACGGCACGCTGAAAAATGAGCTGTCTTTCGGCCTGAGTAGGGGGCTGGTCTACTGGGGCAAGCTGCTGACCCAGACGATTTTGTCCCTGGCCCTGTGCGCCCTGTTCGTGGGGTATTACTTTGCCGGGTGCTGGCTGCTGCCCCACGACCCGGCCCTGGACGCCCAGGCACTGGAGCTGGTGGGCCGGTGCCTGGCCACCGCCCTGCCTCTGTGGCTGGGCACCCAGGCCCTGGTGTGCTGTATGTATGTGTGCTTCCGCAGCGATCTGATTGGGGCCGTGGCGGCTGTGGCGCTTCAGGGCGGACTGCCGGTCATCTGCCTGATTGTCGGCGGGCTGGCTCAGGGTACTGTGGCGGGCCGCGGGGCGGAGCGGATGTACCGGCTGGCGCCCTGGGTGCTGCTGGACCGGACGCTGAACACTGCGGCGGACTGGGGCCTGTGTGCCCAGGCCTGGGCGGTGGGAATCGCCTGGTGGGTGATTTTTACCGCTGTGGGTCTGCTGGCCTTTTTCAGAAAGGAAATCCGGTGAACGCCGGATCATCACCTGCTGAGGGAAGGGGAAAGTGCGGATGCAGATTGGAATCATTGTGATATTGGCCGCCGTGTGTGCGATTTTGCTGATTGACCTGATCAGCCTGGAGCGGGGACTGCGCCGGGGCAGGCAGAAGATCCGGGAGCACATGGAGGGCAAATCTACTGCGCGGCTGACCTCGCCCTGCCCCAACGGGGCGGCGGAGGAGTTGTTCGAGACCATCAATGAGCTGCTGGAGCTGCGGCAGACGGAGCGGGCGGATTACCGCCGCAAGGAGCAGGACCTGCGCAGGCAGATCGCCGATGTGTCCCATGACCTGCGCACGCCGCTGACCTCCGTCCTGGGGTACCTTCAGCTGCTGGAAGAGGAGGATCTGACCCCGGAAAAGCGCGGGGAATATCTGGATGTGATCCGCAGCAGGGCGAACAACCTCCAGACCCTCATCACTTCCTTCTATGACCTGTCCCGCATTGAGGGCGGGCAGTGGCAGCTGGAGCGGGAGCCGGTGGATCTGGGCAGGGAACTGGGAGATCAGCTGGCCATGGCCTATGAGCAGCTGGAGAGTCAGGGCATCCGGGTGGAGGTATCCATCCAGGAGGATTTGCCCCAGGTGTGGGGAGACCGGAAGGCGGTGGTGCGGGTGCTGTCCAATCTGCTCACCAATGCGTACAAGCACGGCTCCGACTATCTGGCGGTCCGGGCCTGGCGGGAAAACGGAGCGGTGGCAACTTCTTTTTCCAATGGGGCCCGGGATATGACTGCAGAGGATGCCTTCTATGTCTTTGATCGGTTCTATACCGCGGACCGCACCCGCTCGGGACAGAATACGGGGTTGGGCATGGCCATTGTCAAGGCCCTGGTTGAACAGATGGGACATCAGGTGTCCGCCTCACTGAAGGACGGAGAATTTACCGTGATTGTGACGTGGAAGTGCATATAGAGCGGAAAACCGGGATGCTTTGCGCGCCCGGTTTTTGCGATGTGTGGCTGGACAGAAAACGGGAGATGACAAAAAGAAAGGGAAACTTTTCCGAAACTTAAGAAAACGTTCATACTCCTCTGCTTTACGCCGACGGCGGTTTGTGGTATGCTGGAGAAAACTGACTGATGGAGGCAGAAGTATGGAATTCATCTGTTACCAGAACTGTTCCACCTGCAAAAAAGCAGAGAAGTGGCTGAATGATCACGCGATTGCCTATGAGGCCCGGCCCATCCGGGAGCAGAATCCCAGCTACGAGGAGCTGGATGCCTGGAGCCAGGAGAGCGGGCTGCCGCTGAGACGGTTTTTCAATACCAGCGGACAGCAGTACCGCGCCCTGGGCCTGAAGGACAAACTGGACGGCATGAGCCGGGAGGAACAGCTGCGTCTGCTCTCCTCGGACGGGATGCTGGTCAAGCGGCCCCTGCTCATCGGGCCCGGCGTGGTGCTGGTGGGATTCCGACCGGAGCAGTGGGAGGAAACCCTGCTGAAGTGACGCAGACGATTTTATCACATCAAAGGACGGTTCAGGAATGGGACAGGCACAATATCAGCGACAACCAGATCGGCACAAGCGGGAGGAGCTGCCTGCGCGCAGGAGCCGGAAGGCGCCGGCGCAGCCGGAGGAAACGGTGGTCTCCCGCAGAAAAATAGAGCGGATCTTTCCGGATCCGAAGCAGGGGCTGAGCTGTGCCCAGGCCTCTGAGCTGCTGGCCAACGGATACGGAAATGAGGCGGTGGCATCCAATGCCAAGACTACAAAGCAGATTGTCCGGGAGAACACCCTGACGTTCTTCAACCTGGTGTTTGTGGTGCTGGCGGTGCTGCTGGTGATTGCGGGAAATTTCCGGGATATGCTGTTTCTGGTCATTGCCGCGCTGAACTCCCTGATCGGCATTGTTCAGCAGCTGCGCTCCCGGGCTACGCTGGAAAAGCTGAACCTGATTTCCGAATCCCGGGTCAAGGTGCTGCGGGACGGCCAGCTGGGCACGGTACCCCTGCACAAACTGGTCCGTGAGGACATTGTGGAGCTGGGAGCGGGGGATCAGATCCCCGCCGACGGGCCCGTCATGTCCGGCCAGGTGACGGTGAACGAGGCCCTCATCACCGGTGAGGCGGATCCCATCACCAAAAATCCCGGGGACAAGCTGCTCTCCGGCAGCTTTGTGGTGTCCGGCAAATGCAGGGCCCGGATGGACCACGTGGGGGCGGAGAGCTATGCCTCCCGGCTGGCCCTGGAGGCCAAGGCTGATCAGGGCGCTGGCAAATCCCAGATGATGCAGTCCCTGGACCGGCTGATCCGGGTGATCGGCTTTGCCCTCATTCCCATCGGCATTGCCCTGTTCTGGAACGAGTTTGTGGTGCAGGAGGGGAGCTTTTCCGAGTCGGTAAGCTCTGTGGTGGCCGCCCTCACCGGCATGATCCCTGAGGGGCTCTACCTGCTCACCAGCGTGGCTTTGGCCGTCTCTGTGATGCGCCTGGCCCAGCGCAAGACCCTGGTCCACGAGATGAGCGCGGTGGAGACCCTGGCCCGGGTGGACGTGCTGTGCGTGGACAAGACGGGCACCATCACCCTGCCGGAGATGTCGGTTCAGGACGTGGTGTGCCTGGACGAGGAGGAGTATCCCAGTGCCAAGGTGGAGGAAATCCTCAACGCCTATTACCGTGTGATGGACGCGGACAACGACACTGCCCGGGCGATGGCGGAACGGTTTGACAAGCCCTCTCCCTGGCAGGCGGAGCGCACGGTGCCCTTTACCTCTGCCAACAAGTGGTCCGCGGTGGTGTTCCGGGGACATGGCTCCTACGTGGTGGGGGCGCCGGAGTTCATTCTTCAGGAGGACTACAAACACATTCAGCCCCTGGTGGCCCCCTATCAGGCCCAGGGCAACCGTGTGCTGCTGCTGGCCAAATGCGATACCCCGCCCACCGCAGACGGGCTGAGCGGAATCATCCAGCCGGTCGCCCTGGCGGTGCTGGCCAACCCCATCCGGCCGGAGGCGCCGGACACCTTCCGGTATTTTACCCAGCAGGGAGTCCATGTGAAGGTGATCTCCGGCGACAACCCGGAGACGGTATCCCAGGTGGCCCAGCAGGCGGGCATTGAGGGGGCGGACCGGTTTGTGGACGCAGCCAGCCTGCGCCAGCCGGAGGACTATGACCGGGCGGTGCGGGAGTTCACCGTGTTTGGCCGGGTGACGCCGGACCAGAAGCGGAAGCTGGTGAAAGCCCTGCAGAAGGCGGGGCACACCGTGGCCATGACCGGAGACGGCGTCAACGATGTGCTGGCCCTGAAGGACGCCAACTGCGGCATTGCCATGGCCTCCGGCTCCGAGGCCGCCTGCCAGGTGGCCCAGCTGGTGCTACTGGACTCCAACTTCGCCGCCATGCCCCACGTGGTGGAGGAGGGGCGGCGGGTGATCAACAACATCCAGCGCTCGGCGGCCCTGTACCTGGTGAAGAATATCCTGTCCTTCTTCCTGTCCCTCATCACCCTGTTCGCCGGCTTCCCCTATCCCTTCAACCCCATTCAGATCACCCTGATCAGCGCGCTGACCATCGGAATCCCCTCTTTCGTGCTGGCTCTGGAGCCCAACCACGAGATGGTGCGGGGCAAGTTCATGCAGAATGTGCTGCGCCGCGCCCTGCCGGGAGGCCTGACCAACATTGTGCTCATTGTGGGCATCGAACTGTTTACCATGGCCTTCACCTTTGAGCGGGCGACACTGTCCACCCTGGCCACCATCATTATGGGCGAGGTGGGACTGTTGGTGCTCTACTATATCTCCAAGCCCATGGACTGGAAGCGCTGGCTGCTGCTGGGGTCCATGGCCACCGCCTTTGTGGTGATTGTGCTGGGCTTCGGCTCTTTCTTCGAGATTACCCCCCTGGACTTCCAGTCCGGTCTGGTGATTGTGGTATTCCTCATGCTGACGCCGTCGGTGATCTGGGTCTTCGAGCGGCTGTTTGAGCTGGGAGAGAACATCCTGGGTATCTGGTCCGGACGCCGGGCGGAACACAGGAAGCGGAGGGCGGCCCGCACAGGCAGGTAAGGGCCTGCGGGCATGAGACAAGGTTAAAAATTGACCGGCTCCCGGGAAGGAGCCGGTCAATTTTTGGTACAGGACTGTAAAATCTTGGCGATTTTCAGCTGCAAGCCGTGAATTTTATTGCTTTTCCAGACGGAATACGGTACAATATGGCCAGAGAAAAGAAGGGAGTGTTTCGATGGAATACCAGAGAGCACAATTGAAACAGAACGTAAAGAGAGCCATGAAGGTCACCCGGCCCAGGCCCATTTGGATCACGTTGCTGTATATGGTGGTGGCGGGATTGGGCGCCTGGCTCATCCAGACCCTGCTCAGCGGCCTGAACTGGACCGGCAGCATTCTTGCGCAGTATTTTGCACTGGTCAGCCAGGGCTGGAGTGCGGAAGAGGCGACGCAGGCCCTGCTGGCCTGGCTGCTGAGGGATGCGGGCGGACTGCTGGGAATGGCCATATTGGGATCCGCGGTGATCTCCTTCGTGGTGTACCTGTGGCGCAGTCTGATGCTGGTGGGATATGAGGGCTACTGTCTGGACATGGTCCGGGGCAGGCAGCCCGGAGTAGCCACTCTGTTCCGTGCATTCCCCCGGGCCGGCGGCGTGCTGGTGACCCGGATTCTCAGCGGAGTGTTTTCCTTCCTTTGGTCGCTGCTGTTTACCCTGGGCATGATTGTCGTGATGATTCTGGGCGCCGGCCTGGCCACCGCGGTGCCCTTCCTGGGTGTGATCCTCATGCTGGCCGGCATGGTCGCCTATGTGGTGGGCCTCATCTGGGTCACTCTGCGCTATTCCCTGGCAGACTACGCCCTGCTGGACGGCACCTCCGGCCTGGAGGCTATCCGCACCAGCAAGCGGCTGATGAAGGGCAACTACCGCCGGCTGTTCGTCCTGGAGCTGTCCTTTATCGGCTGGTATCTGATTATGTTTGCCGTGATTTTTGTGGGCGCCTTGATCCTGGGCGGCATAATGGTCGGTGTGGGGGGAGCCTATGTGTCGGCATATGGCGACCTCAATCTGGGCGGAGTGATGGCGATGATAGGAATCGTCTGGGTGGTTTTTTTCATCATTATGATTGCGGTGCTGATTATCAGCGTCTGGCTTACCCCGTATATCACCGGCTCCATCGCCTCGTTCTATGACTTCCTCCGGAGCAAGCAGGAACACGCGCCCTGGGTTGGCGGAGGAAACGGCGGCGGACAGCGGGATCCCTGGGGGAGAGAGCGCCAGGAGCAGCAGGATCCCTGGGACTACTCCTCCTACTCCTGGTCCGGGCAGCCGGGGCAATCCGGCCAGTCCGGAGATGCGGGCCAAAACTGGCAGCCGCCTCAGCCGCCCCGGAACGGGGAACAGTCCGGCGACTCCAAGGATACCCCGCCCAGAGGGCCGAATTATCCCAAGTATTAATTGCGCCGGAACCGGGAAAGCAGTGTCCTGTGGCGTTTGAAAGGAAGTAAAGACCCATGAGCAAGATCAACATGAAGACACCTCTGGTGGAGATGGACGGGGACGAGATGACCCGCATCCTCTGGCAGCAGATCAAGGAGGAGCTGCTGGAGCCCTATGTCGAGCTGAAGACGAAATACTATGATCTGGGGCTGCCCAACCGGGAGGCCACCGGCGATCAGGTCACCGTGGACGCCGCCCAGGCCACCAAGAAATACGGCGTGGCGGTGAAGTGTGCCACCATCACCCCCAACGCCCAGCGGGTGGAGGAGTACAAGCTCTCCCAGATGTGGAAGTCTCCCAACGGCACCATCCGGGCCATCCTGGACGGCACGGTGTTCCGCGCCCCCATCATGGTGAACGGCATCTCCCCGGTGGTGAAGAACTGGAAGCAGCCCATCACCATCGCCCGTCACGCCTTTGGCGACGTGTACAAGGCCACGGAGTACCGGGTGACCGGCCCGGGGAAGGCGGAGCTGGTGTTCACCGCCGCCGACGGCACGGAGCACCGCCAGACCATCCAGGACTTCCAGGGCCCCGGCGTGCTCCAGGGCCAGTTCAACCTGGATCGGTCCATCACCTCCTTTGCCCGCTCCTGCTTCCAGTATGCCCTGGATACCAAGCAGGATCTGTGGTTCTCCACCAAGGACACCATCTCCAAGCAATATGACCACACCTTCAAGGACATCTTCGCAGACCTGTATGAGAAGGAGTACAAGGCCCGCTTCCAGGAGAAGGGGATCACCTACTTCTACACCCTCATTGACGACGCGGTGGCCCGGGTCATCCGCTCCCAGGGGGGCTTTATCTGGGCCTGCAAGAACTACGACGGGGACGTGATGAGCGACATGGTGTCCACCGCCTTCGGTTCCCTGGCCATGATGACCAGCGTGCTGGTGTCCCCGGAAGGCAACTATGAGTACGAGGCCGCCCACGGCACCGTCACCCAGCACTACTACCGCTATTTGAAGGGGGAGCAGGTGTCCACCAACCCCATGGCCACCCTGTTTGCCTGGACGGGGGCCCTTGCCAAGCGGGGTGAGCTGGACGATATTCCGGAGCTGACCGCCTTTGCCCAGAAGCTGGAGCGGGCCGCCATCGACACCATTGAGTCCGGTGTCATGACCGGCGACCTGGCCGGCCTGTGGGAGGGGGAGAAGCCCGCACAGAAGGTGACCGGGCTGGAGTTCCTCCGGGCCATCCGGACTCGGATCTGAGCAGAAAAAAGCGAATGCCCTCCGGCAGACTGTGCACAGGGACGGTCTGCCGGGGGGCATGGTTTTTAACGAATTGTAATTCGGTATATTTTTGCCCGGCGCTTTTCGAGGTGCTGTCAAGAGCGGCGGCCAGTTACCATATCTGGAAGGGCTGCGCGTTGATCCCACAGAAAAACGATTGACCCGTTTTTTATGGGGTCAAGGTTGGGGAACTGGCTGCGCAGACCGGGAGAGAAATTCTGTCAGCTCTGCCTGTCGGGCCTGAAAATCCTGCAGGCCGAGGGCATACAGCTCCCGCTCTGCCTCCTCTTTCATGGAGTAGGTGCCCACATGGATCGGGCGGCTGGGGGCAAAGACAAAGGCCTGGCCGGAGCGCTCCAGGGCGAACACTTCCTTCAGATTTTCGTTGTAGGTAAGGTGCCTGTGGTCGATGGCGGCCACAATCTTGGGGTAGTTCCGGCAGGCGCGGGCGTACAGGAACCGCATGCCCTGGGGTTTTCGGACATATCCCCGGGGCTTGGAGAGCAGGACAACCAGCCGGCTGCACCCGTCACTTAGCGCATGAGAGACGGGAATCGCCTCCGAGATACCTCCGTCGAAGTAGGGGATGCCGTTGAGTTCCACCGGCTTGCACACCGCCGGAATGGCGCTGGAAGCCATGACCAGGCGGTAGTCGTCCTGCCGGAGGGTTTCCTTGCCGTAGTATTCTGCCTTGCCGGTGAGAGCATTGGTGACCACAACCTGATATTCCGTCGGGTTGTCCATCAGAGCCTGAAAGTTCAGCGGGTCTTTCCCTGTAGAGCGGGTGAGGGTGCCGTAAATGTACTGCAGGCCAAACAGGCTGCCGGTCTTGCGCAGACTTTTCAGACCGAAGTACTCCGGGGAATGAATGTGCTGGGTGAAAAACCGAAGGTTTCGGCCCCGCTGCCCAGCCAGGTAAGAGGCCAGGTTGCCAGCTCCGGCGGAGACTCCGATGCAGTAGTCAAAAGTAATTTGATGGTCCAGGAAGGCGTCCAGGATTCCGGCGTTGTAGGCGCACTTCATTCCGCCGCCCTCCACGACCAGTCCGATTTTTTCTGAGGTTTTCACGGGATCTTGGGCTTGCGTCCACGGCGGGTGCACAGCCCGGCCTCCTTTCTGAGGGTAGAGTGGGGTCTGTGCGGCAGGACATGGTGGGGCTGCCGCAGGAAACAGGCAGGGCGTCAGCAACGGTCCAGCTTTGCCCGGAAGGAAATCTGCCGGGGTGTGTCCAGCGAATCGAATTTGATCCGATATGCGTTCCGCTCCGGATCCACATCCAATACGCTGCCCGGGCCGAAGAGAGAGTGCCGGACCCGCTGCCCGGGGGAAAACAGCTGGGTGTCATCCGAAGGGGAGAGCAGCAGATCACTGGTTTCGATGTGGGCTCTGGCCTGCCGGATCAGGCTCTCCTGCAGAGGCAGGATGAAGGTGAGGCAGGCCGGATCAATGTCCAGCAGGAAACGGGAGGGGTAGCGGGGTGAGCCGTCGAAGTTGCGGCCGTCCGCTCCGGACAGGTACAGCCCCTTTTCGCCCCGGGTCATGGCCACAAAGGCCAGGCGCCGCTCCTCTTCCATGGCGGGGCGTGTGCGCACTTTCCGGGAGGGGAAAATCCCCTCGTTCATACCGCAGAGAAATACATGGGGAAATTCCAGGCCTTTGGCAGCGTGGACGGTCATCAGCTTGATCTTATCTCCAGGTTCTCCGGCATCGGAATTGGTGAACAGCGCCACATGGGACAGATAGTGCTCCAGGGTGCTCTCCTCTCCGCAGGTTGACTCGTACTCATAGACGGACTGTTTCAGCTCAGCCAGATTGTCCAGACGCTCCTGGCTGCCCTCGGTGCGCAGCATGCGCTCATATCCGCTTTGGTCCAGTATGGCGGAGAGCACTTCGGAGATGGGACGGCCCTGCCAGCGGACCGAGAAGGTGTCGATCAGGGAGAGGAAGGACTCCGCTTTTGTCCCTTTGAACAGAGGATCCTCTGCGCAGTTCCGCAATGCCTGATAGAGGCTGCACTGCTCCCGCTGGGCGTATTCCTGGAGAAAGGCCATGCGGCGCCGGCCAAGATTGCGTTTGGGCGTGTTGGCCACCCGCAGAAAGGACAGGTCGTCCTGGAAAACCATCATCCGCAGGTAACTCAAGGCGTCCTTGATTTCCTTGCGGTCGAAAAACTGCACGCCGCTGTAGATGGTGTAGGGAAGTTTTTCCCGCAGCAGGGTCTCTTCCAAGGTGCGGGTGACGTAATGGGCCCGGTAGAGAATGGTGACATCCCGGTAGGGGATGCCCTGAGCGTGGAGTTCCTGGATCTGACGGACAATCCAGCCGGATTCCTCAGCCTGGTTGTCTGCGTAGCAGCACAGGACCGGTGCTCCGGAAGGCAGGGTGGGGATCAGGTCCTTTTTCATGCGGAACTGATTGTTGGAAATCAGCGAGTTGGCTGCAGCCAGGATTTCCGGTGTGGAGCGATAGTTTTCCATCATCAGGATGGTCTGCGCGCCGGGAAAACGGCGGTCGAACTCCAGAAGGTACTTCACATTGGCGCCTCGCCAGGTATAGATCGTCTGATCCGGGTCGCCCACGATGAACAGATTCCGGTGGTAGCCGCACAGTACCTCCATGAGCTGATACTGGATCTCGTCGATGTCCTGGAATTCGTCGATCATGATGTATTCCAGGCGCTGCTGCCACTTCAGGCGGATGGCCTCGTCCTGCTGAAAGATATACAGCGTGAACTTGAGCAAATCGTTGTAGTCCAGGCCAAAGCATTTCTTTTCCTGATAGAGATAGCCGTAAAAGATGATATCCCGGGCACTGGAAGCCTGGGTGTACTTCTCTCTCAGGGTATCCAGGGACAGGTTGATCATGTCCAGGTAGTAGTCTGGTCTGCGAACCAGTTTCTCCATCTCAATCATATCCCTGGCGGAGGAGTAAGTCATGTCCCGGAGGGTGAGGCCGCGCTCCTCATAGATGATCTGAAGCATGGTGTCGATGTCGGAGTTGTCCAGGACCAGAAAGCTTTTCGGATACTGGACCGCATGGCTGTCCTCCTGGAGCACGGATACGCAGAAGCCATGGAAGGTATTGATGTAACCGGTGTCATTGTCACCGGTGAGCTGATGGATGCGCTGGCGCATCTCATTTGCGGATTTGTTGGTGAAGGTGACACACAGGATATTGCCCGGGAGAATACCCAACTCATTGACCAGATAGGCAAAGCGATGGGACAGGGCGCGGGTTTTTCCGGTTCCTGCGCCGGCAATGACCCGGATATAGCCCTCAGTGGTGGTGACTGCCGTGCGCTGAGCCTCGTTGAGATTCTGCAGCAGGTCTGCCATGAAATCACCCCTTTGTCTGGTTGGAACATTTGTTTTTTATTATAGCGGAGCCGGGGCAAAAGTGCAAGGGTCCGCAAGACAATTCCTGAATTTTCAGACTGGACGGCGAATCTGGCAGGGCAGACATGCAGAAAAGCAGAAAAACAGCGCTCCGCACAGGCGGAACGCTGTTTTTTGAAAGACATATGGAGAAGCGAATTACTTCAGCTCGACCTTGGCGCCGGCCTCTTCCAGCTTCTTCTTCAGCTCCTCGGCCTCGTCCTTGGACACGGCCTCCTTCAGGGTCTTGGGAGCGCCCTCCACAGTGGCCTTGGCCTCGGCCAGGCCCTGACCGGTGATCTCGCGCACGGCCTTGATGACCTTGATCTTGGCGGCGGCGTCAAAGCCGGCCAGAACCACGTCAAACTCGGTCTTCTCCTCCACGGGAGCAGCAGCGGCAGCGCCAGCGGCGGGAGCGGCCATAGCGGCGGCGGAAACGCCGAACTCTTCCTCCAGAGCCTTGACCAGGTCGTTCAGTTCCAGGACGGTCAGGGCCTTCACTTCTTCAATCAGAGCGGTGATCTTCTCACTAGCCATGATAAATAACCTCCTATTATTGGTATGATCGTTCAAATGATGTGTTGCCCCACCTGGGGCGGGGGAAAGTGCCGAACCTTACTCGGCGGCGGGAGCCTCCTCGGCGGGGGCAGCGGCCTCCTCGGCAGCGGGAGCGGCTTCGCCGTTCTTCTCCGCGATGGCCTTGATGACGATGGCCAGGCTGGTAATGGGAGCCAGCATCATGCCGAGCACCTGACCCAGCAGAGCGTCCTTGGAGGGCAGCTCGGCCAGAGCGGCCACGTCGGACAGGGGGATGACCTTGCCGTCCATAAAGCCGGCCTTGATGTTGAAGCGGTCACCCAGCTGCTTGGAGTACTTGTTGATGATGCGCATGGGGGCGATGGGATCGTCCTTGGAGATGGCCAGAGAGGTAGTGCCGTTGAGCACCTCGTCCAGCTCCTGCATGCCCACCTTGTCGATGGCAAAACGGACCAGGGTGTTCTTCACCACGGAGTACTCCACACCGTTTTCCCGCAGCTCGTGCCGCAGAGCGGTGTCTTCCGCCACAGTGATGCCCTTGTAATCCACCAGCACACCGGATGCAGCGGACTGCAGGGTCTCGGTCAGCTTCTCCACAATGGCCTGCTTCTCACTGAGAACCTTTGCGTTAGGCATTGTTTCATTTCACCTCCGGGATAATTGAATGGGCAGAGCCCTTCACTCACGGTGAAATACCGCAAATAAAAAGCACTGCTCTCGTGTCAAGACGAAAACAGCGCAGACAAATTCTGTATGAGCTGCATTCTCGGCTGGATTTACTCCGGAAGCCCGGATACCGGCTGTCTTCGAACACGACAGATATTATATCGGTCCGGGAAGGTTTTGTCAAGCAAAACCTTCCCGAATCGGATATAATTTTTGGAACCTTGCGGGAAAACGCTGGAAAGCGCTCCGCGCGTTTGCATTACACGAACTTCGCGGCGTTGACCTTCACACCGGGGCCCATGGTGGAGGCTGCCACGCAGCTCTTCACATACTGGCCCTTGGCGGCGGCGGGCTTGGCCTTGATGATGGCGCCCATCAGGGCGTTCAGGTTGTCGGCCAGCTTCTCGGGGCCGAAGGAGACCTTGCCGATGGGGCAGTGGATGATGTTGGTCTTGTCCAGACGATACTCCACCTTACCGGCTTTGATCTCGTTGACGGCCTGGGTCACGTTGGGAGTGACGGTGCCGGCCTTGGGGGAGGGCATCAGGCCCTTGGGGCCCAGGATCTTACCCAGACGGCCCACAGTACCCATCATGTCGGGAGTGGCGACCACCACGTCGAAGTCGAACCAGTTCTCTTTCTGGATCTTCTCCACCATGTCCATATCGCCCACGAAGTCGGCGCCGGCGGCGCGGGCCTCATCGGCCTTGTCGCCCTTGGCGAAGACCAGCACGCGGGCGGTCTTGCCGGTGCCGTGGGGGAGGACGATGGCGCCGCGCACCTGCTGGTCGGCGTGACGGGAGTCAACACCCAGCTTGACGTGGAGCTCCACGGTCTCATCGAACTTGGCGGTGGCGGTCTTGATGACCAGGTCCATAGCCTCGGTCACATCGTACTGCGCGGAGCGGTCAATGAGCTTCGCGCTGTCCACATACTTCTTTCCTTTAGTAGCCATTGATTCTTCCTCCTTCCCTTACTCTTCCACCAGCACGCCCATGGAGCGGGCAGTACCGGCGACCATGCTCATAGCGGCCTCCAGGCTGGCGGCGTTCAGGTCGGGCATCTTGGTCTCGGCGATCTTCTGCAGATCAGCCTTGGACAGGGTGGCCACCTTGGTCTTGTTGGGCACACCGGAGCCGGACTGGATGTTGCAGGCCTTCTTGATGAGGACGGCGGCGGGAGGAGTTTTGGTGATGAAGGTAAAGGAACGGTCGGCGTACACAGTGATGACCACGGGGATAATCAGACCCATGTCCTTCTTGGTGCGCTCATTGAATTCCTTGGTGAAAGCGGCGATGTTCACGCCGTGCTGACCCAGGGCAGGACCCACAGGAGGGGCGGGGGTTGCCTGACCGGCGGGGATTTGCAGTTTTACATATCCAGTAACTTTCTGTGCCATTTGAAACAGCACCTCCTACATGAAATGTGGTGGTGACGGAGCGGGAAACGCTCCTCCCACGTTCGCGGCAGATCAGGTCTGCCGGTGTCTGCGCGCGGCCGCTCACGACGGCCCGGCGCTTCTGGGTTGTCACGTCTCGCCTGTTCGCGACGCGGTCCTAAGCCCTGCGACTGCACCAAAATCCTTTTGGCCCTTCGGGCCCGCCGGATTTTGGGCTCCGCTCCGGTCTTAGTCCGCTGCTCACGACGGCTCGGCGCTTCTTTTAGATCGGTTCGACCTGATCCAGTTCCAGTTCCACGGGAGTCTCCCGGCCAAACATGGAAACAACCACGCGGACCTTACCGCGCTCCTTGTCCACCTCTTCCACGGTGCCGATGAAGGACTCCAGGGCGCCGTCGGTGATTTTCACGCTGTCGCCCACGTTATAGGAGACGATGACCTCGCGTTTCTCCACACCCAGGGCTGAGATTTCATCGTCCGTGAGGGGGATGGCCTTGTCCCCGGTTCCCACAAAGCCGGTGACGCCCCGGATGTTGCGCACCAGATGCCAGGTGTCGTCGGTCATCACCATCTTCACCAGCACATAGCCGGGGAACACTTTGCGCTCCACGGTTTTGGGGCCGTTTTCCGTGATTTCCGTGACCGTTTCCAGGGGAATGGAGACCTCGGTGATCAGATCGTGCATGTTGCGGTTTTCGACGGCCCGCTCAATGGAAGCGGCCACCGTGTTTTCATAGCCGGAGTAGGTGTGGGCTACATACCACTTCAATTCGTCAGCCATGGGAATGACCTCTTAACCGAAGAGATTGAGCAGAGCCTCGACAACCTGCCGGGCAATGAAGTCGAAAACCCAGATAAAGATACCCACGATGATGACGCACAGGATCACGGTGCCCACATTCTTCATGGTGTCCTTGCCGGTGGGCCAGGTGACCTTCTTCAACTCACCCCGCAGATCCTTGAACCAGCGGGCGATCCGATTGGGTTTCTTATCCTTTTTCTTGGCAGGAGCTTTCGCTTTATCCTGGGCCTTTTTGGAGCTTACGGACTCCTGGGCGGCGGTTTCGACTCGCTTTTCCTGTTCAGACATTCAGATTTACCCTTCTTTCCTTTGAGCAGAGGCTCATTACTTGGTTTCCACGTGCAGAGTGTGCTTTCTGCAGAAGGGGCAGTACTTGTTGAGCTCCAGACGCTCAGTGGTGTTGCGCTTGTTCTTGTTGGTGTTGTAATTGCGCTGCTTGCACTCGGAACAACGCAGCGTGATCTTCACACGGTTACCGGCTTTCGCCATATTCGGCACCTCCTTTTGAATTTAGCCTGCCGACGAAAAAACGCCGGACCGGCCGTACCGGTTCCAGCGTTTCAAAAGGGCGCGGCGCACCCTGTATGAAGGCTACGGGAAACCGGCATTTTGCCTCCCTGTGGCCACAAAATGGGGAAGAGGGTTTTTGCGCCCATCCCGTAAAAATGCGCACAAAAAGAAAGCCCTGCTCACAGGTGCCACCATCTTAGCACACTGCAAGGGGCTTGTCAACCATAAATTTATTCTTTATAATGTAAATAAGTTTGAATGTCAGGAGAGGACGGGAAAGGCATGAGAGTGATGGCCATTGACTACGGGGATGCCAGAACGGGGGTTGCGATCTCCGATGCCACCGGCATGCTGGCGGGGTTCACCACGGTGATCCACAGCCGCAGGGAAGAACAGGTGCTGGACAGCCTGACCGAGCTGGCGCGGCAGCACGGGGTGGATGAGCTGGTGATGGGATTTCCCCGGAACATGGACGGCACGGAGGGCCCCCGGGCAGAACTCTGCCGCGCCTTTGCCGCCGGGCTGGAGGAGAGGACGGGGCTGGAGGTCCGATTGTGGGATGAGCGGCGGACCACCATTGAGGCCCACCAGATTCTTCACGCCAGCGGGAAAAAAATGAAGGTCCACAAAAAGACCGTGGACGCAGTGGCGGCCACCCTGATTCTGGAGGGGTATTTGACCAGAAAAAGGCTGGAGCGAACGTAATCGGGCCGTGTGTCCACGGTGGGGCCCCATCGCAGATGGGGCGGACGCGGTGGCGGCGACCCGGATTCTGGAGGGATATTCAACCTGGAGACGGCGGGAGCGGGGGGAATTCCCCCGCTCGTTGCTTGTCTTCCGAAGAGAACGGTTACAGCTTGCACACGTCCACCCAGCCCAGAGCCTGGGAGGCCTGTTCCAATTCCTCCAGGTTCAGCCGCACCGCCGAATTGGAGGTCCCGGCGGCGGGATAGACGATGTCAAACCGCCGCAGGCTTTCATCCAGCCAGACAGGGACGCCATCGTGGATACCGAAGGGGCACACACCGCCCACACCGTGCCCGATCAGCTCCTCCACCTGGTCGTGGGGGATCATCTTGGCCTTGGTGTGGAATTGGGCCTTGTACTTGCCGTTGTCGATGCGGGCATCCCCGGCAGCCAGAATGAGCACAGGGCCGTCGGGCAGCAGGAAGGACAGGGTTTTGGCGATGCGGGCAGGCTCGCACCCCACCGCCTGGGCGGCCAGCTCCACCGTGGCGCTGGACACGTCAAACAGTTTGATCCGGTCGGCCAGGCCGAACCGTTCCAGATGGGCCGTGGCCCGTTCCAGAGACATGGAAATCAACTCCTTAAAAATTACCGTCCTGCGTTATGATCGGAAAGCCCAGACTGCTTGTCTTGCTCTTGGGCTTCTTGGCGAGCTTCTTCAAGTCTGTTTTCAATTAAAGGTTGCCAACAATTTAAACACGGCTCGTATCCGAGATATTCTGCGTATTCCGTATTGAAAATCCAATATGTGCTCATATTGCTAAGGTTTGGACAATCGTAGGTATGATACTTTTTTCCGCTTTCTGTAACAATACAGGCGTTATATCGATAGAAATTTCGCTCTGCTGTTATGCTGGAGTTCTCTCTTCGTTCATCCTCCAGCAGTTCACCTCTTACGTCGAATAATCTCTCCAGAGATTCATACTCTGCCGCATAGTTCTGTTCGATGGTTTCTATTTTTTGCAAAAATGTTTGGTTACTATTCCACCATAAGACACACACCACAACCAACGAAATGGACAAGACCCCAGAGAGAGTTGCAAACAAAAACATGGGAACCTTAAATTTGCTTTTTTCGTGTCTTTCTGCTGACGACTCAGCAAATTTTTTTGCTTGATTTTCTTTTTCCTGCTCTGTCATAATACGGGCGAGCAAATCAACAGAATTTTCATTTTCGCTATGTTCGGATGGATGATTATCTAAATGACTGAAGTGATTAGAACTTTGAACGGAACAAACCGGCCCTGCTGGAGGGAATAAGGTGTTGGGATTGGTATTGACAATCTGTGGTTTGCTGGATGTTGGGGCAGGGGTGGGGCCATAGAATAATTTTCTCCGCTTTCGATAGTAAAGAATATTAAGACAGACGAATATGAGATATGCAATCATTGCTCCGAGGGGTTGCGAGATTTGATTGTTAATTCCCACTTCGATATAGACGAAAATAAAATACAAACTATACAGTGCAGAAAGAAAATATGAAGTAATTCCAGAGACGGGGCCGTACCATTTTCTGACTTTTGGGAGTCCTCCAATGAATGCGAGTGCAGAGAGAATAACAATTGCGATGTAATACATATGATTTGAGCGACAAAAGGGTATGATCCAAAGAGCTCTATCCTAATTCACAGGCTTGATTTGGGAGATATTTCTA
>CALWXG010000020.1 GCA_944385435.1 uncultured Oscillospiraceae bacterium
CTTCCTGAAGCTCTTCGATATGAGCAGGAGATCCTATGTCAGGAATATCCCATCCCACAGATTTTGTGATTGAGCCTAAAAATTTATGCCATGCTAAAGGGGCAGATTTCCAGTTGCTGTATTCTTTCTTCATGTTTCTATCTCCCATAAACGACAGATATGATGCAGGACAGAAATTTGCTGCTGACAAATAGTTGCTCTATGGTGAAGAAAACTGTATAGGAGAAGAGGCCGTTGCAAAATGATTAAGCAACGGCCCCTTTTCGAGATGTGAACAAACAAGCGCCTCAGCGCCCCAGGATCTCCCCGATCATGGTGTCCACCCAGATTAGGCAGCGGGGCAGGTGGAAGGGGCCCTTGAAGGTAGAGCCCTTGGTGGACGGCATAGTGGGCAGGCCGTCCCGGCGCAGGTAGCCGTACCACTCGCCGTACTCAGGATCGGCGAAGTGGGCTTTGCAGTAGTCCAGGGTCTTGTAGAACCAGTCCAGATATTTCTCGTCTCCGGTGTCCCGGTAGAGCATCATGGAGGCGATGAGGATCTCGTTGTGGGGCCACCACAGCTTCATGTCGTGCTCGTAGGCCTCGGGGGGCTTGCCCAGGCAGTCGATGAAGTACAGCAGCCCGCCGTACTCGTGGTCCCAGCCGGCCTCAATGGCCCAGTCGAAGATCTGGGCGGCCTTGGGGATCAGACCGGTGTCGCCGGAGCGCTTGGCGTAGTCCAGCAGGAACCAGGAGCCCTCAATGTCGTGTCCGGGGTTGACGGTGCGGCCCTCGGTGTAGTACAGCCGGGGGGTGCCGTCCACATCCACGTTCTCCAGCACGCACTTCAACTCGGGCTTGACGTGGTAGGTGAAGATCTCGTCCACGCACTGCCTGGAGCGCAGCTCATACTCCTCCTTGTGCTCCGGGTCCACCCGCTGGAGTACGCCGATGACGTTGAGGATGATCATGGGAAGGCCGAAAGCCCGGCCGGAACGGGTCTCGGGAATGGTCTTGGGGCCCAGGCCGGTGGGGTCCTTGCCGCCGTGGCTCAGGTCCCAGTAGATGTTGTAGGCTTTCCGGGCCCGCTCCAGGCAGGCCTTGTCCCCGGTGACGCCGTAGTACTCGGCGTTGGCCAGGGCGTAGAACGCCTCAGAGTAGTAGTATCGGCGCTGGCGCAGGGGCTTGCCCTCGGCGGTGACGGTGAAGTACATCCGGTCGCCGCAGGCGCGGTTGATGCAGTACTTCTCCATGAAGTCCAGACAGCTCTTGGAGGCGTCCAGCCACTCCTGCCGCACGCCGTAGGTGTGGCACAGGAAGGCGAAGATCCAGCCGCAGCGGCCCTGCATCCAGACACTCTTATCGGTGGAGTAGATCTCACCCTTCCGGTCCAGACAGGTGTAGACGCCGCCGTGTTCGCGGTCCATACCGTGCTCCAGCCAGAAGTTGACGGACTTTTCCAGTTCGCTGCGTACCCAGTCGCGGGCCGCAACCATTTTTTCCTTATCCATTGATTCTATCACCCTCATCTTAAAAGTAGTAGTTTTTAGAGCCCCTCTCCAAGGGCTGGCCTGGCGCAAGAGGTGATTGAAGGGTTTGACAGCTGCTGAAAGAGAGGATTCAGCATGGTCATTGTATCATTCCCGGAAGTGATTTTCAATGCGTCAGCGAGAAAAAAGAAAAGAAAGGAAGCCGGAGGGCTGAGGAGGGAAAAAGCCGGGAAATTTCCACAAAACCAGATGACAGTTTCGGAACAGTGTGGTAAAATAGCTGTGAAAATCCGGCAACAGATTTTACGAGGAGGACTGCAGTTATGAACAAGTTGGGTATTGAGGCCGCCATCCGCAATGTTCCCGAATTGGACCCGGGGTTTTTCCCGGTGCTTCGGTTTAACCGGGCATTCCTGGAGGGCGCGCAAAAGCCTGTCTCCATCGCGGTGGAGCGGGACCGGGGCCAGGTTGCGGTGTGCAACACCCGCATCTATGGCACGCAGGAAATGTATGAGGCCGACTGCTATTACATGGACCGGCTGGTGAAGTCCCTGCTGTGGATGAAGGGCGGCTGGAAGGTCTATGTGGCCGGCGACGAGAAGGTGGGGCAGTACCTGAAGGAGACCTTCAGCCTCACCGGAGCCCGGGCTTTTGACGCGGATTTCATGGCCGGCGTGTATGAAAAGCCCTTTGAGGTGGTAATCTGTGACCAGGTGCCGGCGGAACACGACGTGTCTCAGGCCATCGGCCGGCATATGGACGGCTGCCGCATCGGTTTTGACGCGGGCGGGTCTGACCGGAAGGTGTCCGCCGTGGTGGACGGAGAGACCGTCTTCTCCGAGGAAGTGGTCTGGTTCCCCAAAATCACTGCCGATCCCCAGTATCACTATGACGGAATTGTCTCTGCCCTGAAGTCCGCTGCCGAGCATATGCCCCGGGTGGACGGCGTAGGCGTCAGTTCCGCCGGCGTGTATATCAATGACCGCACCATGGTGGCTTCCCTGTTCCTGAAGGTGCCCAAAGACGAGTTCGACGCGAAGGTGAAGGATATCTATATCCGCGCCATCAAGGACACCTTCGGCGACGTGCCCTTTGCCGTGTGCAATGACGGCGACGTGTCCGCTCTGGCCGGCGCCATGAGCCTGGAGGACAACAGCGTGCTGGGTATCGCCATGGGCACCAGTGAGGCTGTGGGCTACGTGGACGAGAAGGGCAACATCACCGGCTGGCTCAATGAGCTGGCGTTCATGCCGGTGGACGTGAACGGAGAGGCCATGGAGGACGAGTGGTCCGGCGACATCGGCTGCGGGGTGAAGTACTTCTCCCAGGACGGCGTCATCAAGCTGGCGCCCCGGGCGGGCATCGAGCTGGATGAGTCCCTGTCCCCGGCGGAGAAGCTGAAGGTGGTCCAGAAGCTCATGGAGGAGGATGACGACCGGGCGGCCGCCGTCTACCGCTCCATCGGCGTCTACCTGGGCCACACCCTGGCGTACTACTTCGACCTGTACGGCTGCCGCCATGTGCTGCTGCTGGGCCGTGTGATGAGCGGCAAGGGCGGAGATATCATCCTGGATACCTGCAAGCAGGTGCTGGCAGACGAGTACCCCGAGCTGAACGGCAAGATCAAGCCTGAGCTGCCCGACGAGAAGTTCCGCCGGGTAGGTCAGTCCATGGCTGCGGCCAGCCTGCCTGAGATCAAGAAGTAATTGCTGCAACGGAACCGGGAAAGGAAGATTGAAACGTCATGCTCATCAAAAACGCGAAGATTTTGGTAGGGAAATCCTTCCTGGAAGGGGATATCCGCTTCGGTAAGACCATTGAGGCGGTGGGCAAGCTGGAAGGGGAGGCCGATCTGGACGCCCAGGGCTGCTATGTGGCTCCCGGATTTGTGGATGTCCACACCCATGGCGCCATGGGAGAGGATTTCTCTGACGGCAAACCGGAGGGCATTCAGCCCATGGCCGACTATTATGCCGCCCACGGCGTGACCTCCTATCTGGCCACCACCATGACCCTGAAGGAAGAGGTGCTTACCCCTGCCATGCACGCCATCCGGGACTTCCGGCGTACCCACGGAGCCAAGTGCGCCGGAGTGCATCTGGAGGGTCCGTTCCTCAGCTTTGCCAAGCGGGGGGCCCAGGCAGCGGAGAACCTCCACCTGCCGGATACCGCCCTCTTTGACCGGCTCAACGAGGCCAGCGGCGGCCAGGTGAAACTGGTCACCGTGGCCTGTGAAGAGGAGGGGGCCATGGATTTCATCGGCTACGTCTCCCGGAAGGCCACCGTCTCCCTGGGCCACACCTCCTGCAACTACGACCAGGCCATGGAGGCCTTTGCCCGGGGCGCCAGCCACGCCACCCATCTGTTCAACGGCATGGAGGGGCTGCACCACCGCAAACCGGGTATCATCGCCGCCACCATGGACGCCGGGGCCAGTGTGGAGCTCATCTGCGACGGCCTGCACATCCACCCCGCTGTCATCCGCCTGGTGCACAAGCTCTATGGGGACAAGCTGAATCTGATCTCCGACTCGCTGCGCTGCGCCGGCATGCCCGATGGCCAGTATGAGCTGGGCGGCCAGCCCATTGAGGTGAAAAACCACAAGGCCACCCTGCTGGGGACCGATACCCTGGCCGGGTCCTCCATCTCCCTGCTGGATGCGGTGCGCAATGTGGTGGCCTTCGGCCTGCCTCTGGCGGACGCCCTGTATGCCGCCTCCACCGCTCCCGCCCAGGCCGTGGGCCTGACGGACGTGGGCGTGATCCGCACCGGGGCCGCAGCCGACCTGGTGGTTCTGGATGAGGCTCTGGAACTGAAGGCCGTCTACGTGGACGGAGAGAAGCAGTAACCCTGCGAAAAAGGCCTGAACGCTGTCAGACAAAAAACTGCCCCCGGCTCATCCATGAGCCGGGGGCAGTTTTTCAGGCATGCGGTTTTTCCAGCTTCTTCTCCTGCTCCTCGATGGCCCGGAACCGGGGCATGATGCCGATCTTGTCCGGGGTGTGTACCGGCAGCTGATAGATGTCGTGGCCGGGGAACTGGTTGCCCTCCACCAGACAGGGCCCATCCGGGGTGAAGCACACGTCCCAGCCCACATACCCCACCTCCGGGATGACCTGGGCGGCCTGTTCCACCAGAGTCCGGGCCTTGTCCCAATCGGGAAAGCGGAACCCCTTGATGGGGGTGCCGGTGGCGGGGTGGTTTTCGTACAGGTTTTTCTGCTTGTCCAGAGCCCGGTCGATGACCGTGCCTGTCTCCGGATCCATGGGGGCCACCATGCCGCCGCTGTTGAAGTTGTCCACAAATTTGCCGTTGCCAATGCGGAACATGGCGGTGACCAGGTACACCCGTCCGCTCTTTCCCCGGATGGTCACCATGCGCACGGTGTTGATGGAGCCGGGGTAAATGGCGGCCACCGCCGGATGCTGGACGATGACCTCCTCCAGCTCCAGCAAGGGTGCCCGCTCTTTCAGATGGTTGTAGAGGTCGTCCAGGCTGGGAAAGTCGGAGGTGTGCAGTTTTTCAATCCCCCAGCCGCAGCTGCCCTGGGAGGGCTTGGCCATGAAGGTGTCGTGCCGGGAGAGGAAGGCGAGGACATCCTCCCGGTTCTCTCCGGTGACAGGGACCCAGTCCCTGTGGAGAAATGGCGCGAACCGGGTGTTGAATTTGATCTTGTCCCCCAGATCTGCCATATGGTCCTTGGCGTTGTATTTTGCCACCAGGGCGTTGTTCCGCCCCCGGGTGAGATAGGTGTCCCGCTGCTGTGCCGTGAGGTTGTACATCTCAAACAGGTCGTAATCCATATAGCCCGCGCCATACTTCACCGCGCAGTCCTTCATATCCCGGAAAATGGCCAGCCGCCCGGTTCCGGTTTTCTTGTGAATGGAGTTGATCTTGTCCAGCATGGCCTTGTAGTTCATGTTCAGCGCCCGCTGGACCAGATAGTTCAGTTTTCCCATACTTCGGCCTCCTGCCTTCCGATACCGGAAGAATTGTATCCGTTATAACACACTTCCAGTCAAAAGGCAATGCCGCAGGCCTGCTTGACAAGAGAAGCCTTGAATTGTATACTCTAAAAATAAAATGAGTTTACAATAGGGGGATCACGATGGGACAGACGCGGGCAGAGGCAAACAGGGTATACCGGCTGGCGGTGTGCGGCGTGATGACGGCAGTGCTGTGTGTGTTGGCTCCGGTGGCCATTCCCGCAGGGCCGGTACCGGTGACACTGGCAACCCTGGCGGTGTATCTGATGGCTGTGCTGCTGGGCTGGAAATGGGGGACGGCCGGCTGCCTGGCCTATCTGGCGGCGGGACTGGCCGGGATGCCGGTATTCTCCGGGTACAGGGCGGGAGGCGGTATGCTGCTGGGGCCCACAGGCGGGTATCTTGTGGGGTATCTGGCCATTACGCTGACGGCCGGCTGGGCGGCGCAGCGCAGCCAGCGGCGGGGGCCCCTCCTGCTGGGAATGCTGACGGGCACCGCCCTGTGCTATGCTCTGGGCACCGCATGGTACTGCCTTCAGAGCGGGACTGCTCTGATCCCTGCACTGTGGGCGTGTGTGCTTCCGTTTGTGCCCTTCGATCTGGTGAAGATGGCGGCGGTGCTGACTCTGGGGCCGGTGCTTCGCCGCAGGCTGCGTCAGGCGGGACTGCTGGCATGAGGCGGAGAGAAAAACTGCCGCCCGGCGGGATTTTTTTGCGCTCCACCGCTGAAAGTTGTGAAACCTTTTACTTTACAAATAGAAAGAACATGATATCGTATATATCAAGCAGTACATAGCGCGGAGGCGGCAACAGGGGACCCGTCATTGTCAAAGGGGTATTGTTTGCCAATACGCTGTTTTGGTTCGGCGCTTCTCATCCGTCGGAAACATAAAGTCATAGGGGATGTCATCATGAAAAAAGTATTGGGGTTCGGCATACCCATTTTGATCGTCATTGTAGTATGCACGGTTTTCGTAACCAGTTTCGCAGCCAGACGCGCGGAGAGAGACGATTACTTCAAACGGACAGACGCGGTTTTCAGGGATAATTTTTCTATCCTGTGCAACAATTTGAACCAAGCAGAATCAGAAGCAGTCAATCAGGAAAATGAAAAGCGCGCGTTTTTGTGTTTTTCCATATTCAGTCTGACCTCTTTTTCAGGGAATGCAGATATGAACCAGCTTGTGCTCACCCTTTGTCAGTTGAGTGAAGAAAAGCAGCTGTATGACGTGTTGGATCGGGAAACCATAGCTGATCTGAACAGATTATGTGTGGATATTCAGAATGACGCGTTAATTGAACAAATTGTTGCAAGTATCAGGGAGACGAACTGTCAGTGAGCCAACAAAGCGCACGGCTCGCCGGATTTGCAAAGCCGCCCGGCGTTTGCGTGCCGGGTGGCTTTGTCATGTCTTACAGGGAGCGGAACAGGGAGAAGAGCCAGTGCAGGGGCAGAAAGCCGATGAGGAAGCTGGCCAGATTGGCGCATACTCCGTACCCGGCCCGCCTGCCCATGGAGTGTTCCCTGAGGCAGGACAGGTAGACCGCGGTTTCCACAACCAGGATGATGAGTTCCGGCAGAGTCATCAGCATGAGGTAGTAGGCGAATTGGCCTTGGGCCGAGGACACAATCTGGTTGGAGCAGAACAGGTGCAGGCCCAGTTGGGTGACCACATTGGTCAGCAGGAAGATCAGCCAGGTGCGCTTTTGCCGGAAGCCGAAGGCCAGCAGGACCAGCCCCTCAATGATCAGGGTGGGAACCAGGGTGGAAGAGAGTTGGATCAGATAGTACAGGGCAGCCGGGGTGCGTTCGGTCAGGGTGTTGGTGCTCCAGTCGTACACCAGCACGGTGTGGAACCGGTTGCGGGTGTAGGGCTGCTCCACGGCCTGAGCTCCCTGGGATGTGGCCACTGCCAGCCGGAAGGTGTCCGGCAGTCCATGATAGCTGTACACATACTGGCCGGAGGCGTTGGGAGTCAGGTCGCCGAATATGGGGATGCCGCCGGTGCCCGTGAGCAGGGCCAGCTGCCAGCCGTCTCCCTCCAGGGTGCGCAGGGATGCGATGAGCTGCGGGTCATAGCCTGTCTCGTCCATGGGAAAGAGATTCTGCCCACTGGCCTCATGGAGCAGATCCACATAGCATGCCCCTTCCGGGGCGTTGACCACTGTGACGGTGAGGTCGGGTTTGGGACCCATGTCCGCATGGGCGGGCAGGACAAGACAGATCAGACACAGTATGACGAGAGCCAAAATGCGTGCGGGTCTGGAACGATTTCCTTGCATGATGTCCTCCTTTTCAGCGTGTATCTCCTCCAAAGGGCAAATTTGCAAGCTGCCCCAGGATCAGCATACCAGAAGATGCCGGAAAAGTCGATGACAGGAGGATGACAAAAAGATTACAATGGGGGAACATCCCGGGGGGAATCGCCGGTGTCCATGCGCCGGAAGACCAGAATGGCCCTGGCGCTGGGGGTGACAGAGAAGGAGACAAGGGCATAGCCCTCCCCCTCCATCTGGTTGGCGGCCTGAGCCACCCGCTCCGACAGCGCCTGGGCCTGGGGAGTGTAGGGAATGGACAGGGTGCGGTACGGGGGTATGCCGCCGGGGCCGGTTCCGGCGGGCGGCTGCCTGTGCGGTTCCGGCGGGCCGGATTCCTCCTCCCAGGGGGTGAGCACGCCGGAGCGCCGCTCCGCCGCAGCCTGATAGCCGGTGATCAGGGCCGCGGCCACGGCCACGGGGATCAAAATGGCAAACAGGATTTTCGTGTGCAGCAGGCCGTCCAGGAGCAGTCCGGCCAGGCTGGAGAGCAGGACCAGGAAGAAGGAACCTGCGCCGCGGGACATACGATCATCTCCATTCTGAATTGTACGGCGGGGGAGGCTGCGGCCTGGAATGGTCCGGTCAGGTTAAGGCGGTGTCGCTGAAGGTGAGGGTGACGGCCTGGACCAGGTCGATGCCGCCCAGGCTGGCGGGGGCGAAGTAGTCGCCCACCGTGAGTGCCTCAATGGAACTGCCGAAGTCATAGGCCAGCAGGGCCACCGGAATTTCCTCGCCCAGCTTGATCTCCTGAAAGTCGGTCAGAAAGACCCGGGCGCTGGAGGTGAACCGCTGGGCGGAGGAGGAGGGATCGGTCTGATAGGCGATGCGCCCCAGGCAGTTGAAGTACAGGTTCATGGAGCAGTCCGGGGACAGGCGCAGGGCAAAAGTGCCGTTCAGAGGACCGGAGGCGCTGCCGGGACCATTGGAGATGTCGCCCGCGTCGGTCTGCACCCAGTCCAGTTCCTCGTCCAGCTGGTAGACCTTCAGCTGGATGCTGACGGTCTCCTCCGGGGCGCGGAAGGCGAACACTTTGGCGGAGTTCTCCAGACCGAGGGCCTGCAGCAGATAGCTCTCCTCCTCGGACAGGTCGTAGGGGGCGATGCCAGTCTCGTCCGGGAGTTTGGGAAGCTCAGCAGCCTTGGGTGCGCAGGCACACAGGCACAGGAGCAGCACGAGAGGCAGAAGAGCCTGTTTGATCCGTTTCATGGAAAACCTCCGATCCCTTTTCGCGGGCGGCGGGCCGCTGCCGGAAAAGCGGGTATTTTGACAAAACCAGTGTAACAGACGGTGAAAAAAATGTCAATTTTCCGCTCCTTTTTTCGGAGAGAAAGAGGGGGGAAACGGGAGGTCCGAAACAGGGGAAACGGGAATCCGCCCTGCGGAAAAGCGCAGAGCGGTTGTTTGCGTCCGCCGGAACTGCCCGCAGAAAAACTCACCCGCCCCAACCGGGGCGGGTGAGCGATGGATGTCTTATTCTTCCTGCATGGCCTTGGCGGCGGCGATGGCCTTCTCCTGGGCGGCAGGGGGGCAGTCCTCGTAACGGACAAAGTGGAAGGTGAAGGAACCGCGGGACTGGGTCATGGCCCGCAGGTCAATGGCGTAAGAGGACATCTCAGCCATGGGCACCTCGGCGGTGATCACCTGGCCTCCGCCGGACACGGGATCCATACCCATGACGCGGCCCCGGCGCTTGTTCAGATCGCCGATGACGTCGCCCATGTAGTTGTCGGGCACGGTGACCTTCAGCTCACCCACCGGCTCCAGCAGCACGGGGTTGGCCTCGGGCAGAGCGGCCTTGTAGGCCAGCTGGGCGGCGGTCTTGAAGGCGATTTCGGAGGAGTCAACGGGGTGATAGGATCCATCGTACAGCACGGCCTTCAGGTTGACCACCGGATAGCCGGCCAGGACGCCGTGGACGCAGGCCTCCTTGATGCCCTTTTCCACCGCGGGGAAGAAGTTCTTGGGTACGGAGCCGCCGAAGACCTCCTCGGCGAAGACGGGCTCTTCGCTCTCGGGGTTGGGCTCGAAGCGGATCCACACGTCGCCGAACTGGCCGGAGCCGCCGGTCTGCTTCTTGTGCCGGCCCTGCTTGGACACGGTCTTGCGGATCTTTTCACGGTAGGGCACCCGGGGCTCGGACAGCTCCACATCCACGCCGAAGCGGTTCTTCAGCTTGGACACCAGCACGTCCATCTGGATGTCGCCGGCGGCGGTGACCACCATCTGGTGAGTCTCGGCGTTGTTCACCACGGTGAAGGTGGGATCCTCCTCGTTCAGCTTGGCCAGACCGGCGGCCACCTTGTCGTCCTGACCCCGGGTCTTGGGGGCGATGGCCTTGGAATAGTTGGGCTCGGCGAAGGGGATGGGGTCGATCTTCATGAACTTGCGGGGGTCGCACAGGGTGTCCCCGGTCTTTACCCGGTCCATTTTGCCGATGGCGCCGATGTCGCCGCACAGCAGCTCCTTCACCTCGGTGCCCTTCTTGCCCTTCATCACATACAGACGGCCCAGTTTTTCATTCTGGCCGGTGGTGGAGTCCACCAGGGTCATGTCGGGGGTGAGCCGGTCGGAGAGGACCTTGACAAAGGAGAATTTGCCGTACTGATCGGCCATGGTCTTGAAGACGAAGGCGGCGGGGACGGCGCCCTGGGAGACGATGAACTCCGCCGGTTCGCCCTCCCGGTCGGTGCCGGAGTAGGGGATGCCCTCCAGGGGGTTGGGCAGCAGGTCGATGATGATGTCCAGCAGCAGGGGAGTGCCCAGGCCGGTGAAGGAGGAGCCGCACACCACGGGGATCATGGAGCAGTCCCGCACGCCGGCCCGCAGGCCCTGCATCACCTCGGCGTAGGTGAACTCTTCGCCGGAGAAGTACTTGTCCATGAATTCCTCGCTGGTCTCTGCCACGGACTCCATGAGCTTGTCGTAGATCTCGTTGATCACGTCCACCTTGTCCTCGGGGACGGGGATCTCCGTCTGCCCGTCGGCGGTGGGCTGGAAGGCGCGCTTGTGGAGCACGTCCACGATGCCGGTGACCTTCTTGTCCTCATCCCAGATGGGGACCATCAGGGGGGCGATGTTTTTGCCGAAGTACTCCCGCAGGGTGTCAAAGGCGGAGTTGAAGTCCACGTTGTCCTCGTCCATCTTGGAGATGTAGACGATGCGGGGCAGGTTGCGCTCATTGAGCAGCTTCCAGGCCCGCTCCGTGCCCACGGACAGGCCGCCCTTGGCTGCGCACACCAGCACGCCGGCGTCAGCCACGCTCAGGCACTCGGCCACCTCGCCGGCAAAGTCGAAGTTGCCCGGGGTGTCCAGCACGTTGATTTTGCATCCCTTATATTCCACAGGGGCGACAGCGGCGGAAATGGAGATCTGACGTTTGATCTCCTCCGGATCGAAGTCGCACACGGTATTGCCTTCAGAGGGTTTGCCCAGGCGGTCCAGGGCGCCGGTCATGCGCAGCATGCTCTCAACCAAGGTGGTTTTGCCGTTGCCGCCGTGGCCCAGCAGGCAGATATTACGGATACTGTGGGGAGAATAGCTCATAGTTGTTTCCACTCCTTACGATTTACGGTAGGCTCTCCGTGGGACTTCGGGCGTCCTGGCAAAAGAACCACTGTCAGCAATTATACAATAAAAACTGAAGGTTGGCAACGGCTATTTGACGATTTTGACCAATTAATTTTTCCGGAAACGAAACGCCCGCCACAGACGGAACTCCGTGGCGGGCGCAGGGGATTCAAATGAGGAAACCTGGGGGATGGGGCGCGGAAAAGATCACGGTTCCGCGGGGACGAGCACACAGTCCCCGGAAAAGGTCTCATCGCCCTCCACCGTATAGGCAATGCCCTGTTCTTCCAGCAGTTCCAGGAAGGCGCGGGCCGCTTCTCCGGACAGCCGGGCATATTCCGGGGAACCGGTGCCCACAATGTCCTGCCAGCCCTCGGGCAGCCTTGTATAGACGATCCGGGTATCGGTGGTTGCCTCCAGCGGGCTGGTGCTCTCCGGGGATTCGGATTCCTGGCTGCGGGAGCCGGCATAGACGCCGGGATCCGGAGCACGATC
The DNA here is from genome assembly GCA_944385435.1 of uncultured Oscillospiraceae bacterium. Lineage (GTDB taxonomy): Bacteria > Bacillota > Clostridia > Oscillospirales > Oscillospiraceae > Enterenecus. The sequence goes on from CALWXG010000020.1 coordinate 11,837, forward strand.
CGCACCGTTGGGCAGAGAGGCCATGTTGGGGCGGGCGCCTTCGGGCATTGCACCGTTGGAGCCCCAGGGCTGGATCACGCCCAGGGCCACCACCAGAGCGGCGCAGGCGGCCAGGGCGCCCCACCTGCGCAGGTGAACCAGCATGCCTTTGGCCTTGGGCTGCTGCCGGGCGGGCAGATGGTCCAGGATGCGCTGGTGCAGCCCCTCCGGGAACGGGGGGTCCAGGGAGCGAAGGACCGAGGACTGCTGGGTCAGCTCGCGGTACAGGGCTGCGCAGTCGGGGCAGATATTCAAATGGGCGGACAGTTCCTCCTGCTGGGCAGGGGAGAGGGGGCCGTCCAGTGCCTGGCTCATCAACTCCAGACAGCGGTCACAGTCCATGGCTGCCGCCTCCCTTCTTGGTGAGTTTCTATGGGGATAGACGCAGGAAATTCGAAAAAGTTCCGGGCGGAGGAAAAATTTTCGACGGTGGGTTCAGAGCGCCTCCCGCAGCAGTTTGGCCAGGGCCAGACGCGCCCGGGCCACCCGGGATTTGACGGTTCCCGCTGGCAGGCCCAGGACCTGTCCGATCTCCTCATAGGAGGCGCCGTTGAGTTCCCGGAGCACCAACACTTGCCGGTGTTCTTCAGACAACCGGGAGAGTCCTTTGGTGATGGCCCGCCGGAGCTCTTTTTGTTCCAGCACCCGGTCCGGGGCGGCGGTGGAGTCGGTGAGCTGACTGTCCCAGCATCGATCCTCGTCGTCCAGGGACAGGTCTCCCCGCCGCTTCTTTTCTTTTCGGAGAAAGTCGATGGCGGCATTTCCGGTCAGCCGGTACAGCCAGGTGGACAGGGAACTGTCCCCCTGGAAAGCGGGAAGCCCCCGCCAGGCCTTGAAAAAGACCTCCTGAGTGACATCGGCGGCATCCTCCGGATGGCCCAGCAGGCCCAGGGCCTGACGGTAAACCTGTTTTTCGTAGCGCTCCACCAGCTGGCCGAACGCGGTCTGATCCCCGCACTTCGCCAGCTGGATCAGGGTTTCTTCTTCCATGAGGACACCTCCTTTGGCCGTTTGGAAGGGACACCTTCGAAGGGAGTGTTGCAGATGCGGGGTTTTTCAGCACAGATCCCGCCGGATGCCCCGGGTGACCTGGTAGAAGTCCTGGGCTGTCTCTATTTTGCAGATCTGTTCTTTCCAATAGGAGGCGTAGGGGACACCCTTGAGGTACCAGGCGTAGTGCTTGCGCATCTCCAGACAGGCAATTTTCTCCCCCTTCTGCGCCAGGGCCAGCTCAAATTGCCGCACGGCCACGTCGCAGCGCTGGGACAGGGGAGGCAGGGGAGGAACCTCCCGGCCCTCCACTGCGGCGGCGCACTGCTGCAGCAGCCAGGGGTTACCGAATACGCCGCGGCCCACCATGACCATGTCCGCCCCGGTATAGCGCAGGATCCGGGCGGCATCTTTCCCCTCAAACACATCGCCGTTGGCGATGACGGGGATGGAGACGGCCTGCTTCACGTCCCGGATATAGTCCCAGTTGGCGGCGCCGGAGTACATCTGGGTCCGGGTGCGGCCGTGGACGGCGACCGCGGCCACGCCGGCGTCCTCCATGCGGCGGGCGAAGTCCACACAGTTGATGGAGCCCTTGTCCCAGCCCAGCCGGAACTTCACCGTGACGGGAACTCCCGCCGCGCCGCGCAGGACAGCCCGGATGACGCGCACTGCGTGATCCGGGTCCCGCATCAGCGCCGACCCGTCTCCGCAGTTTACCACCTTGGGGACGGGACAGCCCATATTCACATCAAGAACATCGGCTCCGGATTTCTCCAGAGCCAAAGCGGCGCCCCGCTCCATGCAGTCCTCGTCGGAGCCGAAGATCTGCACCGCGGCAGGGTGCTCATCCGGGCCCAGCTGGAGCAGGGTGGGGGTCTTTTTATCACCGTAGCACAGCGCCTTGGCGCTGACCATTTCCGATACAGTATAGCATCCGGACAGTTCCCGGCACACCGTGCGGAAGGCCAGGTCAGTGACGCCGGCCATGGGGGCCAGAACAATCCGGGAGGGGATTTCCACAGTTCCGATTTTCACAAGATAACTCCTTACCCGCTGGGGCAGGCGGGGGGAAATACCCTTTGCCCGCAGCGCTGACTGTCCGTATCATACCATATTTCCCTGCCGGGGGCAAGACAGGTTCCGACGGGCTTTTCCGGAGGAAAGAATTATAATGGCGCAAAACGGACCAATGCGGAGGGAACTTTCATGACTGCAAAGGAAAAGGCGCGGAGGGAACGCAAGGACAGGCCTCCTCGAAAATTATCCATTCCACTGGCTGCCCGGCTGTCCGATTGTGCGGTGCGGTTTTTGCTGGGGGCGGTGCTGTCCGGCGCGGAGATTCAGGGCGGACATGCCATGTTCGGGCTGGCCATGGTAGGGGTGTGCCGGCCCGGGACGGAGGGGCTGGCGGCCCTGTTTGGCGCGGCGCTGGGCTATCTGTCGTTCCGGGGGTTTGTGAACGGGCTGCGGTACATCGCGGCGGCCATGATGGTGTATGCCGTGGCCCTTGCGCTGGGAGAATTTCAGATCTGTCACAGGCGTTGGTTCATGCCCCTGGTATCTGCGGCGCTGAACGGCCTGGTGGGATTTGTCTATCAGTCTGCGGCGGGGTGGGACTGGCCCTCCATGGCGGGGTTCGCCGTGGAGGTGGCTCTGACGGCAGGCGCGGTGTATTTTTACCGCCTGGCCTTTGAGCTGTGGGAGGTCCATCCCCCCAGGGGAGGAGTGTCCACCCAGCAGATGATGGGGGCGCTGGTGCTGGGCGCCACCCTGCTGATGACGCTGGCCCGGGTGACCGTGATGGACCGGTATTCCGTGGGCCGGGTGCTGTGTGTTTCGGCGGTGCTCATCGCTGGATGGAAAGGAGGCGCCGGCATCGGCGCCGCCGCTGGGGTGGCGGCGGGCCTGGCCATGGACCTGACCGGCGGGACGCCGCCCTATCTCACCGTGACCTATGCGCTGCCGGGACTGGTAACCGGCATTTTTTCCGGACAGAACCGGCTGCTGTGCGCCCTGGCCTATGTGATGGCCGGGGGTGTTGCGGCCCTGTGGACCTGGAGTGAGCCCCTGGGGCCGGTTCGGATTTATGAGATTCTGGCGGGCAGCGCGCTGTTTCTGCTGATTCCGGAGCGCCTGCTGCGCCGGCTGTCCATGCTGGCCAAGCAGGAGGAGCCGGAGGGAGAGGAGGACCGGGGCAGGCAACTGGCGGTGCGCCATCTGCGGCAGACGGCCACCGCGTTCCGGGCGGTATCCGGCGGACTGCAGGGTGCCTTTCAGGACCGGAATGCCAATGACGGGGATGCGGTCAGACTCTTTGACCGCGCGGCGGAGCGGGTGTGCTCCAAATGCAGGCACCGGGAGCGCTGCTGGCAGCAGGAGTACCAGAGTACCCGCACGGCCCTGTCCGATGCCCTGGGGCCCATGCTGGACCGGGGCGAGGGGCTGCGGGAGGACTTCCCGTCCTATTTTTCCAGCCGGTGCATACAGTTTGACGCGTTTTTGGGGCAGGCCAATCAGGAGCTGACCGCCCTGCTCCACCGCCGGCGGTACGACAGCCGGGTACGGGAGAGCCGGGCGGCGGTATGCGCCCAATACGGGCAGCTGGCCCAAGTGCTGGACCAGGCGGCCATGGAGGCGGCGCGGGAGCCTGCGGTGGATCTGCGCCGGCAGCGGCTGGTGAAGCAGCGCCTGGCGGCCCTGGGCCTGGAGGGCCGGTGTACGGTATATGAGGATGAGTTCGGTCATCTGCGGCTGGAGGCGGAGGGAACCGGAGTGGAGCGGCTCACCCAGCCGGGGGAAGTGAGCCGACTGTCCGCTCTGCTGGGCTGCCCGCTGCGGGCGGAGGAGACCGGAGAGCGGGGGCGGGCCTGTCTGAGCCAGCGGGAGCCGTTGTCTGCGGTGGCGGGAGTGGCCGCCGCGGACCGGGAGGGACAGGCGGTGAGCGGGGACACCGGAGCCTGGTTCAAGGATGAGCGGGGCCGACTTCATGTGATTTTATGTGACGGGATGGGCAGCGGGGCAGGCGCCCGGGGAGACAGCGACTGCGCTCTGCGGCTGCTGGAGAAATTCCTCCGGGCGGGATTGCCACCGGAAGCTGCCCTGAAGACGGTGGGAGAGGCCCTGGCCCTGCGGGGCGAGGAGCAAGGGGGATTTACCACAGTGGACCTGCTTCGGGTAGACCTCTACAGCGGAAAGAGCGACGTCTATAAATTGGGCGCCGCGCCCACCTATCTGCGCCGGGCGGGCAGTGTGGAGCGGCTGGAGGGAAATTCCATGCCTGCGGGGATTGACAGCGGAGAGCCGGATGTGTTTCCCCTCACCCTGGATGCCGGGGACTGCGTGGCCCTGGTGAGTGACGGGGTGACCACGGGAAGGGAGGACGGCTGGCTGCGGCAAATGCTGGAGGAGTTTGACGGCCTGTCTCCCCAGGATCTGGCCGGGCGCATTCTGAAGGAAAGTGAAAACCGGACGGGGACAGGGGACGACCGGACGGTGATGGTGCTGAAGCTGGATGTGAGAAAATAAGAAACACCCCGTTGGAGCCAGGTGTGTGCTCCGACGGGGTGTTTCTGCCCGAATTGCCGGGGCAGAGGTTCAGTCTTTCCAGATAAATTTGCGGGAGATGGACTCTCCGCCGTCCACCACAATGTTCTGCCCGGTGCAGAAGGTGTTGGTGACCGTCAGGAAATAAGCCCACTGGGCGATTTCCTCCGGAGTGGCCCACCGGCGCAGAGGGGTTTCCTCCATGATCTGCGCCCACAGGTCCTCGTCCTCTATGACGCACTGATTCAGCGGGGTGAGAACGCCTCCGGGATCCAGGCTGTTGCAGGTGGCACCGAAGGGGGCCACCCGCATGGCCACATTCTTGGTATAGGCCAGCACCCCGCCCTTGCTGGCGCAGTATTCCGGGAATTCCGAGCCTGTGTGGCCGCTGGCCGAGCCGATGTTCAGGACAGCGCGGATGTGCTCCTGAACGCCGTAGGTCTCCGTGATGCGGATCAGCGCCTTCAGGTTGATGTCGATGTCGTCCTCGTTCTGGGTGCCTGCGCTGTTGATGAGGATCTCAATTCCAGGCAGCTCAGGGAACTGGCTCTGATTGCGGATGTCCAGCTGATAGTGGGTATAGCTGCTGTGAACCAGCCCCGTCGGCTGGCGGTCCATTCCAATGACCCGGTGTCCCTTCTGCAGGAAAAGCAGGGCAATCGCCTTGCCGATGCCCTGAGATGAGCCTGTGATCAGTACTGTCATGCCTCAGACCTCCTGGCTGATATAGTCGAGATATTCCTGCCCGATGCGGTGTTTTTCCCACCTTTGGACCGTCCGGTATCCGAAGGGAGAGAAGACGATTTCCATAATCAGTTCCGCCACGGCCCCGGTGAGGGCACAGGTGACGCACTGCACTACGGTCCAGTGGAAGCCGTCCCAGAAGATGGGGGCGAAGCCCACGAAGACAATCAGGGAGAAAATAAGGTTGTCCAGAAACTGGCCGATAAAGGTGGAGATATAAGTCCGGGCTGCATAGGCCAGCTTCCCGTCTGGATTGCGGCGGAAGGTCCTGCCGATGGCCCAGTTCAGCACATTGTTGATGACGGCAGAGGCCAGAAACGCGGCAGTGCTGCCAAAGAGGATAAACCAGGTTCCGCCCAGAATCCCGTTCAGCGCGGTGTAATCACTGGCGTTGGAGGGGATGATGCTGGCAATGTAAAAGATGAGACAGGTGAGCAGGTTGATGGCGGAGGCCAGCACCGCAATTTTGCTGGATGCCTTGGGGCCGAAACGCTTGGTGATGGTGTCCATGCACAGGAAAGACAGCCACGAGATCAGAATCCCGCCGTCCAGCGCGATCCAGTCTGTCTGAACCAGGGTTTTGTTGGCCAGCAGATTCATGCAGATCACGCTGACCACGAACAGGGAGACCACGGTTGCCGGGATGCATCGAAGCAGGATGGCGGTCTCATTCCACTCCCTTTTCAGCCAGCTGCTGAGGGGGTGAGGGGCGGGAACGGATTGAGGGGCTGTGCGATTCATAGGGATTCCTCCGAAAGAAAAGTGGTTTTACAAAACGCAAAACCGCCTTCAAAAAAGAAAGCGGCCATGCAAAACGCAAAGCCGCTATCATCCGAGCCCTATGAATAGCAGTCCTGGTTTTGTTTTACGACAGGATGGTACAAACGAACTGTCGGTGTCCAAATAACTGGACAGCAGATGCATTATACACAAGATAGCCGGAAACTGCAACCCTGATGCACGAATTTTCCTTCCGCTCAAACAGGGACGGCATGGGCGCTGCCGGTTTGACGGGGCAGGGACTGCCGATCCGACGGCTTTGCGAAGGACCGGGAGACCTTGCAGAACAGGACTGAAAAACAAGAGGCTTTGGGGAGAGAGGGGCGGCCATCCGGGTCAAAACCGGAAGAAAACCTGCGCGGCACGGGCATTGCGGTTGGGATCTCCGGCGGGAGAATGCAGCAGTTTGCCGTTTCCCTGTTACCCCCAGGCCCGGGCCAGAGCGGCGGCGGCCCCGTCCAGCTCCTGCTGGCTCAGCCCGGCGTATCCCAGCACCACCGTGGAAGGGCGGGGAGCCGCGGCGTGACAGTACCGGCTCAGCGCAGACAGGCGCACCGAGACCTGCTGCGCCCGCTCCACCAGTTCTGCCTCGGAAAACCGGGGCAGGGTGAGCAGAAAGTGCAGCCCAGCCTCCTGGCCGGAGATGGACACCCCGGGGATAGCGCTCAGGGCCCGGGTGAACAGAGCGCACTTGCGGCGGTAGAGACTGCCCATGCGCCGCAGATGCCGTCCGTACAGGCCCTGGACCAGGAACCGGCGCAGGGCCTCCTGCTCAAAGCGGGAGACGGTGCAGGCAGTGTGGGAAAAGACCTGCTGATACCGTACCAGCAGCGCGGGGGGCAGAATCATGTAAGCCACCCGGATGGAGGGGGCGATGGAGCGGGAGAAAGTGCCCAGGTATACCACCCGGCCCTCCCGGTCCAGGCCTTGCATGGCGGGAATGGGACGGGAGGCGTAGCGGAATTCACTGTCGTAGTCATCCTCGATGAGGTAGCGGTCCGGCCTGCCATAGGCCCAGTGGAGCAGCCGGGTGCGCCGGCCCGCCGGCATGGTCACCCCGGAGGGAAACTGGTGGGAGGGGGTGACATAGGCCAGGGCTGCGCCGCTGGCGGCCAGGGCCTCCGGGTCCATTCCCCGGCTGTCGATGGGGATGGGAAGGACGGTTTTGCCGTTGCGGGCAGCCACGGCATACCCCACCGGATAGCCCGGATCTTCCAGGGCCATGGCCGTGTGTTCCGGCAGCATCTGCAGCAGGGTGGACAGCAGATACTCCACCCCAGCCCCCACCACCACCTGCTCCGGGGAGCAGTGGACCCCCCGGTACTGGCCCAGCAGGTCCGCCAGAGCCGCCCGGAAGGGCAGATCCCCCTGGGGGTCCCCCCGCTGCAACAGGTCCGGGTTTTCATACACCGCCTCCTTGGTGATCCGGGCCCAGGAGGAGAAGGGAAACAGGGAGGTGTCCACCGCTGAGGTGGAGCAGTCGTACCTCCATTGGGCCGGAGCCGGGGCAGGTTTGGGCACATCAATGGCGGGTTTGGGCGTGAGAGGCAGCAGATCGGCCACCACATAGCCGCTGCGGGGCCGGGAGATGAGATAGCCCTCCGCGGTGAGCAGGGAATAGGCGGTGTCCACCGTACTCATGCTCACCCCCAGCAGAGCGCACAGCTGGCGCTTGGAGGGCATTTTCCCCCCGGGGGCGGGGCGGCCCTGGCGGATCTCCTCCACCAGATGGCGGTAGAGCTGCTGATACAGGGGTTCTCCCGGGTGAAATACGGGCAGGGTGATGGATTGTTCCACGGGGCGATCCCTCCAATCTGACCATATAAAAAAGATAAAAACTGATCATTTCTATCATATCAGTTGCGAGTATAATAACAGGTAACTTCAAAGCCGTCAAGGGACGGCAGGGAAGGGAGTGTCCTTGATGAATCAGACAAAACATCACAGCCAGGTGCTGAAATTGTGTATGGCCGCGGTTATGGCCGCCTTGGTGCTGGTGGCCTCCGACCTCCAGATCCAAATTCCCTCCATCCTGGGAATGAACCGGTTCCACCTTGGCAACAGCATGTGCGCTCTGGCCGGCATTCTGCTGGGTCCCTGGTGGGGCGGCCTTGCCTCGGGCATCGGCTCGGCTCTGTTTGACCTGAGCAACCCGGCCTATGTGGCCTCTGCGCCCATTACCTTTCTTACAAAGGGGATCTACGGTCTGGTGGCAGGCGCCATGTTTGTGCATGTGTTCCGCCGGAAGAGCAACTATGGATCTGAAGTTGCCTCCACGGCCGCGGCTGCAGTGACCTACATCGTACTGTATCTTGGTAAGAAGTTCTTTTTGGACGGACTGCTGGTGGCCGGGCTGAACACCACCACAGCCTGGGCCGCAGTGGTGGAGGCGGCCCCCTCCTCGGTGTTCAACGGTGTGGTGGCAGTGGTGATCGCACCGATTCTGGGTGTGGCCGTCCAGAAGGCGCTGAAGGCGGCGCACCTGGAGCGGGTTCTGGCCTGAGACCGTGGAGTCTGGCCGGAAAAGACGCAAGAAGAGGAAAACAGTGCATCAGTCCGGGAAGCGTATCCTGGGAACCGATGCACTGTTTTTTGCTCTTGATTCCTCATGTTCATTCCTGCAAATGAAAAGAAAAAGTGCCTGAAAGTGCTGAGTTTCCAACACTTTCAGGCACTTTCGTTGGTACGAATGGCGATACAGAATCTGCGGTTTCCGCCAAAGGAACCCAAATCGAAGCCCAGCGCAGCGGGTTCGATTTGGAGAGGAGCAGCAGCGGCATGAGCGCGCTCTGACTTATAAAATAAGTCGGAGCAAGCGATATAAAGCTTGCTCCGACGATGGTACGCCCGAAGGGACTCGAACCCCCAACATTCAGAACCGGAATCTGACGCTCTATCCAATTGAACTACGGGCGCATAGGACTTTCCGAACGCTAGAGTAGTATAGCAGAAAATGATGCAGTTGTAAAGAACGAATTTGAAAAAATTTTGCGCAGGGGGCAGAAGGCAAAATTTTAAGAAAAATTCATGGCCTATTGATGGGATTTGTGATAGAATAACCTGGAACGCTCTGACGAACTGAGAAACGGGGCGCAGGAACAAGATGTCCGGGAAAGGAGAGGTCGGCGTGAAAAAGAAAAACCTGCGGGGATTCTGGATCCTGCTGCTGGCGGGATTGCTGGCGGCGGTATGTACCGGCTGCCTCTTCCAGCCTGCGGAGAATCTGTTTGAGCTGCCGGCCCTTCCGGAGAGCTATACCGGCCTGCAGACCACCATCGAGGAGACAATGGATGAACTGGGCGCGGAATATGCGACCATCAACTACGGCAGCAACACCTCCACGATTCAGCTGCTGGATATGGACAACGATGGTGCACAGGAGACCGCGGTGGTGTTTTTGCGGGTTACTGCCGCCGAAGAACGGCCGCTGCGGGTATGCCTGTTCCGCCGGGGCAGCGACGGTTCCTACATGAAGACACATGAGATCTCCGGCGATGGAACCTCGATCAACTCTGTGGCCTACGAGGATCTGACGGGAGACGGTGTGGAGGAGCTGATCGTCAGCTGGCAGATGAGCGCCAGGGTATACATCCTGACGGCTTATATGATCACATCCACCGGTACGGTGGAACTGATGAACACCACATACAATGCCAGTTACCTGGTGAATGATCTGGACGGAACTCCGGAAAACGGAAAGGAAATTCTGGTGCTGCAGCAGAACAGCACCGGAGAGGTGGGCGGAAACCGGGCGGAGTATTACAGCTACCAGGACGGTGTGATGGCAATGGCCTACACAGCGCCCCTGTCCGATAACATTGTGGACGGAATCAGTGCCCGCACCGGGGTGCTGGCGGACGGTGTCCCCTGTGTGTATGTGACGGCGCAGGCAGATGCCGGGGAACTGACGGATATCCTGACGGTGCAGCAGAATGGAATGCACAATATCACACGGGACGAGAGCAGCGGAATCAGCGCGTCCACCCTCCGGGCCTATGCCGATGTGCAGGCGACGGATATCAACAGCGATGGGATTCTGGAGATCCCCATGCCCGTGGAAATCCCGGATCTGGAGCAGCAGCTTACGGCACAGAATTCGGCGGCGGTTTCCGCCCCGGTGTCGGCTTATTATGTCATTCTGTGGAGACAGTTTGACAGCCAGGGGAATGCGGCGGTGAGCTGCATCACCTACCATTCCGTCACGGATGGCTGGTATCTGATGCTGCCGGACAGCTGGCTGGGCAACATTGCCGTGAAGCGGGACGACAGCCGCAGCAGCCGTGGGGAGCGCTCGGTTGTGTTCTACTACTGGCCGGAAGCGGAGTCAAGTTCGCCCACGGCGTTCCTGACCATTTATACACTGAGCGGAAACAACCGGGAGAACTGGGCCAACAAACCGGGCAGGTTTGTGCTGCACGACGATGGAACGACCATCTATGCCGCGACGCTGAATGGCGACATCTGGGACTGCGGAGTGGATCAGGAGCAGCTGCCCCAGCGCTTCCGCCTGATCACGGTATCCTGGTCCGGTGTCTGAACAAAAGGAGTGTTTGCCATGAGAAAGGTTTTGGTGTTGGAAGATGAGCCGAATATCCGCAGTTTTGTGGTGATCAACCTGAAACGGGCGGGATATGAGACCATAGAGGCCGGCGACGGGGAAGAGGCCCTGGAGCAGATCCGGAAGAACCCGGATACCAAGGTGGTGCTGCTGGATATCATGCTCCCCGGTGAGATTGACGGGTTTGAGGTGTGCCGGCGGATCCGGGCGGGCAACAGCCAGATCGGCATTATCATGCTGACGGCCCGCACCCAGGAGATGGATAAGGTCACCGGCCTGATGACCGGTGCGGACGACTATGTGACCAAGCCGTTTTCCCCTGCGGAGCTCACCGCCCGGGTGGATGCCCTGTACCGGCGGGCCGGCGGGGAGAATGTGAGGGACAGCGACGAGATCAGCCAGCCGCCCTTCCTGCTCAATACCCGCAACCGGACCCTGGAGAAAAACGGTCAGCGGATCAAACTGACCCAGGTGGAATACTCCATTGTCAAGCTGTTTATGGACAATCCGGGGAAGGCGCTTTCCCGGGAGGAAATCCTGGACGCGGTGTGGGGCAAGGACTACATCGGAGAGCTGAAGATTGTGGATGTCAACATCCGGCGTCTGCGCATCAAACTGGAAGATGATCCCCAGAACCCGTCCTATATCACCACGGTGTGGGGGTACGGTTATAAGTGGGGCTTCTGAGCGGTCCGGAGACAGGGCGCTGGAGGCCGGGAACCGCGGGTTCCGTGGCGGATGGCGCAGCAGGGGAGGTGAAGCTGGTGTCGGAAGAGGAAAAGAAGCGGCGTCGGGCCGCGCTGGGACGCAGAAAAAAGAAAGAACCGATCCGAAAGGAAAAGGGTAAGGCAGCCAGCGAGAAACCGGAATCAAAAAAGAGAAAGCACCGTACCGGTGTGATCCGCCGGCGCTGGCTGCTCAACTCCGTTCTGACCACGTTCTGTATTGTTGCGGTGGCGGTGTCTGCCCTCACTCTGGCCATCTCCAATTACTATACGGCCACCATGCGCACGTCCCTGGAGAGCCGGGCACAGACGGCGGCCGGCATGTTCCAGAATTATACCGAGAGTACCTATCTGTATTCGGCCAGACAGTTTATCAACCAGTTTGATGAGAAAACCGATATAGAGGTGCAGTTTCTCAGCGCCACAGGCTGGGTGCGGATGACCTCTCTGATGGATATTTCCGGCGGCTATCCCGGCACGCCGGACGTGACGGGAGCCATTGCCAACCGGAGGATGGAGTCCTGGGACGGAACCGATCCCTCCACAGAGGATCACATCATGGCCGTCTCCTCGCCGATTATCTACAACGGCACGCTGGTGGGCGTGGTGCGGTTTGTGACCTCTCTGAGGCTGCTGGACGCACAGATGATCAAGGTGGTGCTGCTGCTTGCGGCAATCGGGCTGCTGATTGTGGCGCTGATGGCTATCTATACCATCTATTTCAGCCGCTCTGTGCTGGACCCCATCTCCAGGGTGACGGAGACCACCAAGCGGATTGCCACGGGCAGCTACGGCGTGCAGCTGGAGAAGCGTTCGGACGATGAGATCGGCGAACTGGTGGATGCCATCAACGACATGTCCATGAAAATTGACCAGGCGGAAAAAACCCAGTCGGAATTCATCTCCTCCGTCTCCCATGAGCTGCGCACCCCGCTGACCGCCATCAACGGCTGGGCGGAGACGCTGTACAACGGCGAAGTGCGGGACGCGGAAGATGTGAAGAAGGGAATGGGCATTATCGTCTCCGAGGCCCGGCGCCTGACCAATATGGTGGAGGAGCTGCTGGAATTCTCCCGGATTGAAACCGGGCGGTTCAATCTCTCGGTGGAGCCCATGGATATCAAGGCGGAACTGGAGGACGCGGTCTATACCTACCGGGAGTTTTTCCGGCGCAAGGGGCTGGAACTGCGCTATGACGAGTGCGAGGAGGAGTTCCCCCCCATCAGCGGCGACCCGGAGCGGCTGCGCCAGGTGTTCTGCAACCTGCTGGACAATGCGGACAAACATGGCGGCTCCGGCGGCCGGGTGGATGTGTCCATCCGGGAGGAAGAGGACGACGCGGTGATCCGGATCCGGGACTATGGACCCGGGGTGCCGGAGGAAGAACTGCCGTTCATCAAATACAAATTCTACAAGGGCTCTTCCAAGGCCAGAGGGTCCGGGATCGGACTGGCGGTCTGTGAAGAGATCATGCAGGCCCACAACGGGACACTGGAGATCGGCAACGCAGAGGGCGGCGGCTGTATTGCCACGCTGCGTCTGCCCATTCACGGGGACTGAAGAGAATGAAACAAAAGTTCTAAAACGGGTTGCAATTTGCGGCCCGGGCTGTTAAGATAGATTTGATCGTAAAAAAAGGAGAAAACTACATGGCAAAACAGGATCCGCAGAGCTGTCAGACGCCCTTCAAGACAACCTGCGGCGGACAGGCCCTGATTGAGGGTATTATGATGCAGGGGCCGGAAAAACGGGCTGTTGTGGTGCGCAAGCCGGACGGCTCGCTGGACATCACCACCACGCCGGTAAAAAAGCGTACAGGGCTGGCGAAACTTCCCTTTATCCGGGGTGTGTTTGTCTTCTGCGGCTCCATGGTGAACGGGGTGCGGGCGCTGATGCACTCTGCGGAGGTGTCGGACGACGGGACCGGGGAGGCGGAGGAGCTGACCGGACTGGACAAATGGATTGCAGAGCACTTCCCGGAGGACAAGGCGATGTCGCTGATTGTCACCATTGCGGCGGTGCTGGGCATTGCGTTTTCCATTGGGCTGTTTATTCTGCTGCCCACCGCGGTGACCGGCCTGATCGGACTGTTCTGGAAGGGGATGCCCCTGTGGTTCCGGGCGGTGCTGGAGGGCATTCTGAAGGTGGCGATCTTCATGATTTACCTGTTTCTGTGCTCCCGCCTGAAGGAGATTCACCGGGTGTTCGAGTACCATGGGGCGGAGCACAAGAGCATCTACTGCTATGAGAACGGTCTGGAGCTGACAGTGGAAAATGTGCGCAAGCAGCCCCGGCATCACCCCCGGTGCGGCACCAGCTTTTTGTTTGTGGTGATTGTGGTATCGATTTTCCTGTCCATTGTGATTTTCACCCCGCTGCAGATTGAAAACACTTGGCTGCGGATGCTGCTGCATCTGGTTCTGCTGCCCATCATTGTGGGGGTGACGTACGAGTTCAACCGCTATGTGGGCGGCCATGACGGCCCCGTCTCCCGCTTTTTGCGGGCGCCGGGCATGTGGATGCAGAATTTTACCACCTTTGAGCCCGATGACTCCATGATCGAGGTGGGAATTCAGGCCTTGAAGCTGGTTCTGCCGGAGGAGAAGGGCGCGGACAAATGGTAACTGTGCGGCGATAGCGGGAAAGTTCTGAGAGAGACAGGAGTGGAGCGGGAATATGGCTGCCACCTACAACAACTTATATCTGGATGCCCGCCGTGCCCTGAAACGGGCCGGAGTGGAGGCGGCCCCGCTGGAGGCGCGGGAGCTGCTGGCCTTTGCCGGAGGCAAGAGCCGGCAGGAATTGTTCCGGGACATGCCCCTTTACGCCCCGGACGGAGTGGAGCACCGCTTCCGGGAGCTGCTGGACCGCCGCCTGGCGGGGGAACCGGTGGCCTATATCATCGGCGAGTGGGAATTTTACGGCCTGAGCCTGAATATTTGCCGGGATGTGCTCATCCCCAGAGCCGATACGGAGACGCTGGCGGAGCGGGGGATTTTGTTTGTGCGCGGCCTGAAGCGGCAGGCCCGGGTGCTGGATCTGTGTGCCGGCAGCGGCTGTGTCGGTCTGGCGGTGGCGGACAACTGCCCGGACTGCTATGTGGTGCTGGCCGACTGGTCTGAGGATGCCCTGCGCATCTGCCGGCAGAATATCCAGCGGTGCGGTCTGGGCAGCCGGGTGAGTGCGGCCCGGGCGGATGCCCTGGCGGTGCCGCCGGTGCTGCTGCGGGACTTTGACCTGATCCTGTGCAATCCGCCCTATATTCCCACAGGAGATCTGGCCGGGCTGGACCCCTCGGTGCGGGAATATGAGCCGCTCAGTGCCCTGGACGGGGGAGAGGACGGGCTGATGTTTTACCGTGCGGTGTGCGACCGGTGGAAGGCGGCCCTGAACGAGGGCGGGAAACTGGCCTTTGAAGTGGGGTGGAATCAGGCGCCGGATGTGGAATATATTCTGATGCGGCAGGGATTTCAGGACATCCGGACCTTTCAGGACGCCGGTGGAAACTGGCGGGTGGTGGAAGGCGTCCGCCCTGTGGAGCAGCCGGCGGATGAGGATGGGATCTGAGAATAAATCAGGCCGGCAAGACTGCCGGCGGGGAAAGGATGAACAAGATGGCAGAGAAAAAACGTGCGGTGATGGAATCTCCCGCTCCCGCTTCGGATAAAAAACAGGCACTGGAGACCGCCATTGCCCAGATTGAGCGGGAATTCGGCAAGGGCTCCATCATGCGCCTGGGCGAGAACACCCACATCATGGTGGAGGCGGTCCCCACAGGTTCCCTGTCCCTGGATATCGCGCTGGGAATCGGCGGCGTGCCCAAGGGGCGCATCATTGAGATCTACGGCCCTGAGTCCTCCGGCAAGACCACCCTGGCCCTGCACATTCTGGCGGAGGCCCAGAAGCGGGGAGGCGAGGTGGCCTTCATCGACGCAGAGCACGCCCTGGATCCCACCTATGCCCGGGCGCTGGGGGTGGACATCGACTCCATGCTGATTGCCCAGCCGGACACCGGCGAGCAGGGCCTGGAGATCTGCGAGGCCCTGGTGCGCTCCGGCGCCATCGACGTGGTGGTGGTGGACTCTGTGGCCGCCCTCACGCCCCGGGCGGAGATCGAGGGGGACATGGGAGACTCCCACGTGGGCCTGCTGGCCCGGCTGATGAGCCAGGCGCTGCGCAAACTGGCCGGCTCCATCTCCAAAACCAACTGCATTGTGATCTTCATCAACCAGCTGCGGGAAAAAGTGGGCGTGGTCTATGGGAATCCCGAGGTCACCACCGGCGGCCGGGCGCTGAAGTTCTATGCCTCCGTGCGCATTGAAGTGCGCCGCATCGAGGCCATCAAAAGCGGCTCTGAGGTGGTGGGCAACCGCACCCGGGCCAAGATTGTGAAAAACAAAGTGGCGCCCCCCTTCCGGGAAGCGGAGTTTGAGATCATGTACGGTGAGGGCATCTCCAAACTGGGCGAGCTGGTGGATCTGGGTGTCCGGCTGGACATCATTCAGAAGTCCGGCTCCTGGTTCTCCATGGGCGAGACCCGGCTGGGCCAGGGCAAGGACTCGGTGAAGAGATACCTCCAGGAGAATCCGGAGGTGGCGGAACAGATTGAAGCGGAGATCCGCGCCAACTCTTTCAAGCTGATGAGCCGGCAGGCCCAGATCGCGGCCAAGGCCGCAGGCCGGGCGGTGGATGTGTCCGCCGACGACTTTGAGGGCTGACGCCTCGCCGGAAAAGGCAGAGCCTTTTCCGGCGAAGAGGGTCGCAGCCCGTTTCGTCGCACTCGCCGCCAAAGGCGCGGCTCGCACGCTCACGGGCTGAGAAGTATTTTTCGCCACGCGCATGTCGCGGCGAAAAATGAATCGAAATTTTTCGCGCCTGCGGGCGCGAACTCTGCGAGGCTTCATGCCTGCGGGGCGCTGAAAACGACGGGGGAGGGGCCGGGATGAAGATCGAAAAACTGGAACCCTCCCAGCACAGACAGGGCCGGTGGCTGGTGTGGCTGGAGGATGGGTCCCTGGTGCGGGTGGGAGAGGGAGACGTGGTGTCCCTGGGCCTTTACACCGGCAAGGAGCTGTCCGAACCGGAGGGGGCGGCGCTGGCCGCCGCCGCCCGGCAGGGTGAGCTGAACCGGCGGGCGCTGAACCTGCTCTCCCAGCGGCCCATGTCCCGGAAAGAGCTGGTGGACAAGCTGTCCGCCCCGTCCCGACGCCGGAGAACGCCGGCGCAGGAGGATGCTCTGTCTCCCGATCGGGAGGAACTGGAGCGGGAGCGGGAACAGCGGACAGAGGGCGCGCTGCGCGCTGCGGACCGCATGGAACAGCTGGGCCTGCTCAACGACGGGGAATATGCCGGAATGCTGGTCCGCCACTACGCAGCCAAAGGCTATGGACCCCGGAAACTGCGGGACGAGCTGTACCGCCGGGGAGTGCCCCGGCAGTTCTGGGAGGAGGCCCTGGAGCAGTGCCCCGCCCAGGAGGGCCAGCTGGATGAGCTGGTGCGACGGCGCATGCGGGGGGCTGAGCCGACCCGGGAAACTCTGAAGAAAACATCGGACTACCTGGCCCGCCGGGGATTCTCCTGGGAGGAGATCTCCGTGGCGCTGGAGCGATATCAGGAACTGTGGGAAGGATAGACGTGGGCAGCCGCAGGGAAAGGAGAACACCATGGAGACAAGACAGGCTTTGCTGACCCGGCGCAGTGTGCGCAAATATAAGAGTGACCCCATTCCGGAGACGGATCTGGTGGAGATCCTGGAGGCGGCCAGCTGTGCTCCCTCCGCCATCAACCTCCAGCACTGGTACTTTGCGGCGGTGACCAGCCCGGAGGAGATGGCCGCGCTGCGGGAGATCATGGGCCGGGTGACGGAGAAGTTCCACCCGGTGCTCACCGACCGCTTTGCCAGGCACCCGGAGACGGTGAAACAGACCGAGTCCTTCCTCACCAGTCTGGGGGGCGCGCCGGTGTGCGTGCTGGCCTTCTTTCTGAAGGAGAGCTACCCGGATCGGGACGGGGCCATGCAGTCAGTGTCTGCCGCCATTGAGAATCTGCTGCTGGCGGCCTGGGACAAGGGGATCGGCTCCTGCTGGATGTCCGCCCCCCAGCGCATGGGGTTCGGAGAAGAGCTCCGGGCCCGGTTTGCCCCGGATAAGGGTGAGTTTGTGGCCGCCATCACCCTGGGCTACCCCGGTCAGGAGCCCAAAATGCCGCCCCGCCGGGAGGGCCGCTGGGCCATTCTGTGAGGAATCCGGGACGGGATGAAGCCCCTGTCCCGCGGGGGAATTTGGAATAAACAAGGAAATTGGAGCGATCTTATGTCATATCAAGTAGCGTTTGTCTCCCTGGGCTGCGCCAAGAACCTGGTGAATACCGAGCAGATGATGGCCCTGTGCCGGGACGCGGGCTTCGCCGTCACCGCCGACCCGGAGGGGGCGGACGTGGCGGTGCTCAACACCTGCGGCTTCATCGACTCGGCCAAAAGTGAGGCCATTGACCACATCCTGGAGCTGGCGGAGCTGAAGAGCCGGGGCAAGCTGAAGAAGCTGCTGTTGACCGGCTGTCTCTCCCAGCGCTATCCCGACGACATCCGCACCGAACTGCCTGAGGTGGACGGGATGCTGGGCACCGGAAGCTACACCGATGTGGTCACCGCCGTCAACCAGCTCATGGCCGGGGGACGGCCGGAATATTTCGGGGACATCCACCACACCTACGAGGATGGGGCCCGGATGGTGACCACCCCTCCCTATACCGCCTATCTGAAGATCGCCGAGGGGTGCAGCAACGGCTGCGCCTTCTGCGTCATCCCCAGGCTGCGGGGCCGGTACCGCAGCCGGTCCATGGCCGCCCTGCTGGCCGAGGCGGAGGGTCTGGCCCGGCGGGGGGTGAAGGAGCTCATCGTCATCGCCCAGGACATCACCCGGTATGGCTGGGATCTGAAGGACGGCGCCAGTCTGGCAAAGCTGCTCACCCAGCTGTGCAAGCTGCCCTTCCACTGGGTCCGGCTGCATTACCTCTACCCCGAGGCGGTGACCGACGAGCTCATCCAGGTCATTGCCCGGGAAAAGAAAATCGTCCACTACCTGGACATCCCCATCCAGCACGCCAACGACGGCATTTTGAAGGCCATGCGCCGGCGCAGCACAAAGGCGGAAATCATCGCCCTGTTTGAAAAGCTGCGCGCCGCCATGCCCGACGTGGTGATCCGAACCTCCCTCATCTGCGGCCTGCCGGGAGAGGGGGAGGCGGAGTTTGAAGAGCTGTGCGAATTTTTGCGGGAGCAGAAGCTCCAGCGGGCGGGGGTGTTCCAGTTCTCCCCGGAGGAGGGCACCCTGGCGGCAGCCATGAAAGACCAGGTGGACCCGGGGACCGCCGCCCGGCGGGTGGAGCTGGTGGTGGACCTCCAGTCCCGGATCATGGACGAGTACAACGAGAGCCGCCTGGGTTCCTGCGTGGAGGTGCTGTGCGAGGGCTTTGACCAGAGCGAGGGCTGCTATGTGGGCCGCACCTATGCCGACTCGGTGGACATTGACGGCCGGGTGCTGTTCACCGCCGCCGGCCTGATCCCCGCCGGGGAATTCGTGTGGGTGCGCCTCACCGGCGTGTCCGACGGCGACCTCACCGGGGAAATTGAGGAGTGACCATGAGACCTGAGATCCTCTACCACGCCTCCCCCACAACGGGGCTGAGAGAACTGCAACCCAGCGTCACCCGATATTTCGGCAAGCCGGAGCAGGTCTGCCTGACCTCCTGCCTGCCCATGGCCCTGATGTATGGTGTGAAGCACTTTGAGTATCCCTACGGCTACACCCGGGAGGGCCGGATCTGCTACGAGGAGTACTTCCCCGGCGCCCTCCGGGAGGTCTACGGCGGGAAGTCCGCCAGCCTGTACCGCTGCCTGTGGCGGGAGGATATGGAGACCACCGCCATCCCCAATGAGTACGTCACCCCCAGCCCGGTGCCGGTGCTGGAGGAACTCCCCATCCCCGACGTGTACGCGGCCCTGCTGGAGCAGGAGCGGCTGGGGGCGCTGAAAATCGTGCGCTATCAGGATATGACCGACAAGCGCCGGGCCTGGGTGCAGGAGGCGGAGGCCCAGACCATTCTGGAGAAAGATCTGCTCCACGTCCGCCAGGACGATCCCTTTGCCCGCTACCTGCGGGAGCACTACCCGGACAGCTGGGCCCTGGCCCAGGCGCGGGAGAAGGAGAGATAGGACAATGAACACGGCAAACAAACTCACCATGCTCCGGGTGGCCCTCATCCCGGTGTACCTCATCGTGCTGTACTGGGGCTTTGCCGGCGCCGCCTATGTGGCCCTGGCCATCTTCATCGTGGCCAGCCTCACCGATTTTGTGGACGGCTACATCGCCCGGCACTACAACCAGGTCACCGACTTCGGCAAGTTCATGGACCCCCTGGCGGACAAGATCCTGGTGCTGTCCTCCATGCTGTGGTTCTGCCAGGTGGGGCGGCTGCCCGCCTGGGCGGTGGCCATCGTGGTGGCCCGGGAGTTTGCCGTGTCCGGCCTGCGGCTGGTGGCGGTGGACAACGGCCGGGTCATCGCCGCCGGCTGGTCGGGCAAGGTGAAGACCTTCTCCACCATGGTGTGCCTGTGCCTGATGCACCTGCCCATCCCCGGCTGGCTGGACTGGGTGTGCGTGGCCGTCATCGCCGTCACCACCCTGTACTCCGGCGTGGAGTACTTTGTGAAAAACAAGGACGTTTTGAATTGGAGTAAGTGATATGCTGGACTTTACCAAAACCTTAACGGCGGACGGGCCGCTGATCCACCCCACCTGCATCGTGAAGAACTGCACCTTCGGCCCCTATGTGGAGCTGGGGGACCACTGCCTGGCGGAGGAGACGCAGTTCGGGGCCTACACCTATCTGTTCGGCTTCAACGACGTGATCTTTGCCACCCTGGGCAAGTTCAACTCCATCGCCACCGGCGTGCGCATCAACCCGGTGAACCACCCCATCCATGACCGGGTGGCGGCCCACCACCTCACCTACCGCGCCGCCCATTACGGCCTGGGGGAGGACGACGCCGGCCTCATCCAGTGGCGGCGGGAGCGCCGGGTGGTGACGGGCAACGACGTGTGGCTGGGCCACAACTCCATCCTCATGGGGGGCGTCACCCTGGGGGACGGGGCGGTGGTGGCCGCCGGGGCGGTGGTCACCCACGACGTGGCTCCCTATGAGATCGTGGGGGGCGTGCCCGCCCGGCACATCGGCTGGCGGTACGACGGGGACACCATCGCCGCCCTGCTGCGCATCCGCTGGTGGGACTGGAGCCATGAGCAGCTCCGGGAGCGGCTGAAAGACTTCAACGATGTACCGGCGTTTATCCGAACATACGATGTCTGATCTGAGGGGCCCGCAGAGCGTACGGGCTCCTCTTTTCTGCCCAAGAGGCGGGGCGTGCCTGCCGGAAATATGGGAAAAAGATGTTTTCTTGACGGATCGTGAGAGAAAGATTAAGATAGAAGAGAGCCGTTTGTGAATGGATTGGCGCCCCGGAATGCCCGCTGAACGCCGGGAATTCCGGGGCTTGGAAAGAGAAAGAGAGTGACTGGTGCGATGACGATGGACGAGCTGTTCCGTCAGCAGGTGGAGGCGCGGGTTCAGGAGCAGTCCGGCCCCGCCCTGATTGTGTGGAAGGGATTTGGCCCGGACCAGATCCGGTATCTGATAGGGCATCCCAACAGCCTGCTGCGGGGGAACCTGTTGGAGGGGGATTGCCTGAACTGGGGTGAGCTGGAGGCACAGAGGCGAGCCATGCTGGCGGCGCTGATGGCCTGTCAGGGGCCGATGGTGGCATTTTATGAGGAACTGCTGGTGTTGCAGGACAGTGTGAATGATCTTGCGGGGATTCTCAATCTGCCCATTGTGGTGGTGGAGAACAACGCCCTGGCCCCATGGACGCCGTCTCTGCTCTCAGAGGATCGCCTGTCCGGCCTGGCCCGGTATCTCCAGGCGGACAAGAACAGCGAGGATCCGGAAATCAGCCGGCTCTCCACGTATTACAGCGAAGTCAGGGCGCTGGAGGACGGGCGGGCGCTGGTGGCGCCCAGAAGCCTGTATGGTGAGCCGGGAATCGTCTTCCGGCCCTTCTGGGAAGAGGCGGAAGCGGAACATGGGGAGGACCGGCCGGAGGACTGCCGGGAAATTGTGCTGGGATCCCAGCGGGACTGGGCCTGCCGCCTGGATTTGCTGAGCGCTCCGGTACAGCCGGTCCTGCTGCTCAAGCGGGGCAATGCCCCGCTGACAGACAGCGGGAAGGCGCTGGCGGGCGCGCTGAAAACGCTGGGGGTGGACTGCTGGCTGGAGGATCTGGAGGACTATGAGGAACCCTTCGAGTATGACGACCGGCAGTTTGTCCCGCTCCTGAGGACCTACTGGGGAGAGCAGGCACAGTTCCGGCCGCTGCTGTTCTACCGGGATCCGGATCGGGGCAAGGAGCTTCAGACCATCTCCCAGGGCAGCCTGATCGCGGAGATTGCGGACCAGTGTGAGCGGGCGGCGGACGGGGAGGACTACCATGATATCTTCATCACGGCCCCCACCGGGGCGGGGAAATCCGTCCTGTTTCAGCTTCCCGCCCTGTACCTGCACCAGCGGTATGGCCTGGTGACCATCATTATCTCGCCCCTGATCGCGCTGATGAACGATCAGGTGGAGCAGCTCACGGCACAGCGGGGGATCCACTGCGCGGCGTGCATCAACTCCTCCCTGTCCATGGACGAGCGCATGGCGCTGATCCGGCAGATTCACGCAGGGGAGAAATCCCTGATCTATCTGGCACCCGAACTTCTGCTGTCCATGGATCTCAACGCGTTTCTGGGCGGGCGGAAAGTTGGCCTGATGGTGATCGACGAGGCCCACACGGTGACCAGCTGGGGCAGGGATTTCCGGTCTGACTACTGGTTTTTGGGGGATTTCCTGGCCAGGACACGGCGGCAGGAGACGCAGTTCCCGGTGCTCTGCCTGACGGCCACTGCGGTGTACTCCGGACCGGATGATGTGGTCAACGACACCATAGCCGAGCTGGGACTGAACGCGCCCATCGTGCATCTGGGGAATGTCCGCCGGGACAACATTGAGTTTGATATCCGCCTGCATGGCGACGAGAAACTGACGGATACCGCGGAACATGTGAAGATGGACCTGGTGCTGCGGGAGATGCGGGCGCTGGTGGACCGGGGGGAGAAAACCCTGGCCTATTTTCCCTATCGCAGCCAGGTGGAGACGGCCTACCAGGCCCTGAGCCAGGAGGAGCACCTGAAAATCCGGCGGTATCACGGCCAACTCAACACCAACGAGCGGCACCTCACGGAGCGGGATTACCGGAATGGACAGGTGCTGGGCCTGTTCTGCACCAAGGCCTTCGGAATGGGAGTGGACGTGAGTGACATCCGGCATGTGATTCATTTTGCACCCACCGGAACACTGGCGGACTACGTTCAGGAGATTGGCCGTGCGGCCCGGGAACCGTCGATTCAGGGTACGGCTCACATTGACTTTTACCAGAACGACATGCGGTATGTCCGCTCCCTCAACGGGATCTCGGAGATGCGTCAGTATCAGCTGCGGGAGATGATGAAGAAGCTGTGGGAGATCTACGGGAAAAAGCAGCGCCGCAACCTGCTGCTCTCCTCGGAGACCTTTGAATACCTGTTCCCGGAGAAGGAAGTGGAGAACCGCACGAAAAACGGGCTGCTGCTGTTGGCAAAGGACCTGCGGTACAAATATGGCGGAATTCCTGTCCTGATTGTGCGGCCCCGGGCCATGCTGTCCAAAAATTATGTAAATATTCCGGATGAGATCCGGGATACGGTGCTGCGCAGGCTGGGGCCCTATGCCAGGGAAGTGGCCGGCCATGAACGGCGGGTGGTTGAAAGTATGGGGGAGCGGGGAACCGCCACCGTCATACAGAGCACTGGAAGCACGTTTCTGCTGGATATGGAGGGGATCTGGGAAAACCTGTATTCCGATATGCCCTTCGGCATGTTCAAGAAGCAATTCTTTGAGGTGCCGCCGGATCCCAAACATCCCGGCGTCCGGATTTCTCCCCGGGTGCGGATTGAACTGAGGTATAAGCGGGATTATGAACAGGTGGAGCAGGAACTGGAGCGTGTGATGGACGCAGTGATCACCGTGTTCGAGCACCACAAGCGGGGGGAAGTAAAGCAGTTTACCCAGCGGGATTTTGAGGAGGAGCTCCAGGAACAACTGGGGGAGAAAGTGGTTGCCCATGATAAAATTTCACTGCTGCTGGATATCTTTACTGCCCGCGTGGAAACCAACAGCGCCTTTACGCCGGCGCG
The DNA here is from genome assembly GCA_944385435.1 of uncultured Oscillospiraceae bacterium. Taxonomy (GTDB): domain Bacteria; phylum Bacillota; class Clostridia; order Oscillospirales; family Oscillospiraceae; genus Enterenecus. The sequence continues at coordinate 35,545 of CALWXG010000020.1, forward strand.
CAGTCAGATCAGTGTGCTGCAGAGGCGTAAGCAGGCGGGGCGTGAGGAACCGGGCTATCTGGTTATGGGAAGCAACTATCTCAGGACGAAAAGTGCCCTGCAGCGGATGCTGAATTCCTGCAGGCCCCAGAAGGAACTCACCTATGAGGCCTACCGCCCCATTCTGAAAGACCGGCCCATTGACGGCATGCCGCTGTTCAAGCTGCTGGAACTGCTGGATCTGGCCAGCTACGAGATCCGGGGAGGAGAGAAGGCACAGGTGTTTGTCCGCATCAACGATCCCGGGAAAATCCGGGCTTTGGCCGCCAATGGGACATATCGAAATGTGATTCTTCAGGAGATCCATCGCCGTCACAAGGCCAGCGAGACGCTGCTTCAGGCGTTCTTCACCACGGAACTGTCCCAACAGGACCGGTGGGAACTGATTGAGGAGTATTTCCTTGGCCACGAGGCGGTGGTATCCGCGCGGCTGGGCCTGCCGGAAGAGGGCTGAGACAGCGCTTCTGATACAAGGCAGGATAAAAAAGACAACCGGGGCGCCGCGAATGCAGAAGCGGCGCCCCGGTTGTGGCTGGACCTGGAATCTGGTCCACGGTGGTTTGGAATGTGGCAGTATCCTGGGCGGTTTGACAGACAGCTCCCCATACGGTGTGAAACCGCCGAAAAAGCTCCCAAAGCCCCGAAACTCGGAGCTTTGGGAGCTTTTTATGGCAGGGACAGAAGGAATCGGACCTTCAGCACACGGTTTTGGAGGGGATGTGGGAAAATCGCCGGGCCCCAGGACAGTCCGGCCGTTGTAAGCAGTTGCGGGATTCAAGCGGTCCGCCCCACGGCGGGGTGATGCTTTTTTGATGCTGTGGGCCGTCTTGGGATAGGCTCTTATACGCTATGAGGCAAAGGACGGCCGCACCTCGGACAGCGGAGTGCCCAGACGCAGCGCCCGGTCCCGCTCATAGGTGACCCGGGTCACTTCCTCAATGAACTGCCGCTCCTTGAGGGACGCGCTGGCCCAGCGCACGTCATACTTCTGACACAGCTGAAAAAAGATATCATAGAAGCGCTCCTCCTCCGGGTCCTTCCGGCAGTACCACTCCGCGTCGGACACCGGTCGCTTTCCTTTGTTTTCCACTGTGTGCACCCCCTTCGTACATTAAACCAGATAGGTGAAAAAGATCCGTTTGGCCGCTTCGTCCGCGATCAGATACCGGGGCGCGGACGAGGAAAAAACAGGCAGCCGAATCGCGCCGAACTCCCTCTCATAATGCCTGGCCAGCTGTGTTGTCTTTGCCTCCAGAACCACGTCCCCGGCAAAGCCGTTGTCAATGGAGAGCTTGATCCCGTAGGCGATCATCAGCCGACCGATACCGGTGTACCGCGGAGCGCCTCCGTCCAGCGTCGGGTTCGATTCCGGCTGGGCCTCCATGTACACAATGTGGACAACCAAGGCGTGTTTCAGAAGCTCATAAGCGGCCAGCGCGACCAGCTCATCTCCGACCTTAGCCGCATATCGCTGAAAATTCTCGTCGGACAAATACTCACTGGTCCAGGATGTTTGCCATGTCGGCTCTTGGCTGGTCAGCCGCGCATCATCCTGTGTCATAGGCTCGATCCTCACAGGGACTTGCCGACCTTCCCGGTCCAATACAAATGGTTGGAACCGCATGCGCCTCACCTCACCGTCAGTATACCATGGCGGCACATCTTTTACAACAAGGTCCTTCCAAAATTCGTTCTTTCATCCTCAACGGCCGCATCTCCCCGCAAGGCAGACAATGCCTGCGCCGCCAAAGGCGCGGGTTTTGCCCACCTTCGGGTGGGGCAAGCAGAGCGTTTGGCTTGCCGCAAGCGGCCGCCAAACGCTTTTTTGCGGGCAAAAGCCCGCGCCCACTTTGCCGGCCGGAGGCCGGAGTACAGAGAGAAAAAATGGGGTTCGGCTCCGGCAGCAAACCGCCGCTGCGTATCAACTCCTGCCATGCAATACAAAGAAAAAGGGATTTTTTTCCTGGGATTGAACCTCCAGCGCACTTCTCGCCTTGTTTGTCCCTGTGAGCCGCTGTGTGCCCTCCTTCGGGGAGAGACAGAGTCCCTGCCCCTCCCGGCGGTTCGGGCCGGATTTGGGCCGGTGTTCCGCCGCTGCGGAGGAGTGCCTATTTGGGGCATCCGCCGCCCCCTGGCCTGTTTTCGGAGGACGAAAAGTATAGCAGGATAAAGGCCGTGGTCGCCGGTGGCGCCTCCGGCCGGTCACTTCGCCCCGCAGTGCGGGTCGTTACGGGGTTTTGCGGTGTATCAAAAGTGGGGTCAAAATCCGGGCCGTGGCTCCACTTCTGCAGTCACTATCCCCAAACGCCTACTGTCGCAACAAAAAAACAGGTGTCATCCCCGGTTCAGGCTCGGCTTTATTGGCAGAAAAGAGAAACCAGCCTGTTCTTCCTGCAGCGCCGTCGGCACCGTGTTTTCCTCGAAAATTGCGGGGCAATGAAACAATGGAAAGACCCTCTCATAGCAAGACATGATATGCCGAATCAAAGAGATCCCTCTCCTCGAGTTTACATCGCTGTTGACAAAGACTGTTGCCGGCGGGGGTCATCCCAGAAAAAGTGTGAATTGTTTGATAATTCTGCGCCGTGCCCCTGGATATTCTTCTCCTTCTCTGAGATCACCGAGCTCTACTATGTGAAGAAGGACACCGGCCGACTGGCCGGGATCACCACCGGATTCGAGCTGTAACTCACACAAAAAAGCTCTCCCCGAGCCGGCAAAACACCGGCTCGGGGAGAGCTCGTTGATGCTGAAATGATGCTGTACCAGACGGAAACAAGGGAACCAGAACGGACCGGATGCTGCGTTTGGAGCATCATTCTGGCATCACCCGCGGTCTGGCTGAACCTATCCCGCCGAAAAAGCTCCCAAAGCCCCGAAACTCGGAGCTTTGGGAGCTTTTTATGGCAGGGGCAGAAGGAATCGAACCTTCAGCACACGGTTTTGGAGACCGTTGCTCTTCCAATTGAGCTATACCCCCGTGTGGTGATGCCTGTGGGACTCGAACCCATATTTTCAGCTTGAGAGGCTGACGTCCTGACCAATTAGACGAAGGCACCGGATGGAGATCCGCACCGGATTTGAACCGGTATTACAACCTTGAAAGGGTTGCGTCCTGACCAGTTAGACGAGCGGACCGCAGGCAGGGAAGGTTCCCTGCTCAGGAAAAGGGCTGTTTGGTGATGATAATATCATCCATGCGGACATGGAGAAGGGACGCAAGTGCCAGCAGATTATCCACGGTGGGAAGGGCGGTCCCATTCTGCCACTTATAGATGGCCTGGGGGGAATTGAACCCGAACGCCAGCTGAAGATCATGGACAGAAAGGCCCGCGGCCTTCCGCAGATTGCAGATGTTGGCACCCGTCTGCACCAGGTCGATGACCGGAAAAACCATATCGATCAAACTCCTATCTGAATGTTTGTGATGCGGTTCAAATCACAAAAAAACCGCTTGCCCCATACAGGACAAGCGGCAAAGCATTCAGATGAAGTTTCCAGAATCGAATTAGCTTGGAATGATTTGGAAACAAGCGTGAATTCTTTCATCCTGCCTATCCTGACATGGGCGCAGTTCAACCAGGCCATGTTCTTCGCGCTGGGAACAAGCCTGCCATTTGCCCATATTGATAGAAGCAGAAATGATAGCATTCATGCGGAGTCTCCTTTCTAATCGTCGTTTTTTTCGGCTCTTCGTGTGTGATAGTGGAAGGAAAATAGCCGCAACTCCAGTATTTATGCCGATTGCGGCCGTTTCAATTTTC
>CALWXG010000021.1 GCA_944385435.1 uncultured Oscillospiraceae bacterium
AGTTAATAAAAGCATATATGGTGAAGGCGCATATCCCGGTATCCGGTAAACATCGCGGGATGCACAGCCTGCGCCACACTGCTGCCACGCTTTTGGCCAACAACGGCACTCAGCTCAAGGTGCTGCAAAATTTTCTCGGACACGATGACGTCAAGGTCACGCTCGGTGTGTACACGCATGATCCGGAGAATGCGGGAGCGCAGGCAGCCAGTTCTATGGGCCAAGTTTTTAAGAAGACATTTTGTTCGGAAACTTGTTCGGAACGCCAGCTTTTGGCGCAGGAAAGGTAAAACTTGTAACGCGAAAATGTTCCGAATAAACAAAAATGACCCGAAACCTTGTGGTTTCAGGTCAAATTTGTGTGGTCCGAGTGACAGGACTTGAACCTGCGGCCTCTTGACCCCCAGTCAAGCGCGATACCAAACTTCGCCACACCCGGATTTTAGGCTCTCTTGAAGCGCCTTGAGTATATTACCACACACCGGCAGGAAATGCAAGAGGGAAATTCAAAAAAATCAAAATTTTTTGCAGGGGAGGTGGAGGCGGATGAGAAGAGGAAACGGCCCATCGGGCGATGGGCCGTTTCTGAGATTCAAAAAAGAGAGGGAGGAGTTGTCATTGTGAATGACAAGTTTAGGATACCAGATTCCAGAGAAAAGTGATGGATAGAGTTTGAAGGATATTTGAACATTTTGTGAAGTGTCAGATCCGGTCAGCTTCCGGAGTTAGGGATTCTGACGTGAGGCAACTGCGGTATTGCTGCTGAAACCAGATGTGAGCAGCCAAAGCATCAGAATAATTGGTTACAGGCAGCCAGAGATGGGGCAGAGGAAGGGTATTTCCACCAGATGCGGTTCGGCCCTGCTCAGAGCAGGGTGATAAAGTCGCCGCTGGCATATCCGATCACACCGTCAAAGGACACTAAGTACCAGTTCTGCCACTGGTTGATCACGGTTAACCGCGCGCCGTCATAGGCCCGGGCGATAATCGGGGCGCTGGTGCTCGGCCGGGATCGTATATTGAGGGAACCCCAGTTCACGTCCACCACAGCCGCCCTTGGTGCCTGAGGGTAGAGAAACGGGATATTGAAGTATTCCGTGAGAGACAGGACCAGGTTCTGGGCGATTCGGTCCAGGTTGCTTTTGATCCAGGCGGCGTCGTCCGCGTTATCGTGATAGCCCAGTTCCAGAAAAACCGAGGGAGCCCGGGGTTGGCGTACTTCCCCGATGGAGGTGGTGGATTGGGAACGGACGTTGTTGGGAAGGGGATAGATTGCCTTCAGATTGTCAGCCATGATGTCTGCGGCGCGCTTTCCTCTGGTGCTGCCGGGATAATAGAAGACGATGATGCCCCGGGTCTGACCGTAATTGGCCGGGGCGGAGGCGTTGGAGTGGAGCGCCAGGTGAAGATCATAGTTCCCGGCGTTGGATGCCCGGATGGAGGAGGCGGCAGTCATGTCCGGTGTGTTGCGCCTGTATTGGATGCCGGATGCGTCCAGATAGGGGACCATGGCATCGGCCAGACGGTTCATCCACTCCTCTTCGCTGCCGCCGCTGACATACAGGTTATTCTCCTGAGTGGATGGAGAGAGATAGATAATCGGCATAGGATAGACCTCCTTCTTTCCCATCCTATGCGGGCACGGCGAAAATGACAAAGGCGCCGGGGAAGACTCCCCGGCGCCCGGCAGATTATTTCAGGTTTTCCTCCAGGACGGACAGCTGATGCTTCAGCTCCTCCGGCAGCTTGTCGCCGAATTTGGCGTAGAACTCCTTGATGCCGGCCACTTCCGTGCGCCACAGCTCCGGATCCACCTTCAGCAGCTCCTTCAGGGTGTCCACGGACACATCGTCCAGGCCCTCCAGATTGATGTCTTCGGGGTTGGGCTCGTAGCCGATGGGGGTCTCCACCGCATCCACTTCGTCGAAGCAGCGCTTCATGATCCACTCCAGCACGCGCAGGTTGTCTCCGAAGCCCGGCCAGATGAAGTTGCCCTCGTCGTCCAGACGGAACCAGTTGACGTTGAAGATCTTGGGCTGGTGGGAGATCTTCTTGCCCATGTCCAGCCAGTGCTGCCAGTAGTCTCCCATATGATAGCCGCAGAAGGGAAGCATGGCCATGGGGTCCCGGCGCACCACGCCCACGGCGCCGGCGGCGGCGGCAGTGGTCTCAGAGGCCATGATGGAGCCTACAAACACGCCGTGATCCCAGGAGCGGGACTGATAGACCAGGGGAGCGGTCTTGGCCCGGCGTCCGCCGAAGACAATGGCGGAGATGGGCACACCCTGGGGATTCTCGAACTCAGGGGAGATGCAGGGGCAGTTCTTGGCGGGGGCGGTGAACCGGCTGTTGGGATGGGCGGGCTTTTTGGCGTCGCCGCGGTGCCAGTCCAGACCGTTCCAGTCGATGAGGAACTCGGGAATGTCATCGCCCTTGGTCAGGCCGTCCCACCACACGGTGCCGTCAGCGGGATTGTAGGCCACATTGGTGAAAATGGTGTTTTTCTTGGTGGATTCCAGGGCGTTGAAGTTGGACTTGGCGTTGGTGCCGGGGGCCACGCCGAAGAAACCGTACTCGGGGTTCACGGCCCACAGACGGCCGTCGGGACCCACCCGCAGCCAGGCGATGTCATCGCCCACACACCAGACTTTCCAGCCGGCCTTCTTGTAGCCCTCGGGGGGGATGAGCATGGCCAGGTTTGTCTTGCCGCAGGCGGAGGGGAAGGCGGCGGAGAGGTAACGCACCTCGCCCTGAGGGTTCTCAATGCCCAGGATGAGCATGTGCTCGGCCATCCAGCCCTCCTGCTGGCCAAGATAGGAGGCGATGCGCAGGGCGAAGCACTTCTTGCCCAGCAGCACGTTGCCGCCGTAGTTGGAGTTGATGGAAATAATGGTGTTGTCCTCGGGGAAATGGGCAATATATTTGTTGTTGTTGTCCAGGGTGCCGTAAGAGTGCAGGCCCTTGATGTAGTCGCCGCTGTCGCCCAGGGCGTCCAGCACCTGAGTGCCCACCCGGGTCATAATGGCCATATTCAATACCACATAAATGGAGTCGGTGAGCTCAATCCCGTATTTCGCGAAGGGAGAGCCCACAACGCCCATGGAGTAGGGGATCACGTACATCGTGCGGCCCTCCATGGAGCCCTCGAACAGGGCGTACAGCTTGGCGTACATCTCCTGGGGATCCATCCAGTGGTTGGTGGGGCCGGCGTTTTCCTTGTTGCGGCAGCAGATAAAGGTGCGGTCCTCCACACGGGCCACGTCGTCGGGGTGAGTGCGGTGGAGATAGCAGCCGGGCAGCTTCTCCTGGTTGAGCCGGATGAGGATTCCCTCGTCCACAGCCTGCTTGCGCAGTGCTTCCAGCTGAGCGTCGCTTCCGTCAATCCATACGATGGAGTCAGGGCGGGTCTTGGCCGCCATCTCATCAATCCAGCTTAATACCGCTTTATTCTGTGTAGGTGCCATGGTAGATTGCCTCCTGTTTCTATCGGGATGAGGCCGGGGATCCGGCCGCGCATGTTTATAGTGTATGGGAAAACTGGGAAAAATGCAAGTATAATTTACTGAGATTGCAGATTTTTTGACAACCGGCTGAACTCGTCCAGACTGAGACGCTCTCCTCTGACGGACTCCGGAAGGCCGCATTCATGAAGGATCTGCCGCAGCTGATCTTTGGAGAACCGGTTCCCGTAGACGGCGCTGAGGGCATTGAGCAGGGTCTTGCGCCGCTGGGCGAAGGCCGAGCGGATGACGGCAAAGAGAGCCTCGGGGTCGGCGTCCACCGGTGGGGCGGCCAGGGGGGTCAGACGCACCACGGAAGAGGTCACCTTGGGGGCGGGGAGGAAACACTCCGGTCCCACGTCAAAGAGCAGCTCGCACCGGGCGTGATACTGGCAGAACAGGGAAAAGGCGCCCCGGTCCGGGCTGTCCGGTGAGGCGCAGATGCGCCGGGCCACCTCCCGCTGAATCATCACTGTGATGGACACGAAGAGGCGGGATTCCAGCAGTTTCGTGATCACCGGAGTGGTGATGTTGTAGGGCAGATTGGCGCAGGCCTTCACCATCAGGCCGGGGAACTGCTCCGCAACCAGCTCGTTCAGATCCAGTTTCATCACGTCACCGGGAATGACCTGGGTGTTGGGGCAGTCCGCCAGCGTCTCCTCCAGGATGGGAAGCAGGGAGCGGTCCAGCTCCACCGCGGCCACCTTGCCCGCCCGGCGTGCCAGCTGCACCGTCAGCGGGCCGATGCCGGGGCCGATCTCCAGTACGCCGCAGTCCTCGCTGAGACCGGCCGCATCGGCGATCTGCTGAGGCACCCAGTCCTCAATGAGAAAATTCTGGCCCATGGATTTGGAAAAGCGGAAGCCGTGGCGGGTCAGCAGGGCCCGGATGTGGTTGGGGTTGGTGAGATTCATGTCCGTTCCTCCCCGGTGTGCGGTTTGCCGGACAGCCTGACCTCGAAGGCCAGCCGCCGCGGATCATGGCCGGGATCGGTATGTACCAGTACATTGCCCCGGTACTGAAACCCGCTGCGCCGCAGCAGGTTCTGCATGGTTTTGTTCTTCTTGTGCGTGTCTGCCCGCAGCCAGCGGCGGCCCATGGCAAGGGTAAACGCCTTACACTCGGAAATGATCCGATCTGCCACCCCGAGGCCCTGGAACCGGTCTGCCACGGCGCAGCGGTGCAGGACTGTATACGGCTCATCACAACTCCACTTTCCATCCGTGATGGCGTCATACCCGGACTCATGTTCGGCGGACAGGGTGAAGAAGGCGGCGATCTCCCCGTCGTGGCAGATCACATGGCACTCGCCCCGGGCCATGTCGGCCTGAAAGTCGGAGGGGCCGGGATATCCCCCCGCGTCCTGCCACTGGTCCACCCCATTGCGCCGCAGCCGGGCCTGGGCCTGGGCGGCGATGTCCAGCAGGGCGGGCAGGTCTTCGGGACAGGCCGGGCGCACCGACAGCGGGTGGGTGAGGGGAATGCGGCTGGCCTCCCAGTCCAGCTCCTTCAGCAGGGCCTGATCTTCCCTGGAGGAGAGATCCAGCCGGCCGAACAGATCCGGCCGCCGCTGCCGGGTGCGGCGAAGCTGCTCCTTGCGGCGCCACCGCTCCACCTGGCTGTGGTTGCCGGTGAGCAGCTCCCGGGGAACCGCACGGCCCTGCCACACCTCGGGGCGGGAGTACTGGGGGTATTCCAGCAGACCGTCCCAGTGGCTCTCGTTTTCGAAGCAGGAGGGGTCGGACAGCACCCCGGGCACCAGACGGCACACCGCGTCGGACACGGCCATGGCCGCAATCTCCCCGCCGGTGAGCACAAAGTCCCCCAGGGAGATCTCCTCGTCCACATAGGCGTCGATAAACCGCTGATCGATCCCCTCGTAGTGGCCGCACACCAGAATGAGGTGGTCATACTCCCGGGCCAGGCGCTTGGCTGCGGCCTGGTCAAAGGTCCTGCCGCAGGGGGAGAGGTAGATGGTCCGGCCGGGGCCAAAGGTCTCGGTGATGTGTTTCCAGCACCGGTAAAGGGGATCTGCCTGCAGGACGGCCCCGCGCCCCCCGCCGTAGGGATAGTCATCCACCTGCTTTTGCCGGTTCAGCGTGTAGTCCCGGATCTGATGGGTCTCAATGCGCAGAAGGTCCCGCTCCTGGGCCCGGCCCAGGATGGACTCGGAGAGCACGTCCCCCACGGTGTCCGGAAACAGGGTCATGATGTCGATGCGGTACACAGCCTCACATCCCTTCGATGAGGCGGACCCGGATGTATCCTTCCGCCACATTGGTCTCCAGGATAAACTCCGGTACGGCGGGGATCATCCGCTCCTGCTCCCCCTTCACCACGTATACCTGCTGCCGGGAGGGGGAGAGGATCTCGGCCAGAGTGCCCAATTCCCGGTCCTGTTCATCGATGACCCGCAGGCCGATGAGGTCTGCCAGGAAAAAGGTGCCCTCCGGCAGCTTCAGGTCCGCCCGGTTGAGCCACACCACCTTGTTTTTCAGCAGCATGGCCTGATCCACGTCGTCCACACCGTCCAGCAGGGCGATGACATTGCCTTTGTGTACCCGGGCGGAGCGGATTGCCACAGGTTTGCCGTCGAGGTAGAGGGCCGGAAGGCCGCACAGCACCTCCGGGCTGTCTGCCCAGGGCTGGATTTTCACCTCGCCCCGGATGCCGTGGGTGTTGACAATCTTGCCGCACTCCAAAAGCTGATTTGCCATTTGTATGTTTCCTCCGATGGTGGGAATATAGTGATAAAGCGAGGGCAAAAGCCCTCGCTTTATGGCTTTAGTCGACGATGTCGACCGAGATTCTCTTGCCCTGACGCTGGGCCACCGAGCGCATCAGCGCCCGGATTTCCTTGGCAATACGGCCCTGGCGGCCGATCACCTTACCCATGTCCTCCGGGGCCACCCGAAGCTCCAGAACAGTCTCGTCGGAGAGCTCGACTTCGGTGACGGACACCGCATCCGGATGCTCCACCAGGTTTTGGGCAATATAAGTGAGCAGTTCCTTCATGAGAGCCTCCAATCCCGGGCGCTTACAGGCCGGCCTTCTTCAGCAGGTCACGCACGGTCTCGGTGGGCTGAGCGCCGGTCTTGATCCAGGCCTGGGCGCGCTCCACATCGATGTTGATGGCAGCGGGATCCTGACGGGGATCGTAAGTGCCGATTTCCTCGATAAAACGACCATCGCGGGGATAACGGGAGTCGGCGACAACCACGCGATAGAAAGGAGCCTTCTTGGCGCCCATGCGGCGCAGTCTGATTTTCACCATTTTATATTCACCTCCAAAGTATTTACATGTTACTATGGTTAATGTTCTCTTGGGCCGATGCCCGGAACATGGACCAACAAAAGAAGTGCACAGCCGGAGTGGACAGCTCCGCTTGCCGTCACTGTTCGGCTGCCTTCCGGTCAGAACGGCAGTCCGCCGCCCAGGCCCTTGAACCGGCTGAGCAGCCCCTTGGATTTCTTGGGGTTGGAGAACTGCCGGGTGAGCTGCTGGATGGCCTCGAACTGTTTGAGCAGCCGGTTGACGTCCACCACCTGGGTGCCGGAGCCGGCGGCGATCCGCTTTTTCCGGCTGGAGTTGAGCACAGAGGGGTTCTCCCGCTCGTAGGGGGTCATGGACTGGATGATGGCCTCGGTCCGGGCCAGCCCCTTCTCGTCCACAGTCAGATCCATTTTTTTGCCGCCCATCCCGGGAATCATGGAGGCGATATCCTGAAGGTCGCCCATGTTCTTGAGCTGGGTGAGCTGATCATAGAAGTCGGTCAGCGTGAATTTATTCTTCCGCATCCGCTCCAGCTGCTCCGCCGCCTTCTTGGCGTCCAGGCTCTGCTCCGCCTTTTCAATGAGGGAGAGCACATCGCCCATACCCAGGATGCGGCCGGCCATGCGGTCGGGATGGAAGACCTCGATATTGTCCAGCTTTTCGCCGGTGCCGGCAAATTTGATGGGCTTGCCGGTGACCGCCCGGATGGACAGGGCAGCGCCGCCGCGGGCGTCGCCGTCCAGCTTGGTGAGCATCACGCCGTCGATGTCCAGCGCGTCGTCAAAGGCCTTGGCGGCGGTGACGGCGTCCTGGCCGATCATGGCGTCCACCACCAGCAGAATCTCTGTGGGGCAGACCGCCGCCTTGATGGCCCGCAGCTCGTCCATGAGCTGCTCATCCACATGGAGACGGCCGGCGGTGTCCAGGAACACCATGTCGTTGCCGTGCTTTTTGGCATGCTCCACCGCGGCCTTGGCGATGTCCACCGGGTTGGTCTGACCCATCTGGAAGACAGGCAGATCCAGTTGAGCGCCCACCACTTCCAACTGCTGGATGGCGGCGGGACGGTAGATGTCACAGGCGGCCAGCAGGGGACGCTTGCCCTGCTTTTTCATCATGCCGGCCAGCTTTGCCCCGTTGGTGGTTTTGCCGGCGCCCTGCAGGCCCACCAGCATTACCACAGTGGGCGGGGAAGAGGAGATGGACAGCTTGCTGTCCCCGCCGCCCATCAGGGCGGTGAGCTCCTCGTTGACGATCTTGACGATCATCTGGGCAGGGGTGAGGGATTCCATCACGTCAGTGCCCACGGCCCGCTGGGAGACGGCGGCAATGAAGTTTTTGACCACTTTGAAGTTGACGTCTGCCTCCAGCAGCGCCATTTTGATCTCCTTCATGGCCTGCTTGACATCGGACTCGGACAGACGCCCCTTGCCGCGCAGCTTTTTGAATGTGGCGGCCAGTTTTTCCGTTAAGCTTTCAAATGCCATTTGATTACTCCTGTTTGAGTTTGGCCACGTTATCCTTGATGATGTGTCCGATCTCGTCCAGACTCTCGTCCCGGTAGCTGCGCTCGTCCACCATCTTCAGCAGCCGGTCCGCGGCTTCGTCAATGGCGTCCAGCTGCTTGCGCATCTGGAAATAGCGGCGGATGATGTGGGTCTTGTCCTCCACCTCCGTCATGGCGGCCTCCGCCCGGACGATGACATCCCGGACGCCCTGCCGGGTGATCCCGTAGTTTTCCGCGATCTCCGCCAGGGACAGATCTTCATTGTAGTAGAGGTCGTAGAACTCCTTCTGGCGGTCCGTGAGCAGATCGCCGTAAAAATCGAACAGCATGGCCATACGGTATGCCTGATTTTTCATGGAAGTCCACCTCCACAAGATGTTGTGTAAAGTTAGCGGGCTTTACAACTTGACTGACTATATCACACGAGCGGCGGTTTGTCAAGGGGAAAATCGCCTTTTTGCGCGCAAAACGGCGGCGGGCAAACTGCTCTGCCCGCCGCCGCGCCTGGACGATGACCGGTGTCCCGCCTGCCCGTGCCGTCACGGAAAGGTGTCGCCCTGCAGCGCCTCGTTGGCGCTGGTGACGGTCTGCACCGGGTCCTGGAAGGACCGGAAGGCGCCGTAGCTGAACACCATGAGCAGAATGTTGAACACCACAATGGCGGCCAGGATGCCCAGCACCAGCCGGAGGATGAACCGGCCCCGGCGGTTGCGCACCGCCAGCTGCTCGTTGATCCGGGAGAGCTGTTCGGCCAGCTCGTTGCGGCTGCTCTCGTCCTCGGGAATATCCGCCCCCAGCAGCCGGCTCACCGTGGTGTCCAGCACCTCCGCCAGCCGGAGCAGCAGGTCCGCGTCCGGGACGGAGAGGCCTTTTTCCCATTTTGAGACGGTCTGCCGCACCACGTGGAGCCGGATGGCCAGCTCCTCCTGGGTGAGCCCTTTTGCCTTGCGCAGGGCCCTGAGATTTTCAGAAAACATGGTTGTCTACCTCCTGTCGGGATGGGCACAGGATAGCATAGCGCAGCCCGTTGCGGCAAGCAACGGGGGTTAACATGGGGGAGGGGGAAATATTAAGATTCTGTAAATGGGGAAAAAGAGGGTGCCAATCGTCCGAAAATCGTGTATAATAGCCTTTGCTTTTGTTCAGATGAGAAATATTCCGGCAGACGGGACCAAGAGGTTTCCCGATGCCTTTGCTGTCACGGAGGAATGTGCATGGAGCAGATCCATAAGAAACTGGCCGCAGGTGTGGAGCTGGCGATGACCAGGACGGAGCAGTTCAAGACCGGACTGCTGAGTGTGACGCTGGCCGCGCCCCTGCGCGCGGATACAGCCACGGCCTATGCCCTGGCGCCCGATGTGCTCTACCGGGGCAGCCGGAACTATCCGGACATCCAGCGGCTGTCCGCTGCTGCAGATCAGCTGTACGGCGCGGCCCTGGGGCCCACGGTGCGCCAGCGGGGGGAGAGCCAGTGCGTGGGGTTTCTGTGCAGCCTGATGGACGACCGGTATGCCCTGGACGGCATGGCGCTGCTGGAGCCGGCGGCCCGGCTGGTGAGTGAGGTGCTGCTGGACCCGGCCACCAGCGGAGGGATCTTCCGGGAGGACTATGTGAGAGGGGAAGGGGAGAACCTGGCCGATGAAATCGAGGCCAGAATCAACGACAAGCGGAGCTGGTCCATATTCCGTCTCACCCAGGAGATGTGCGCCGGGGAGGCCTATGCCCTGGACAAACTGGGCAGCGCCGCCCAGGCGAGAGAACTGGATGCCCGTACCCTGTGGTCTGCCTATCAGCAGCTGTGCAGGCAGGCCAGGGTGATCTTTTACTACGGCGGGTCCGCCCGGCCGGAACGGGTGGAGGAGATGGTCCGCTCCTGCTTCCAGCCCCTGCTGGAGGGACGGGATATGGTCCTCTCCTGCCAGGTGGTGGATGAGCCCGCCCACCCCGTGCGCTATGTCACAGACCGGCTGGATGTGACTCAGGGCAAGCTGGCCATGGGCTTCCGCACCGGCGGGATCGTCCTGGGCCATGAACTCTATCCGGCGCTGCTGGTGTGCAACGCCCTGTTCGGAGGCACGGCCCACTCCAAATTGTTTGAGCACGTGCGGGAGCAGCTGAGCCTGTGCTATTTCGTCTCCTCTATGCTGGACACCCTGAAAGGGCTGATGGCGGTCTCCTCCGGCGTGGAATTCGCCGATTTCGGACGGGCGGAAGAGGCCATTCTGGAGCAGCTGGAGGAGATCCGCCGGGGACAGTTTACCCGGGAAGAGCTCCACGCGGCAGTGCAGGCGGTGGTCAACTCTCTGACCAGCCGGAAGGACAGCCAGGGTCAGATGGAGGACGACTGTGTGACCCAGCTGATTGCCCGGGGGACTGTGACGGACTGGCGGCAGACCGTCTCCGGAGTGGAACGGGTCACAGCCCGGGACATCATTCAGGTCGCGCGGATGCTGGAACTGGATACCGTGTACCGCCTGACGGGAAAGGATGGGCAGTGATATGATGCAGAGCCTCGACTATGCCACCCTGCGGGAGACGGTCTATACCCAGAAACTGTCCAACGGCCTGCAGGTGATGGTGGTCCGCCGGCCGGAGTACAGCAAGCAGTTTGCCTTTTTCGCCGCCCGGTACGGCGGGATGGACCTGCGCTTCCGGGAGGAGGACGGAGGGGGCTGGGTGGAGACCCCGGCGGGAATTGCCCACTTCCTGGAGCACAAGATGTTTGACACCGAAGACGGGGCCGCGCTGAAGACCTGGGCGTCCAACGGCGCGGTGGACAACGCCTTCACGGCCGCGGACATCACCGGGTACTATTTTGAGGGCACCAGGGGGTTTGAAGACAATCTCCGGGCCCTGCTGAATCTGGTGTCGGTCCCCTATTTTACCCGGGAGAACGTGGCCAAGGAACAGGGGATCATTGCCCAGGAAATCCGGATGTGCCAGGACGACCCGGAAGATACGGCCTATTATCAGCTGCTGGAGTCCCTGTATGCCCACCACCCCATCCGGACGCGGATTGTGGGGAGCGAGGAGTCCATCGGCGCGCTGACGCCGGAGCTGCTCCACCAGTGCCACCGGGCCTTTTACCGGCCCGGGAACATGGTGCTGTGCGCGGCGGGAAACGTGGACCCGGAGCGGGTTGCGCAGCTGGCGGAAGAGATCCTTCCCACGGGGTTTTCCTCTCCGGCCACGGTGGATCTGGGGCAGCCGGAGCCGCCTGGAGCGGTGCGGAACTATGCCGGGCGGAAGATGGCGGTGGCCATGCCGGTCTTTGACCTGGGGTTCAAGGGGACTGCGGCCCCGGCGGGGGCGTGCCTGCGGCAGGAACTGGTGGCCGGCCTGGCCTGCGATGTGCTGTGCGGCCCCTCCTCCGCGTGGTACAACCGCATGTATGAGTCGGGCGTCATCAACGGCTCGTTTGACTGCTTTTACGATGCGGCTCCAGGCTGTGCCCACATTGCGGCGGGCGGGGAGAGCCGGGAGCCGGAACGGGTGAGGGAGGAGCTGCTGGCGGAAGCGCGGCGCCTGGTCCGGGAAGGGGTGGACCCGGCCCTTTGGGAGCGGCTGAAGCGGGCGGCCTACGGCAGCATGGTGCGCAGGCTCAACTCCCTGGAGAGCACCTGCATCGATCTGGCCCAGTGCTATTTTGACGGGGACGATTACCTCCGGTTTCCCCAGCTGTTCCAGAGCATTGAACCGGAGGATGTGGTGCAGCTGATGGGAGCCTGGATTACCCCGGAGCGGTCCGCTCTGTCCGTCATTGAGCCCGCAGACAAAGAAAACGGTTAAAAAGAAGGAGAAGCTATGACCAACCTTGTGACATTTCCCGGCCTGGGGCTGGAATTTGAGCTGAATCGGGTGGCATTCACCCTGTTCGGCAAGGAAGTTTACTGGTACGGCATCATCATTGCCTGCGGGTTCCTGCTGGCGGTGCTGTTCTGCTATCACTGGGCCTATAAATTCGGCGTAGACCGGGAAAAGCTGATGGACATGCTGTTTTTCGCGGTACCCGCCTGCATCATCGGAGCCAGAGCTTACTATGTCATCTTCAATCCGTCCATCTGTTACAACGCGGACGGTTCGTTCAGCTTCTACAACATGATCGCCATCTGGGACGGCGGCCTGGCCATTTACGGCGCCATCATCATGGCAATCATCACGGTGGCCATCTACTGCAAGGTGCGCAGGCAGTCCTTCTGGAATTATGCCGACATCGGCTGCTACGGCGTGATCATCGGCCAGATGATCGGCCGCTGGGGCAACTTCATGAATGTGGAGGCCTTCGGCGGACTCACCGACCTGCCCTGGCGGATGTGCTCCACCTCCATCGCCAACTACCTGTGGAACCACGCCCTGGTGAACGAGGAACAGTACCAGCAGGTGCTGGACGGCGCCCTGGGGGTACACCCCACTTTTTTCTATGAATCCATGTGGAATCTGGTGGGGCTGATCCTGCTCATCCTGCTGGCGAAAAAGGGCCGGAAGTTCAACGGCCAGATCTTCCTCAGCTACGTCATCTGGTACGGTGTGGGCCGCACCGTCATTGAGGGCCTGCGCACGGACAGCCTGTACTTCTTCGGCACTCCGCTGCGCTCCTCCCAGGTCGTGGGCATTCTGTCCGCGCTGGCCGCCCTGGTGCTGATGGTCATCCGGTTCAAAACCGCCGGAGCGCCCACACCGCCCCTGCCCAAACCGGGAAAAGAGGCGGTTCCGGCTGCCCGGATCGGGGGAGAGCCGGAGCGCTCCGGGGACGGTCCCGCGGACCCCGCCCAGACGCAGCCGGATGACCCCGCCCAGGAGAAAGACAGCGGGGAGGAGGATTCCCATGGCGGAGCGGTTTGACCGGCCAATCACCGATGAGGAGCGGGAAGCCCTGACCCGGCAGGTGTTCCGGCTGCCTGGCCGTCCCGCCCTGGCGGTGGTCTGTCTGGGGGAACTGCCCCGGTTTGTCCAGCAGGACTGTGCCGCCTGCGGGATCTACTGTGAACAGTATGCCCTGCCTTTGGGGCTGGGACAGGCCGATCTGGCCGATCTGCTGGAGGGGCTGGCCCAGCGGGGGGATCTGGACGGTGTGCTGCTCTGGCCGGCCCTGCCGGCGGGGTGGGACTCCCTTGCGGTCAGCCGGGGCAAACTGGTGTCTGCACCCGCCTGGGCCCAAGTGCTGGAGCTTGCCGTCGCAAGGGCGGAACAGCGGGGATAGAAAGGGCACAGCCGCGGGCAAAACTGCCCGCGGCTGTTGTGCCGGAAGGGGAGAAACTGAAAGTCAGCTCAGGGTGAACTCCCCGGCGAGGTAGTGCCAGGTGTCCGGGTCAGATGCCTCGTACACCGGCTTGACGATGCGGTAGGTGCTGCCGGTCATTTCCTGGCCCGTTCCGCCTGTTTGAACTCGGTCTTGGCGTAGTTGCACCAGGGCGTCAGGGGACACTCTCCGCACCTGGCGGTGCGGGCGGTGCACACCGCCCGGCCGTGGAGCACCATGCGGTGGCAGAAGTTGTTGGACTCCTCCGGGGGGAGGATTTCCCGCAGCTGCGCCTCCACCTTGGCCGGGTCCCTGGTGCCGTCGGTGAGGCCCAGCCGCCCGGTGATGCGGATGCAGTGGGTGTCCGCCACCACCACGCCGGGGGCGTTGTACACGTCACCCAGGATAAGGTTGGCGGTCTTGCGGCCCACACCGGGCAGCTTCAGCAGTTCCTCCATGGTGCCGGGCACCTTGCCGCCGTAGTCCCGCAGCAGCATCTGGGCGGACAGGACGATGTCCCGGCTCTTGGCCCGGAAAAAGCCGCAGGAGTGGACATATTCCCCCACCTCCTCCGGGTCGGCCTGGGCGAAGGCCTCCAGGGTGGGGAAGCGGGCGTACAGGGCGGGGGTGACCTGGTTCACCCGCTCGTCGGTACATTGGGCAGAGAGCCGCACGGCAAAGAGCAGTTCATAATCCTTATCGTATTGCAGGGAGCACAGGGAGTCCGGGTAGAGCTCTTTCAGAGCGTTGACAATACAGAGAACGTCGGCTTTTTTCACGATGTACTTCACCTCATGCACAAGCATAACACAAATTTCCGGAAAATGCGACACAGTTTTTTCACCAATGACAATTGTTTCCGATGGAAAAACAGCGTATAATGATTTGGAACACCCATGAGAAGAAAGGCGGAGATTTCCTATGGTTTTGGAGTATATGGACTTTGTGGAGCGGTTTGACCCGGAGGTGGGCGCGGCCATCCGGCAGGAATACCGGCGTCAGTGCGACAACATTGAGCTGATCGCCTCGGAGAACATCGTGTCTGAGGCCGTGCTGGCCGCGGCGGGCAGCGTGCTCACCAATAAATATGCCGAGGGCTATCCCGGAAAGCGGTACTATGGAGGCTGCCAATATGTGGACATCGCGGAGCAGCTGGCCATTGACCGGGCCTGCCAGCTGTTCGGGGCGAAATTCGCCAACGTGCAGCCCCATTCCGGCGCCCAGGCCAACTATGCCGTCTATATGGCCCTGTGTCAGCCCGGGGATACGGTGCTGGGCATGAACCTGGATCACGGCGGCCACCTGACCCACGGCAGTCCGGTGAACTACTCCGGAAAGTATTTCAATATGGTATCCTACGGCGTGGATGAGACCACCGGCTGCATCGATTACGATGCCCTGGAGCGGGTGGCCAAGGAGTGCAAGCCCAAGATGATCATTGCCGGCGCCTCCGCTTATCCCCGGATCATCGATTTCAAGCGGTTCCGGGAGATCGCCGATGAGGTGAGCGCCTATCTGTGGGTGGACATGGCCCACATCGCCGGCCTGGTGGCCGCCGGTCTGCACCCCTCTCCGGTGCCCTATGCCCACGTGGTATCCACCACCACCCACAAGACCCTCCGGGGCCCACGGGGCGGCATGCTGCTCACCAATGACGAGGCCCTGGCCAAAAAGCTCAACTCCGCCATCTTTCCCGGTTCCCAGGGCGGCCCGCTGATGCATGTCATCGCCGCCAAGGCCGTTGCCCTGGGAGAGGCTCTCAAGCCCGAGTTCAAGACCTATCAGCAGCAGGTGGTGAAGAACGCCGCCGCTCTGGCCGACGGTCTGGTGAAGCGGGGACTGAAGCTGGTGTCCGGCGGAACGGACAACCATCTGGCCCTCATCGACCTGCGGGATATGGGCGAGCTCACCGGCAAGGAGCTGGAGCACCGCCTGGATGAGGTGCACGTCACCGCCAACAAGAACAAGGTACCCGGCGATCCCCGCTCTCCCTTCCAGACCAGCGGCCTGCGGGTGGGCAGTCCCGCCGTCACCAGCCGCGGTTTCCTTGAGGCGGATATGGATCAGGTGGCCGAGTTCATCGCCCTGGCTGCCACCGATTTTGAGGCCAGCAAGGACAAGATCCTGGCGGGGGTGGCTGCCCTCACCGCAGCCCATCCCATTTACGCCCAGAACCAGGCGTAAGCGTGAAACGAGAGAAAGCAGAAGCGTCCGGCAGGTCTGAGGATCTGCCGGACCTTTTATCCGCCGGAGAGCCTGGGCGCAAGGCCTCGGCTTGCGGCAGCCCGCGGCGTGACGTAGCGGGCTGCCTGAAACAGGAACACGAGAGAAAAGCAGGAATCAACTGGGCAAAATGGTTTATGCTGGATGAAAATGGAGGCGCTTCCGGTACAAAACCTGTCGATTTGTGAAATAAAGCACTTGGAATATGGAAACAGAGGCATTATAATCCGGTCTTCGACAGTTGAAAAGAGCAAAGAAGCCTCAATCCCTTGAAAACACAGGGGGTTGAGGCTTTTCGCATGGGCAAAAATGTTGTATGTGGAGACTATCTCAAAAATTTTTTGGGTCAATCATTTTTTCTGTGGGATTAACGCGCAGCCCACCAAGATATGGTAACTGGCCGCCACTCTTGACAGCGCGTCGAAAAGCGCTGAAGAGAAGAGGCCGACGGTGAAGAACTCATAAGTGCTCCGGGAGACCGTTTCCACCGACGCACCGGCCAGTGTAGCACTTTTCTCCGTGCGGTCAAGAGTCCCCGCCTGCGGCGGTGGCTGGTGCAGTATGCCTCCGGTTCAGAATCTATAATTGCTCCGTGAAGAGCGCCAGCAATAAGGCCAAATCCCTGCTGGGGCAGAGGGACGGATATCCTGACGATAAGCAGTTCTTCCTGATATCTTTGATGTCAGCGTTGAACCTGTGTCAGAATCTTCTCATCCCACAGTTTTTGTGATTGAGCCAAAAAATTTATCACAGCGGCATGCGCCGTGATCCTGCTCCTCTTTGCGGCCTACTACGCGTATTACCACATGGGAGTGTATATCGACCTGCACCCCGACGCGCCGGTGACCACCTTCATGAAGACGGACGAGGACACCATCTACATGGAGCGGGACGGGGAGTACGTCCCCTTTGAAATCCGGGGGGTCAATCTGGGCGCGGGTATCCCCGGGAAGTGGGCCACCGACTACGCCATCGACGAGGAGACCTATCTGCGGTGGTTCGCCTGCATCCAGGAGCTGGGGGCCAACACCATCCGGGTGTACACCATCCTCCAGGACGATTTCTACAACGCCTTTTACGCGTACAATACCGCCCGGGAGGAGGCCGGGGAGGAGCCCCTCTGGCTGATCCACGGGGTGTGGGTCAATGACTACGTGCAGTTTTCCCACCGTGACGCCTACGACGATGACTTCCTGCAGGCCTTTCTGGAAGACAGCCGGACCCTGGTGGATGTCCTCCACGGGAAAAAGAACCTGTCCCTGGGCCGGGGTCTGGGCTCCGGAAGCTACCGGAAGGATGTGTCCCCCTGGGTCATCGGCTACATCCTGGGCGTGGAGTGGGAGGACGTGACGGTGGCCTACACCAATCACAAGTACCCGGAGCGCAGCGACTACCAGGGGACCTATATGGTCACCACCGCCGACGCCACCCCTTTTGAGGCCATGCTGGCCCAGGTGGGAGACAACATCATCGGGTATGAGACCAGCCGCTACAAGCAGCAGCGGCTGGTGGCCTTCTCCAACTGGCCCACCACGGACCCCTTTGTCTATCCTGCGGAGATTGCCGGCCACTTCCTGAAATGCGCCGCGGTAAACGTTGAGCACATCCGGACAACCGACGCCTTTCTCTCCGGCTATTTCGCCTCCTATCATGTCTATCCCTACTACCCGGACTATCTCAATTACGTGATCAGCCAGGCGAGTGCGGACGGGGAGGGACAGGGGCTGGACGAGACCTATTTCGATGCGGATCTGGGCGTCCCGATCCTGGAGTTCCTGACCGGGGACATCCGGGAGGACTTCGGGGATGCGGACGGGCAGCTCAACACCTACTACGCCTATCTCCGGATCCTCAACGAGTACCACAACATCCCGGTAGTGATCTCCGAATACGGGGTGTCCACCGGCCGGGGCATGGCCCAGCGGGATGCCAATACAGGCCGCAATCAGGGCCGCATGACCGAGCAGGAGCGGGGTCAGGCCCTCATTGACTGCTATGAAGACATCATGGACGCCGGCAGCGCCGGCAGCTGTGTGTTCACCTGGCAGGACGAGTGGTTCAAGCGCACCTGGAACACCATGCATGCGGTGGATCTGGACAACACCCCCTACTGGAGCGACTACCAGACCAACGAGCAGTATTTCGGCCTGCTTGCCTTTGACCCCGGGGAGGAGAAGAGCGTGTGCTACACAGACGGGGATCCCTCCGAGTGGACGCAGGAGGACGTGGTGCTGGAGACGGACCAGGGAACCCTGTCCATGAAGTACGATGAGAAATTCCTCTACTTTTACGCCTGGGGCTTTGACCCGGAGGCCGGGCCGGTGTACATCCCCATCGACACCACGCCCAAGACCGGCAGCACCTACTGTGACTACTATGACCTGGCGTTTTCCAGGCCCTGCGATTTTGTCCTGTGTATCGACGGGGAGGAGAGCCGCGTGGTTGTGCAGGAGCGGTATGAGGTGATGCGTGCCATGTTCCTCAAGGACACGGAGATGGTGGACGCCTATGCCAACGAAGTGGACGCCGACACGCCGGTGTTCAAGGAGATTGACCTGGTGCTGCAGTTCCTGCCGGAGGGGGGAATTGCAATGCGGGAGAGCTATGAGACCTATGAGACCGGCCTGCTGCGCCGCGGCAACGCCAACCCGGAGGCGGAGGACTTCGACTCCCTGGCCGACTACATGTTCACGCAGGACGGCGTGGAGATCCGCATTCCCTGGCAGCTGCTGAACTTTGCCAATCCCTCGGAAATGATGATCCACGACGACTATTACGAGCACTACGGCATTGAGTACCTCCACATCGACGAGATGTGGGTGGGCCTGACACTGGGGAAGGGGTCGGAGCACCGCATCCCCATGGCCTGCTTCCCGCTGGAGGGGTGGGGGAAGAACGTGAGCTATCATGAGCGGCTGAAGGAATCCTATTATATGCTGCAGGACTACTGGGCACAGCTGGAGGACTGACATCCGGCGGCCTGGAGGGAGGTGTGTGCGGTGGGCACGGAAGTGCTGCTATACGGCTACGGGCTGGTCTGTCTGAGCATGCTGGTGTTCAACATCGTCTACAGCCTGCACCTGCGGGGCGATGAGCGCAGGCTCGGCCGTCGGACGGATGAGGTCCGCCGTCGGGTGGAACAGCAGGTGCAGGCTATGCGGCAGGCGCCGCCTGGGACACCCGGGACGGTCCCGGCCGGCCATCTGGCCTGGATGAGCAGACGCCTCTCCCGGGTCAATTTTCTGCTGGCGTTTGAGCGGCTTTTGGAGGAACACCGGGAGACGGACGATGTCTTTCTGGACTACCTGCGGCAGCTGCAGCCGGTGATGCTCTATCTGGCCACGGCCTATCTGCGCCGGGAGGCCACTCAGACGGCCTATTTCTGCCACTTCCTTGCCCGGCACCCGCCCCGGCGCTATGAGGAGATGGAGCAGCTGCAGCAGGTGCTCCTCTCCTTCCTGCGGCGGAAGGATCTGTACTGCAGGATCAACGCGTGGAAGGCACTGTGCAGCCTGGGCAGCCCGGACGCGCTGATGGAGGCGCTGCGGGAGCTGGGAAAGGAGGACGGCCAGCTCCACGGGAAGGTCATTACCGAGGCGCTGCTCATCTATACCGGGGACCCCGATGTGCTGATCGGCCGGCTTTGGGCCTGCTTTGACCGGTTCAGCACGCAGATCCAGCGGGCGGTGCTGGATTACATCCGGTTCCAGAGCGGCGGCTGCCGCGGACCGATGGAGGAAATCCTGCGGGATCCCGCCCGGGACAAGGAGCTGCGCATTGCCGCGATCCGGTATTTCGCCCGGTATCCGGACCCTGGCGTGGAAGACATCCTGCTGGACTTTATCCGGGACCCGGACCCGCTGCGCTGGGAGTACGCGGCTATCAGCGCCACCGCCCTGGCCCAGTACCCGGGACAGGCTGTGGTGGACGCACTGCTTCAGGCCATGCACAGCCCGAACTGGTATGTGCGCTACAATGCCTCTGCCAGCCTGGAGGCCCACGGGCTCTCCTATGAGGAGATGCTGCAGGTGCTGGGCGGCGATGACCGGTACGCCCGGGAGATGCTCACCTACCGCATGGAGTCCAGGCGGCTGGAGAAACAGGCCCGGGCTGCCGGCGGGGCAAGGCATCGGCCGGAGGGAGAGGAGGCGGCTTTGCCGGTATGAGAGACGCAATCCAAATGTTCCTGCTGTGTGTGGAGGGGTTTTTCATTCTCTATATGGTGTGCTACTCCAGCTTTCTCTTCCTGTCTGTCACGGTGGGTTCCGCCGACCTGTACGCCGTCAAGAGGCGCAATCTGCTGAAAAATGAGCTGGGCAACGATTACTACATCCCGGTGTCCATCCTGGTGCCGGCCCACAATGAAGAGGTGACGATTGAGGCCACGGTGAAGTCGCTGCTGGACCTGGACTACAAGCTCTACGAGATCGTCGTGGTGGATGACGGATCCACGGATGATACCACCCGGGTGATGCGGGAGACGTTCCGCATGCACCGCATTGACCGCCCCGTCCAAAGGCGCATTCCCTGTCAGAACGAAGAGGAGATCTATGAGACCCGGGAGTGGAAGGTGCCCATCACCCTGGTGCGCAAACAAAACGGCGGCAAGGCCGACGCCCTGAACATGGGGATCAATGTGGCCAACTACCCCTATTTTCTCTGCATTGACGCGGATTCCGTCCTTCAGCATGACTCGCTGGAGAAAATAGTCCGGCCGGTGCTGGAAGACCCCACCGTGGTGGCGGTGGGCGGCACCGTGCGGCCCAGCAACGGGGCGGAGATCGAGCGCGGACGGGTGGTCCGCTACCGGATGCCCCGCAACCTGCTGGCCAGCATGCAGGTGATGGAATATGACCGCTCGTTCCTGGCGTCCCGCATCCTGTTTGACCGGTTCAACGGGAACATCATCATCTCCGGCGCCTTCGGGCTGTTTCTGAAGAGCGTTGTCATCGCAGCGGGCGGCTACGACAACACCACCATGGGGGAGGATATGGAGCTGGCGGTGAAACTCCATGTCTACTGCAGGGAGAACAACCGCCCCTACCGGATCCGCTATGTGACAGATGCGGTGTGCTGGACGCAGGTGCCCGAACGTCTGCGCGACCTGTGCCGGCAGCGCAGGCGGTGGCACATCGGGCTGTTCCAGAGCATGATGAAGTACCGGAATATCCTGGCCAATCCCCGCTACGGGGCGGTGAGTTTCATCTCCTACTTCTA
Organism: uncultured Oscillospiraceae bacterium; assembly: GCA_944385435.1. Taxonomy (GTDB): domain Bacteria; phylum Bacillota; class Clostridia; order Oscillospirales; family Oscillospiraceae; genus Enterenecus. Next base: position 20,961 of record CALWXG010000021.1, read on the forward strand.
CTTTCTGTTCTACGAGCTTTTCTCTCCGTATATTGAAGTGTTTGGCGTGTTCACCACGCTGCTGGCGTTTTCGGTGGATCTGATCAACGTGCCGTTCATGATTCTGTTTTTCGGAATCTACGTGGTCTACACCTCAGTGTTGTCCCTGACGGCCTTTTTTGCCCGGATCCACACCATTGACCTGAAGCTGTACCCCACCGATGTGCTCAAGGCGGTGGGGCTGTGTGCAGTGGAAGTGTCCTGCCTGCGGTTTGTCATGGCCTGGGTGCGGATGATGGCTCTGGTGGGGTACCGCAGAAAGAAGAATACCTGGGGGCGCATTGAGCGCCAGAAGATCCAGATCAAATAATCGGGAGGTGCCGGGAGATGCGGCTGGAAGAGTTGAAGAAAGGCCTGTGGGGATACCGGAAAGAAGGCGTGTTCCGGTTTATCACGGAACTGGATGAGAGCTGCAGCCAGAAGCTGCGGGAACGGGAGGAGCGGGCGGCCCAGTCGGAGCAGCGGGCGCAGGAGCGCATTCAGGCCCTGGAACAGGAGAACCGCGCCCTGAAGGAGAAGCTGGACGGGCTGAGAAGTCAGCGCGATGAGATCTCCGCCGCCATTTTGGAGGCCCGGGCCAGTGCAGAGGCCATGAAGGCGGAGACCCTGGCCAGTGAAGAGGCGGCGCGGGATGCCATCCGGCAGATTCTGGAGGAGGATCAGGCGGAACTGAACCGGTACCGGGAAAAGCTCCTGGAGTTGCGCACCGCCGTCCGCAAGGCCCTGGAGGAGCTGGACGGCCAGACAGAGGCGATGGAGCAGCAGGTTCAGGTGCTGGGAGAGGAACTGCCGGAGGGGAACCTGACGCTGTTCCAGTGAGGATTGTGAGGCGATTGTGTTGCAGCCGGAACAGGCAGTCATCTACGTGGCCGGGAATCCCCGGCTCTATCCGGTGGAATACTATGACGGGACGAGCCGCACCTATCGGGGCGTGATCCCTGAATTTCTGGGCCAGTTTGCCCGGGAGTACGGCTATGAGCTGCGGTATCTGGAGCCCGGGGCGGAGGACCGCAGGGAAGAGCTGGCCGCCAACCAGCAGGTGGATCTGATTTCCGGCTGCCTGGCGGGGGAGCGCTATGACCACACCGCAGGTGAGCCCATCCTCCTGTTCTCAGAGTGGGCGAAGGGGGAGGAGACGGTCTATCTGCTGTACGTCACCCGTGTGGCGCCCCAGGCGCTGCGGGATGAGCTGCGGGACTGTGCGGCCCGCACCAGCCAGTCCCAGTGGACGGGGGAACTCCTGCGCACGGTGCGGGAGACGTCCGCCGGTCCTCATTCCGGCGGCGGGGTGTGGGGGATTGCCTTGGCCGCCGTCCTGCTGTGCGCCGTGCTGGCTGCGCTCCTCTCCGGCTGCCGGCGGGAGCGCAGGCGGCAGAGAAGAGCACTGCTGACGGATCCGGAGACCGGCCTGGGTACGGATGAGGCCCTGTCCCGGGCCGTGACCCGCCTGTCCGGGGATCAGACCCGCCGTTTTTACGATCTGATCTGTATTCATCTGGATCTGGATCATGTGGGCTGGCTGCGGGGATGGGAGCAGGTCTCTGCCCTGGTCCGCCACAGCGCCCGGACCGTGCGCGGTCACACCCAGGCCGCAGATCTCCCGGTGCGCTCCGCCTCCGGGGACCTGCTGATCCTGAAACAGTTTGCGGACAGCCGGCAGGCGCTGGACTGGGCAGGGGAGCTGGCGGAGGAGATCCGCGCCTTTCCCGGCACAGGGGAGGCCCTGACCGCCCGGGAGGTCTCGGCGGCGGTCTGCCCGCTGGAGGCGGAGTATCAGGACCTGGAACGGCTCCTGTTCCATGCCAGACAGTGCGCACTGGCCGCCGGCAGGGAGGAGGAGCCGTCCGTCCGGCTGTGCGGCGCGCGGCAGTGCAGCAGCTGCCGGGAGCGGTGGACGCTGCAGGCTGAGTTCCGCCAGGGTCTGGAGCGGGAGGAATTCCAGCTCTACCTGCAGTTTTTTGTGGATGCCCACACCTTCCGCATGGTGGGCGGCGAGGCGCTCTCCCGCTGGAAACATCCCCGCCTGGGGCTGCTGGGCCCGGACCGCTACATTCCGTGGCTGGAGGAGGACGGCAGGATCAGCCAGCTGGATCTCTACTGCCTGGAAAAGAGCTGCGCCTTCCTGGAGGATCTGGACCGGCGGGAGATCCGCACCTTTTTCCTCTCCTGCAACGTCTCCCGCAGGACCTTTTCCATGCCCGGCTTCTCCCGGCAGTGTCTGGAGATTGTACAGCGGTACACCTTTACACGGAAACTGCTGATCCTGGAGGTGACGGAGAGCCAGCGGACGAACCGGGAGCAGGCAGGGCAGATGCTGGAGAATATTCTGGACATCCGGAGCAGCGGGATGCGGGTGATGTTCGATGACTTCGGCGTGGGGTTCTCCTCCTTCCATGACCTGCAGGACTATCCCATGGACGGGCTGAAGCTGGACAAGATGCTGGTGGACAATATGTGCACCCAGCGGGGCAGGATTCTCCTCAGGGTCCTGGTGAAGACGGGACATAAACTGGGGATGACCATCCTGGCTGAGGGCGTTGAGGAGGAAGAGCAGATCCGGACGCTCCGGGAGCTGCGCTGCGACGTGCTCCAGGGATTCCGGTTTTCGGTTCCCCTGCCGCTGGAGGAGGCGCGCAGGCGAATTCTGGAGGAGAACTGTTTCAAGCCGGAGGATGCCGGCGGAAGGGAGACAGAGGGATGAGAAGTGCTCTTGGGGACGAGAACCGGCACCGGGAAACGATGCTCATTGTGGATGACGATGTCATCAACCGGGTGATCCTGAATCATATTTTTTCCCCTTACTACAGCATCCAGGAGGCGGAGAACGGGCGGACGGGACTGGAGGAAATCCTCCGGGGGCCGGAGCAGCTGTGTGCGGTGCTGCTGGATGTGGTGATGCCGGAGCTGGATGGCCTTGAGGTGGTCCGGCGCCTGCACCGCGCGGGAATTCTGGCAGACCTGCCCGTGTTCCTCATCACCGCTGAGGCGGATGACAACGTGTTGAAAGAGGCCTATGGCCTGGGCGTCATTGACGTGATCAGCAAGCCGGTGGTGCCCTATGTGGTGGAGCGGCGGGTGCAGTCGGTCATCGAGCTGTTCCAGGCCAGGCGGAGGCTGAGCCGGACGGTGGAGAGCCAGCAGGCCCGGCTGCTGGAGCAGGCGGAGCGGATGGTCCGCTTCAGTCAGGGGATGATCGAGTCTCTGGCCACCGCCATCGAATTCCGAAGCGAGGAGTCCGGGGATCACGTGCGGCGCATCAGCAGCATCACCCGGCGGCTGCTCACCGGCACGCAGCTGGGCCGGGCGCTCACCCGGCAGGATGTGGATCAGATTGCCCTGGCCGCCGTACTCCACGACGTGGGCAAGATCGCCGTGCCTGACGCCATTCTGAACAAGCCGGGGAAGCTGACGCCGGAAGAATTTGAGGTGATGAAGACCCACACCGTTCAGGGGGCGCACCTTCTGGAGCAGATCCCCCAGCTCCATGAGCACCCCGCCTACCACTACGCCATGGACATCGCCCGCCACCACCACGAGCGCTGGGACGGCCGGGGCTATCCGGACGGGCTGAAAGGGGACGAGATCACCATCTGGTCCCAGGTGGTATCCCTGGCGGACGTATACGACGCGCTGAGCTGCAAGCGGGTGTACAAAGACGCATTTCCCCGGGAGAAGGTGCTGGATATGATCCGGGACGGGGAGTGCGGTGTGTTCAATCCAAAGCTGCTGGAGTGCTTCTTCTCGGTGGAGGAGGAGCTGTCCCGGCTGTACGGGAAGGAGAGGACGGCATGACAGACAAGCGCAGGAGCCGGCTGGAGGCGGCCGGCATTGACACTGCCCAGGCCCTGGAGCGGATGATGGGCAGCGAGGCTCTGCTGGAGCGGCTGCTGGACAGATTTCTGGAGGACCGGAATTTCCCGTCGCTCGCTGCCGCGCTGGAGTGCGGGGACACGGACGGCGCGGTGCAGGCCGCGCACACCCTGAAGGGAGTGTGCGGCAATCTCTCCATGAACGGCCTGTACCGGCTGTTCACCAGGCAGGTGGAGCTGCTGCGGGAGGGGGATCTGACCCGGGCCAGAGCGATGATGGAGGAGATCGCCGCCGGCTACCATGCGGTCGCCGGGGCCATCCGGGGACGGGAAGATGAAGGACGGTAGGCGCCGCGACCGGGGCTGGCGCAGTCTGCTGCGGTACATGCGCCTGCCCCTGTGCATGTTTGCCATCCTGGCCGTGCTCGCCTGGGCAGGGGTTCTGCTGATGCGCTCCACGCTGCTGCGCAATGCCCGGGAGGCGGCCACCGCCTTTGCCCGCAGCTGCGCGGCGGAGGAACAGGGGACACTGAACGTATATGAGACCCTGCTGAGCTTCGGCACGTCGGCGCTGGAGCGGCGCCTGGCGGACGGAGAGAGCCGGGAGCAGATTCTGGAATTCCTGGACATGTACTTTACCCGGGTGGACTCGGTTCTGGGGGAGGGCGTGGTGTACCCGTATGTGGTGCTGGACGGGGAGATCCTGGCGGCTCTGCCCTGGGAGGGGGATGCCACCTACCGGTATGCGGCCACGCCCTGGTACCGTCAGGCCCTGGCCGCGGAGGGAGAGGTGGTATTCACCCAGGTGTACTCCGACGTGGTGTATGACCGGCCGGTGGTCACAGCCGCCCAGAGCTGCTGGGACGGGGCTGTGGTCATGGCCTTTGACATCATGCCGGAGCACCTGCGCTTTGACACGGCCGATCTCTCGGAAGAGGACTCGTTCTTCCTCTGCGACGGGGCGGGCACCCTCATCTATCAGCAGACCGGCATAGAACTGCCGCAGGAGGGACTGCAGGACTACCTCACCGGACTGGTGGGCCGGATTAAGGCGGGAGAACTGGACGAGAATCCCATCATCCGGGATCTCAGCGGCCAGCGGCGGGGCGTCTACTACACCAGGCTGGAAAACGGCTGGTACTGCATCGTCACGGTGCCCTACAGCAGGATCCTGGGAGGACTGCGGGGGGTGGTCTGGCCGCTGCCGCTCATGTTCGGGATCTCCTTCCTGGCGGTGACGGCGCTGGCGGTCCGCGAGCAGCGGCTGAACCGGCAGGCCAGACGGGCCAACGAGACTGCCCGGGTGCTGGGAAACCGTTACTATGCCCTGTACCGGGTGGACTATGTCCGGGAGACCTATGAGATGATCAAGGGCTCGGACCACGTCCGGCAGCGGATTCCCCCATCCGGGCCCTACGGGCAGCTGCTGCAGGCTGCGGGCGATGTCATTGAGGAAGAGGCGTTCCGGGACTATACCGAGAGCTTTTCCTGCGAAAACATCCGGCAGCTGGTGCGCCGGCAGGTCCGGGATTTCGGCGGGGAGTTCCTGCGCCGCTTCGGGGATGAGTACCGATGGGTCAGCGTCCGGGTGCTGTTTGACGCCTCCCTGGCTCCGGAAGAGGTGGTGCTCTGTTTCCGGGAGGTGGAGCGGGAGAAGCAGCGTCAGCTCCAGGAGCGCCGGCTGCTGGAGGAGTCCCTCCAGCTGGCCCGGCAGAATGAGGCCTCCAAGCAGGCCTTCTTCCGCAGCATGTCCCACGACATGCGCACTCCCCTCAATACCATCCTGGGCTCCAGCCAGCTGGCCCGGCGGCATCTGGCCCGGCCGGAGCGGATCACGGAGGATCTGGACCGGATTGACCTTGCCGGCCGGTATCTGCTGGAGCTGGTCAATGACATTCTGGAGTTTGCGCGCATGGAACACGGGCAGCTCCGGCTGGAGTCTCAGCCCTTCGATCTGCGCACCTGCGTGGAGGAGTGCCTGCGGGGATTCCGGATCCAGGCGGAGCAGGAGGGAAAGAGCCTCCGGGAGGAGTTCCAGGCGGACTGCACGCTGGTTCTGGGGGATTGCCTGCGCATTCAGCAGATCCTCAACAACCTCATCTCCAACGCCTTCAAATTCACACCGGCGGGGGGAAGCGTGTGCCTGGAGGTGCGCCAGCTGGACGAGGGCGAGTATGCCAAATACCGGTTTGCGGTCTCTGACACGGGGATCGGCATATCGCCGGAATTCCTGGAGCGGATCTTTGAGCCCTATGCCCGGGAGATGCGCTTCAGTGACCGGCAGGCGGCAGGCACCGGCCTGGGCATGTCCATCACCAAGACGCTGGTGACCCACATGGAAGGTGAGATCCGCGTGGAGAGCACGCCGGGACAGGGCAGCACCTTCACGGTGATACTTCCCCTGGCGGCGCAGCGGGAGCCCGGCACGGTGCGGCAGCACCCGCAGCCGGAGACCGGCGAGGCCTGCCTGACAGGCCTGCATCTGCTGCTGGCGGAGGACAACGAGATCAACCTGGAGATTACCACAGAGCTGCTGATCGCCAACGGCGCGCAGGTGACCTGTGCCCGGGACGGCGCCCAGGCGCTGGAACAGTTCCGGCAATCTGAACCCTTCACCTTTGACCTGGTGCTCATGGATATGCAGATGCCGGAGATGGACGGCTGCACAGCGGCCCGGGCCATCCGGGCTCTGGACCGGCCGGATGCCAGGACGATCCCCATTGTGGCGGTGACGGCCAACGCCTCTGCGGAGGATGTGGCCGCCACCACAGCGGCGGGTATGGACGGCCATATCTCCAAACCCATTGAGTTCCGCGCCCTGAGCCGGATTCTGGACCGGCTGCGGCCCGGCAGGTGAGTGTCCGGCAGAACAAGACGGAGGGCCTGATCTGCCATGCGGGAAAGCCCATGCCCTTGTCTTCCTGAAAAAAGAAAAACGCCGGGGAAGCGTGCCTTGCGCACACTTCCCCGGCGTTGTCGGTCCGGGCGGGCAAACGGGCCTCAGAGCACCTGTTCTCCGTTGAGGATGACAGCTTTTATATGAGTGTCGCTCACCATGGGGTCGGCGTCGGTGAGCAGGATGTCGGCATCCTTGCCCGGCTCCAGGGAGCCCACCCGGTCTTCGATGCCCAGGTGCCGGGCCGGGTTGATGGTGATGGCCTGAAGGGCCTGGAAGGGGTCCATCCCCGCCTTCACCGCCAGACCGGCGCACAGGGCCAGATACTGCTCCGGGATCACCGGGGCATCGGTGATGATGCTCACCTGCACCCCCGCTCGGGCCAGCACCCCCGGGGTGGCAAAGGTCTTGTTGACCAGCTCGATCTTGCTGGCGTTGGTGAGGGTGGGACCCACCGCCACCGGGAAGCCGGAGCGGGCCACGATGTCGGGGATCAGATGGCCCTCCGTGCAGTGCTCCAGCGTCATCTTCACGCCGAACTCCCTGGCGATGCGGATGGCGGTGCAGATGTCGTCCGCCCGGTGGGCGTGGGCCTTCAGGGGCAGCTGGCCCTTCAGCACAGGGATCAGCGCCTCCATCTTCAGGTCAAAGGCGGGCCTTTTCAGAGGATCCTCTCCGGCCGCCTCCTTCCGGGCCAGGTAATCCCGGGCCTTGAAGAGTATCTCCCGCAGCTTGGCGGCGGTGGTCATCCGGGCGGAGTCTCCCTTCTCCCGGTAGCAGCGCTTGGGATTCTCGCCGAAGGCGCACTTCATGGCCACTTCTGCCCGGATCACCATGTCGTCCACACAGTTGCCCCAGGTCTTGACGGCCAGGAAGGTGCCCCCCAGCACATTGGCACTGCCCGGGCCGGTGCCCACAGTGGTGACGCCGCCGGCCAGAGCCATAGGGATGGCCTTGTCCTGGGGATTGAAGCTGTCGATGCCCCGCAGCTGGGCGGCCACCATGTCCCCCATCTCGTTGTAATCGTGGCCCTCATAGCCCATGCCGTAGTTGTCCAGGCCCAGGTGGCTGTGGGCGTCCACAAAGCCGGGGTAGGCCCGCAGGCCGGAGGCGTCGATGACCTCTTCCCCGTCGGCGGGGGTGAGCCGGGGACCGACCTGACAGAGCTTGCCGTCCCGGACGGAGATATCTCCCTCATAGGGCACCGGTGTGATGCCGTCGTAGATCAAAGCGTTCTGAATGAGCATGTCGATGTATTCCTTTCTCTGTGTGATTGCCTGGATGGGGCCTGCCGGTCAGATCCGCACCACATATCCGTCCTTGCGGGGGGCGGGTGCGGCGGCGGGAGCGGCGGGGTAGCCCAGGGCAATGGCGCCCACACCCCGCAGGGTCTCAGGCAGGTTCCACTCCTTCAGCAGGGCCTTGCCCGCCTCGCTGTCGAAGATCTCCAGCTCCCGGTTGACCCATACGGAGCCCAGCCCCAGGGAGTGGGCGGCCAGCATCATGTTCTCCAGCACACAGCTGCCGTCCTGGAGGAAGTTGTTGCCCTCGGCCAGCACCACCACCACGGCGGGGGCGCCGTAGTAAGGGTCGGCGTCCCGGCCCATGACGGCGGCGTTCAGCCGGGACAGCCGGTCCCGGCAGGTCTTGTCGGTGACCGCCACGATCACCGGGGACTGCCGCCCCATGGCGGTGGGGGCCCAGGTGCCGGCCTCCAGCACAGCACTCAAAAGCTCTTCCGGCACCGGGGTGTCCTGGTAGGCGCGCACACTGCGGCGGGTTTTGATGAGCTCCAGCATTTCGTTGTTCATAGGGATACCTCCTGAATAATTGCGGGCGGCTGAGGGCCGCCAACTGTGAGTTGTGATGGGAAAATTATAGAGCGGACTGCGGTCTGCTGTCAAGGCAGGTATCTTCCAGCGGGGCGCGTCCTGTGCTTGCACAGGGGCAAGGGCTGTGTTAAAATAGACCAGACAGATCAAATTTGCGGCAGAGGAGGTCCTGCGCCATGTATCAGCCGCTGGCAGACCGCATCCGGCCCCAGAACCTGGACGAGGTGGTGGGGCAGCGGCACATCCTGGGGGAAACTGGCCTGCTGCGCCGGATTATCGAGAGCGGGAAAATCCCCAACATGGTGTTTTACGGCCCCTCCGGCACGGGCAAGACCACGGTGGCCAACATCATCGCCAACCGGTCGGGGCGGACCCTGCGCCGGCTCAACGCCACCACCGCCTCCCTGTCCGATGTGCGGGACATCATGGACGAGGTGGGCACCCTGCTGGCCCCCAACGGGGTCCTGCTCTATCTGGACGAGATCCAGTATTTCAACAAGAAGCAGCAGCAGTCCCTGCTGGAGTTCATCGAGAACGGCAAGATCACCCTCATCGCCTCCACAACGGAGAACCCCTACTTTACGATTTTCAATGCCATCCTCTCCCGGTCCACGGTGTTCGAGTTCAAGGCCCTGACGCCGGAGGATATCCTGCCCGCGGTGGACCGGGGCCTGCGCCTGATGGCGCAGGAGCTGGGGGTGGAGGCGGAGTGTGAGCCCGGTGTGCGGGAGAAGCTGGCGGCAGCCAGCGGCGGAGACGTGCGCAAGGCGCTGAACGCGGTGGAGCTGCTGATGAACGCCGGGCGCATTGAACACGGGACGCTGCGCATCACCCTGGACGATGCCGCGGTGGTGGCCCAGCGCTCTGCCATGCGCTATGACCGGGAGGGGGACGAACACTTTGACACCGCCTCCGCCCTGATGAAGTCCCTGCGGGGGTCTGACCCGGACGCCGCCCTGCACTACCTGGCCAGGTTGCTGGAGGCGGGGGATCTCATCACCGCCATCCGGCGTCTGCTGTGCTCGGCCAGCGAGGACATCGGCATGGCCTATCCCCAGGCGGCGTCCATTGTCAAGTCCTGCTGCGACAGCGCGCTGCAGCTGGGACTGCCCGAGGCCAGGCTGCCCCTGGCCCAGGCGGCCATTCTGCTGGCTACCGCGCCCAAATCCAACAGCGTCTGTGTGGGAATTGACCGGGCGCTGGCCGATGTGCGCGCGGGCAGGACGGGTGGATACCCCCGGCACCTGCAGAACGTCCACGCCGACGGCACGGGCTTTGAGCGGGAACAGGGATACCTGTACCCCCATGACTACCCGGACCACTGGGTGGAGCAGCAGTATCTGCCCGACGCCATCCGGGACCGGGTGTATTATGAGTACGGACCGAATAAGACCGAGCAGGCGGCCAGGGCCTACTGGGACAAGATCAAACAGAGATAGGAGGGCGCCGGGATGCCCATGGATATTCAGGTGGGGGACGTGCTGGAACTGAAGAAGCAGCACCCCTGCGGCAGCAAGGAGTGGACGGTGCTCCGGGTGGGTATGGATTTCAAACTGAGGTGCAACGGCTGCGGCCACGAGCTGATGATTCCCCGGAGCAAGGCGGAAAAGGCCGTCCGAAAAGTGAAACGAAACGGGGGAGAACAGCCGTGAAAGAGTTCTGGAGCGACCGCATCCGTGATGCGGTGCCCTATGTGCCCGGGGAGCAGCCCCGGGACCGGAAATTTGTGAAGCTCAACACCAATGAGTGCCCCTACCCGCCCTCTCCCAGGGCGCTGGAGGCCATCCGGGCCGCTGCGGACAGCAGTCTGCGCCTGTACCCGGATCCGGAGTGCCTTTCCCTGCGCCGGGCCATTGCCGCCAGGGAGGGACTGAGGGAAGATCAGGTGTTCTGCTCCAACGGTTCGGATGAGGTGCTGGCCTTTGCCTTCCAGGCCTTTTTCAACCCGGAGCGGGAGATTGTCTTTCCCCGGATCACCTACAGCTTCTACCCGGTGTATACCAATTACTTCGGACTGACCTGCCGCCGGGTGCCCATGAACCCGGACTTCTCCGATCCCATTGACGCTTTGTGCGGCGGCAACGGCGGAGTGGTGCTGTGCAACCCCAACGCCCCTACCGGCATCGCCGTGGAGCTGGACGTGGTGGAAAAGCTGCTGCAGGCCAACCCGGAGGTGGTGGTCATTGTGGACGAGGCCTATGTGGACTTCGGCGCCCAGAGCGCCGTCCCCCTGATCCGCAAATATCCCAATCTGCTGGTGGTGCAGACCGCCTCCAAGTCCCGGGCCCTGGCGGGGCTGCGGGTGGGCTGGGCCATGGGCAATGAGAACCTCATCGCCGCCCTGCGGTGCGTGCGGGACTCCATCAACTCCTATACCGTGGACCGGCTGGCCATGGCCGGGGCCCAGGCCGCCATTGAGGACGAGGAGTACTTTCAGTCCCTCCGCAGCCGGGTGATGGCCACCCGGGCCTGGACTGCCAAGGCATTGAAGGAGATGGGCTTTACTGTGCTTGACTCCAGGGCCAACTTCCTGTTTGCCGCCCACCCCGGAATGGGCGGCAGGGAGCTGCTGGATGCGCTGCGGCAGCGGGGCATCCTGGTGCGCTGGTGGAATGACGAGCCCATCCGGGACTGGCTGCGCATCACCGTGGGCACAGATGGGGAGATGGAGGAACTGATGCGGGCGCTGCGTGAGATTCTGGGCTGAACGGGCTGGAGCGGGGCGCGGGACCGGTGCGCATCGGTGCTTCCGGCTTGCGCCGCGGCGGCTGAGCTCCAGCGGCTGGTGTATCTGAGCAAATGCCGGATGCGCCCCTGTGCGGCCTTGCGGAAGCAGGGGCTTGGGCTGTGACCCGGGCGGGCCGGGAACGGGTGCCTGGGGATTCTGTAAAGACAGAATGAAGGTAGATATTATGACAAAGTGGTCTTTGTTCGGGGAATTTCTATCATTTTTCATTCTTTCGCTGATGTACGCGTACTATCGGGAAAAGAATGCCGTCCCGTCCCTCCGCAGGCGCATGTTCACCTGGATTTTCCGGTTGTCCCTGGCTGCCATCGCCTTGAATGTATGCTGCGTCTACCTGATTGAGCGTGCTCGTATGTTCCCGTTGTGGCTGAATTATACGATGAACACCGCCTATTTCATCCTGATTATCGTGGTGTGCAGTGTCATCGCCCTTTATCTCTTCGACCTGATGATGGAGCACGTCAATCGGGGGAAGTTTGACCGCAGGGTGATCGGCGCTCTGGCGGTTCTGAATCTTGCCTATGCGGCCATTGCCGTGACAAATGTGTGGACCGGGGTGCTGTTCTCGTTCCGTGCGGACGGGACGTACGTGCGCGGGCCATGGAACCGCCTGGGCTATGGGGTCATGGCAATTGAAATCCTGATGGTTGTGATCTATTTTGTCCGGAACCGCGCCTCAATCTCGACGAAGGTGGTCAATGTGATCCGGTCCGTTCCGATTGTGGTGCTGGTGCTGACCGGGTTTCAGATGCTCTATCCGGAGACCATGTTCAACGGCACCATTGTGGCTGCGGCGACCTTTATCCTGTACACCAACTTCCAGCTGTGTCAGGTGGAAAAGGACAGCCTGACCCAGTTGGGCAACCGGAAGACCTTCTTTGACGATGTCTCCCTCAAAATGCAGCACCGGCAGCCGTTCCAGATTGTCACGGTGTCCCTGAAGCGCTTTGGAGAAGTGAATCGGATGTTTGACCATTCCGCGGGAGACGACCTTCTGTTTGCCGTCGGGCGATGGTTTGGGAAACTGCCCGGGGAGTGCGCCTCTTACCGGTTTTCCAGTGTCTCCTTTGCCGCGGTGTTTCCCTACCGGAGCGAGGAGGAGGCCGGCCGGCATGTAAAACGCATCTGTGACCGGTTCCAGGAAAAGTGGGTGTGCAGGGACATCTCCTGCAAGCTGCTCTCCTGCGTCTGCAACCTGGTCTGGAACGGGGAGGACTGGACGCCCAATTCCCTGCTGGAGTATCTGGAGGCGGCGGCAGACCTGCCGGAGTATGCCAAGGGCGGCTATGTGGAATTTGACGCCTCGGTGGTGGAGAAGATCAAGCGGGCAAAGCAGGTCGAGGTTCTGGTGCGCAAGTCCCTGGAGGAAAACCGGTTTTTTGTGGCCATGCAGCCGTTTTTCTGCTGCATCCGGAACGGATTCTGCTGCGGGGAGGCTCTGGCCCGGCTGAACGATTACGATGGAAAACCGGTTCCCACCGGCGAGTTCATTCCGGTCGCCGAGCGGGCCGGGCTGCTGGACGATATCAGCTGGGCGGTCCTGGAAAAGTGCTGCGAATTTCTGCAAAAACACAGGGAACTTCCCCTGGAATCCCTGTCGGTGAACCTTTCCATGGAACAGTTCCTGGATCCGGGCTTTCCGGAAAAGATCAGCCGGATTTTGGAACGGTATCAGATTCCCTTTGGAAAGATCAAAATTGAAATCACAGAGCGGGTGATCACCCAGGATCTGAACTATGTGAAAACGGTGATGTGCAGACTCCGCAGCCTGGGAATCGGATTTTATCTGGATGATTTCGGCACCGGCTACTCGAACTTTGCCTCGCTGATCCGACTGCCCTTTGAATCGGTCAAACTGGACCGCAGCCTCCTCTCCCAGCTCACACAGAACGAACATGACCGCAGAATCATCCGGCATATGGTCTCCTTCTTCCATGAGAGCGGATTCCATGTGGTGTGCGAGGGAATTGAGACCGAGGATCAGGCGGAGCTGGTGACCAACATGGGAACGGATCTGATCCAGGGTTTTTACTACGCAAGGCCGATGGATCCGGAGGCGTTTGCCCGGTTTGTTGAAAACCGGCCTGCGGAAACTCCCGGCTATGGGGATGGGCTGAGCGGCGGCGCAGAAGCCGGCGTCAGTGCGGCGAACCCCTGCCTTTGCCGGAACTGATCCGGCCAACCCGCGAGACAGCTCCGGGACACAGCGCAAGAAGTCCGGAAGCAGGACTGGCAGAGCGGAAAGCCACGGCAAGAAGGAACATCCGGAGGATCCGGAAAGGAGCGGCGAACATGGACCAGAACTATGTTGTCACCATAGGGGATCAGAGCTATTCCTACCCCGCAGGCACAACCTATCAGGAGATTGCCAGGCAGTTTCAGGACCGCTATACCAGTGAGATCCTGCTGGTGGACCGGAACGGGAAGCTGCGGGAGCTGAGCAAGAAGTTGGACCGGGACTGTACGCTGAACATGCTCACCATCCAGGACAAACCGGGGATGCAGACCTATGAGCGCAGCGCGGTGTTCCTGATGCTGAAGGCCTTCTACGACGTGGTGGGCAGGGAGGGGATCCGGCGGATTTGCGTGGAGTACTCTCTCAGCCATGCTCTCTTCATCACTGCCAGCGGAGACTTCCGCCTGGATCAGCCCCTTCTGGACCGGGTGGAAGCCAGGATGCGGGAGCTGTCGGAGCGGGCAATTCCCATCCGGAAACGCTCCATCTCCACGGACGACGCCATTGCCCTGTTCCGGGAGCGGAAGCTCTACGACAAGGCAAAGCTGATCAGCTTCCGCATGAGCTCCCGGGTGAATTATTACGAATTGGAGGACTTTTCCGACTATTTTTACGGATACATGGTTCCGGACACCGGGTACGTCAGACAGTTCAAGCTGGAGCTGTTTGACTGCGGGCTGGTTCTGCGCCTGCCGGATCCCGCGCAGCCCGGCAGGCTGCGCCCCTTCCAGCCCTCGCTGAAACTGTACCGGGCCCTCTGCGAGGGCGACCAGAGATCCAAAGCACTGAAGATTGCCAATGTGGCAGATCTGAACGAGGCCATCTGCCGGGGAGAGGGAACCCAGCTGATCCTGGCCAACGAGGCCCTGATGGAAAAGCGCATCGGTGACCTGGCGGAGACCATCGCAAAGCGCAAGGACATCCGGTTTGTGATGATCGCGGGGCCCTCATCCTCTGGGAAGACCACCTTCTCCCAGCGGCTGTCCACCCAGCTCATTGCCTGCGGACTGCGCCCCCACGCCATTGCCACGGACAACTACTTCAAAAACCGCACCGAGACGCCGCGGGACGAGCACGGACAGCCGGACTTTGAGGGACTGGGCGCTATGGATGTGGAACAGTTCAATGAGGATATGACCCGTCTGCTGAACGGGGAGCGGGTGGAGATGCCCCAGTACAACTTTAAAAAAGGCAGCCGGGAGTACAACGGCAGTACGCTGAAATTGGAGCCCAGAGATGTGCTGGTCATCGAGGGCATCCACTGCCTCAACGATGCCTTCTCCTACGCCCTGCCCAAACAGAGCAAGTTCCGGATTTACATCAGCTGCCTGACCACGCTGAATGTGGATGACCACAACCGCATTCCCACCACTGACATGCGCCTGCTGCGCCGCATTGAACGGGATGCCAGAACCCGCGGCTACGGGGCTCAGGCCACCATCCGGATGTGGCCCTCGGTGCGCAGGGGGGAGGAGAACAACATCTTCCGATTCCAGGACAGCGCGGATGTGATCTTCAACTCCGCTTTGACCTATGAGACAGCTGTCCTCAAGCCCTATGTGGAGCCGCTGCTGTTCCACATTCCCAAGGATTGTGCGGAGTACAAGGAGGCCAAGCGCCTGCTGAAATTCCTGAGCTATTTTCTCGCCATGCCCACCGATGCGGTGCCTCAGACCTCCCTGATCCGGGAGTTTATCGGCGGAGGGTGTTATCTGGCCTGAGCGACGGGCGTCGGTTGAGACAGAATCCGTCTGTATTTCCGGTAAACGAGGATCGTTTGTGTCCCGGCTGAGCGGTGCGCCCGGGGGGAAAGCCGCGGTTTTTCCCTCAGGGCGCACCTTGTTTTTTCAATCACTGGAAAATTACAACTAATGGTAAAAAATGAGTTAATTTCTCAACAAATTTCTGAAAATCAATTGCAAATGGAGAGAGAAAGAGGTATGATTACGTCATAGGACAGTTTACTGCAATTTGAGAAAAGAGGCGTATGACCGTGCGTCATAAAATAATTGTGGTCCTTGCGGCGGTTGCCGTCTGTCTTGTTGTGC
This sequence comes from uncultured Oscillospiraceae bacterium, assembly GCA_944385435.1. Taxonomy (GTDB): domain Bacteria; phylum Bacillota; class Clostridia; order Oscillospirales; family Oscillospiraceae; genus Enterenecus. The sequence goes on from CALWXG010000021.1 coordinate 36,567, forward strand.
CGTTTAAATTTGCGATACCCACCGATACAACCATTACCAGGATTGAGCTGGAGCCCCAGACGGCGTATGCCTATGAGGGGGAAGAGGAGCCGGTGCCGAATGCTGCGCTGCCCAGCGAGGAGGGCGTACAATCCGAGGAGGATCCGGAGCCTGCGGCCGGAGGATCGGGAGCGGAAGATCCCGAGCCGGAGCCGGCTGGGGAAGCTGAGCCGTCTTCGAGGGCCAAGGGTCGCAGTGACCATAGCGAAGAGCGAGATTCCAGACCGGAGGAGAGCGTGGAGCCCTCGCCCTCTGAGACCAATTCCGATCCTGTTTCAATTCCGGAAACGCACCCGGTTCCCTCTGCACCTGCCGTACAGCAGACGCCCAGCACAGAGCCGAGCCAGTCTCCCTCCCAGGGATACCAAACAGCTCCGGTCCAGCCCTCTCCACCGGCTCAGAGCACAGCGCCGGTACAGAGCTCAAAACCTGTTCAGAGCACGCCGCCGGTACAAAGTGAGAGCCCGGTTCAGCCGTCACAGCAGGTACAAACTGCGGTTTGCAGCCGTTGCGGCGGCGCCCACAACACCCAGGCATGCATGGAGAACACCATGGCCCGGGGCGCAGTGGGGCGTTGGGTGATCTCCGGCGTGGGAGTGGATGTGGCCCTGTTCCAGAGCAACAGTCAGACCACCGTGGACCGCGCAGACAGTGCCGCCTATTTCTACTACGGCAGCGCCCTGATCATTGCAGACCACTGCTATCAGGGATTTGACCGGATTGAGTCCTGTTACAAGGGTATGACAGCCTATGTGGAGACCGCCTCCGGTGTCCAGCAGTATGTGTGTGTGGATGCCTTCCAAGGGAGCAATACAGGCGCGGAACTGCTGGATCCCCAGGGGCGGAACGTAGCGCAGTACAACGGCGGAAACATCATCTGCTACACCTGTCTCAGCACCGGGTGGCAGAATGTGATGATTGTCGTATTTGCACCGGTCGGATGATCAGCGGGCCGGAATGGAGAAAATACGCAGATCCGCGCAGAAACGTTTGCATTCCGTACATATCCATGGTACTATAGGATTTACTGATGAGACCGGAGGGGAAAACCGCCGGTCAGACGGGAGGAAACGTTATGGAAAACAACAAGCGCCCTGAAACCATGGAGCGTATTACGACCACCGCTCTGGCGGAGCAGTTTATCGCGGAACAGGTGGCTGCGGTTAAGGAGCAGGTGGGGGACAAGAAGGTGTTGCTGGCTCTGTCCGGCGGTGTGGACTCCTCTGTGGTAGCCGCCCTTTTGATCAAGGCCATCGGCAAGCAGCTGGTGTGCGTGCACGTGAACCACGGCCTGCTGCGCAAGGGGGAACCGGAACAGGTGGTTCAGGTGTTCCGTCATGAAATGGATGCCAACCTGATCTATGTGGATGCGGTGGACCGCTTCCTGGACAAGCTGGCCGGTGTGGCTGAACCGGAGAAGAAGCGCAAGATCATCGGCGCGGAGTTCATCCGGGTCTTTGAGGAAGAGGCCCGCAAGCTGGAGGGCATTGAATTTCTGGCTCAGGGCACAATTTATCCCGACATCCTGGAGAGCGGCCCGGTGAAGGCCCATCACAACGTGGGCGGCCTGCCCGACGACCTGCAGTTCGAGCTGGTGGAACCCCTGAAGTTCCTGTTCAAGGACGAGGTGCGCGTGGTGGGCAAGACCCTGGGCCTGCCTGACGGCATGGTGTACCGTCAGCCCTTCCCCGGCCCCGGACTGGGAGTCCGCTGCCTGGGCGCCATCACCCGTGATCGGCTGGAGGCGGTGCGGGAGTCCGACGCCATCCTCCGGGAGGAGTTTGCCAAGAACGGTCTGGAGGGTAAGGTGTGGCAGTACTTCACCATCGTGCCCGACTTCAAGAGCGTGGGTGTGAAGGATGACAAGCGCTCCTTTGAGTGGCCGGTGATTATCCGTGCGGTGAATACCCGGGATGCCATGACGGCTACGGTGGAGGACGTGCCATTCGCTCTGCTTCAGCACATCACCGATCGGATCGTCCATGAAGTAAAGGGTGTCAACCGAGTGTGCTATGATCTGACGCCGAAGCCCACGGGGACCATTGAGTGGGAATAAGCAAAAAGTGGATATGAGGGCCCGCAAACCCTTGAAAACACTGACTTTTTGATTTTCAAATTCCCCATTTGATAGCAGATTGATAGCACTCGCCAAATCCCGATTTATTGAGTTTGAAAAGAAAAATCGGGTGGCTTGCGAGTAGCCTAAAAATCCTCATCTTTTTATTCATAAGTAAAAGGTCTAACTGATTTTTGCTGATCAGTTAGACCTTTTTTATTTTGCT
>CALWXG010000022.1 GCA_944385435.1 uncultured Oscillospiraceae bacterium
CAGCACCTGCGCCCCCGCACCAACCTGTTCTCCGCCGCCTTCCGGGTGCGCTCCGTGGCCGCCCACGCCATCCACACTTTCTTCCAGGACCGGGGCTTCGTCTACGTCCACACCCCCATCATCACCGCCAGTGACTGCGAGGGCGCCGGCGAGATGTTCCAGGTGACCACCCTGGACGTGAACGATCCCCCCCGCCTGCCCGACGGCAGCGTGGACTGGTCCAAGGACTTCTTCGGCAAACGGGCCAATCTCACCGTGTCCGGTCAGCTCAACGCGGAGAACTTCGCCATGGCCTTCGGCAGCGTCTACACCTTCGGCCCCACCTTCCGGGCGGAGAACTCCAACACCCAGCGCCACGCCGCCGAGTTCTGGATGATCGAGCCGGAGATCGCCTTCGCCGACCTGAACGACGACATGGACCTGGCCGAGGCCATGATCAAGCACATCATCAACTATGTGATGGACCGTTGCCCCGATGAGATGGCCTTCTTCAACTCCTTTGTGGACAAGGGGCTGGTGGAGCGGCTGCGCCACGTGGCGGACTCCGATTTCGGCCGGGTGAGCTATACCGAGGCCATCGAGCTGCTGAAACAGAACAACGACAAATTCGACTACAAGGTGGACTGGGGCTGTGATCTGCAGACTGAGCACGAGCGGTATCTCACCGAGCAGGTGTTCAAGAAGCCGGTGTTCGTCACCGACTATCCCAAGGATATCAAGGCCTTCTATATGCGTCTGAACGACGACGGCAAAACCGTGGCCGCCGCCGACTGCCTGGTGCCCGGCATCGGGGAGATCATCGGCGGGAGCCAGCGTGAGGAGCGGCTGGACGTGCTGGAGGTGCGCATGGCCGAGCTGGGCCTGGACCCCAAGGACTACTGGTGGTATCTGGACCTGCGGCGCTACGGCTCCTGCCGCCACGCCGGCTTCGGCCTGGGCTTCGAGCGGATGGTGATGTACCTCACCGGCATCTCCAACATCCGGGACGTGGAGCTGCATCCCCGCACCGTGGGCAACGCGGACTTCTGATCCTGAACTTCAAAACGGCACCCCCATGGCTGCTGCCTCGGGGGTGCCGTCGCTTTTGTGCCGTTTTTCAAGGCACTTTTTTCCCTGGAAAACCATACACCGTACAGGGCCGCTTTCTCTTTCCGTCACAGCAGTGCATCCCTTGCTGTTTCGCCCAGGCAATGCAGCCGGTTGCCAGAGCCAGCGCCAATCCCCCCGCAACCAGTCCGAACCACATTTGTCTGCGGCTGTTTCGCACATAAACAGCAACCTTCTGCTGGGATAATACCGTCTGCATCTCCCGTGCCACCACTTCCGGTGCGCCCAGACGCTCCCGGAGTTCCTGACGGCTCAGGTACTTCACATCCGGCTGAGTTTCCTCCAGCTCATGCCTCCACCCCGAAATCAACCGTTCCCGGTCTGCTGAAGGTGCACACAGCAGCCGCTTCACCTCTCCCAAATATGCCTCAAACTCCTGTGTCATCCTCACATCCCCCTTCAATCAGCCTGATAAACGCCCGGTGCATCTCGTAATAGACCTTGATACATTGATCCAGATATTTCTTGCCTTTTGGAGTGATGGCATAATAGCTGCGGGCCCGGTTCTGAACTACCTCGGTCCGCTCCACCCGGACATACCCCTGTTCTTCCAGACGATAGAGGATCGGGTAGAGCACCGTAATCGTGAATCTGCCACAGCTGCGCTTTTTCATTGCCTGTGAAATCTCATAGCCGTACATCACCCGCTCCCGCAGCAGGCTCAGCACCACAAGCGGACTGGTTGCCCGTTTGTAATAGGACTCAAAATCGTGGCCTGCATCTCCCATTGGAACGCCCCCCTTTTACGTTCCTTTTACCACAGGAACAAACAAAACGCAATATATAGCATTGACATTTATTTGCTTGTCCCGTATAATAGCGACGAAGAGTCAGTCTGTCTGAACAGCTGCCGCATCTTCTTCCGTTTTCAGCGCAGTGTTTCCTCCGTTTCCTCTCCCTTATGGGATTAGGAATATTGATGGCTTCTGAACCAAGCCGGAACCGCCTGGGCATCAGGCGGTTCCGGCTTTTTTGTCCGCCGCCCTGATGCCGCGGACACATGTAAAATTTTTTAGGATTTTTCATAAAATCCTCTGGACATTCCCCGCCAAATATAGTATGATATAGCCAGAAAGGAAAAGGTGATTCCCATGTACTAACCGGTACGGAGATCCAACTTTCCGCTGTTGGGAGCGCTCCATGAATTGAATCCTCAGCATGTTCCAAACACACTTATCCAAGTATCGAACACATGACAGGGACCTGGCCCCAAGCATAAGCTGCAGGAAATCAGTTGTCGGAAGTCAAGGATGTTCAAACGTTTGAAGAAACTGTGAGTGAATCATTTCAGGCGATCTACAAAGCAACCTAAGAAGAAAGTGTAGGTATTGTCCATTGGAAACTCAGAACCAGCAGTAAGCCCCCAGCCGCGATGTAGGACGGCTGGGGGCTTGGTGTTTTTATCAGGGTTTCTCTCCGCCTGCGCGGGAAGCTGCGGGCTTCAGCCCCGGCAGCCCCCCGCGAAAGCAGATTGTCACCACTGTGTCAGTTCCAGATAGAGGTCCTTGTACTGCCTTGCCGAATTCCCCCAGGAGACGTCCTTTGCCATATCCCGCTGGACCACCTCATCCCAGTGATAGCGGTTGGTGAAATAGGCGGTTTTCGCCCGGTTGATGGCATCCAGGAGCAGACCTGCGTCATAGCGGTCAAAGGTAAAGCCATTTCCGCCGCCGGTGAAATCGTTGTAGGGCTCCACCGTATCCTTCAGGCCCCCGGTCTCCCGGACAATGGGCAGGGTCCCGTAGTGCATGGCGTTGAGCTGGGTCAGGCCGCAGGGCTCGAAGCGGGAAGGCACCAGCAGCGCGTCCGCACCGGCATAGATGCGGTGCGCCCGGGGCTCATCATACTGAATACAGGCGCTGAACGTGCCCCGATAGGCGCCCTCATAATAGCGGAACGCATCCTCGTACTGCTTGTCGCCGGTACCCAGGACGATCATCTGCGTATTGCCGTCCAGAATCTGGGGGACAATGGCATTGACCAGATCCAGGCCCTTCTGATTGGTGAGGCGGGAGATCAGGCCGATGACGAATTTGCCCGCATCCTGTTCCAGGCCCAGTTCGCTCTGCAGGGCCAGCTTGTTCTCCATCTTGTGGTCCAGCACGTTTCCAAGTCCATAGTGGACCGCCAGGGCGGGGTCTGTCTCCGGGTTCCACATATCGTAATCAATCCCGTTGACAATGCCCCGCAGCTTTCCGCTGTGGTAACGCAGGTGTTCCTCCAGCCCCTCACCGTACTCACTGGTCTGAATTTCCCAGGCGTAGGTTCCGCTGACGGTGGTGATGCGGTCGGCATAGGCCAGACCGCCCTTGAGCATGTTGGCATCCAGCCAGTTCTGCTGCAGCGCCCCCATATTGAACACTTCATCCGGCAGCCCGGACCAGTACTGGATGGTGGGAATGTTGTAGACGCCCTGGAAGCGCAGGTTGTGAATGGTGAGAATGGAGCGGGCGTGGGCCACCGCGGAGTCCCGGAACAGAGTGCGCAGATAAACCGGCACCAGAGCCGCCTGCCAGTCATGACAGTGGACAATGTCGGGAATCCAGTTCATATAGTTCAAAGCGGCCAGCGCAGCCTTGCTGAAGAAGCAGTATCTCGGAATGTCATCCACCAGATTGATGTAGGGGTTGCCCATGGAGAAGAACTCCTGGTTGTCGATAAAATCGTACACCACGCCGTCGCAGATGTACTCCATAATCCCCACATAATAGTTGCGTCCGGTCTTGCCCAGATCCATGTAAAACTCCCCGCGGTAGACCATCTTGTCCTGATACTCCTGGGGAATGCAGGCATAGCGGGGCAGAATGACACGCACGTCGCAATTCAGCCGCACCAGTTCACGGGGCAGGGCGTACATCACGTCACCCAGCCCGCCTGTCTTGACAAAGGGATAACACTCCGAACCGATAAACGCGATGCTCCTTCTGGGCAGATTGGACATCTCGTCAGCCTCCTTCACAACAGATGTAGTTTCCTGGGCAGCGGGGGCAGCTTCCTCCGCAACGGGAGCCTCCGCTGCGGGCTCTGTCGTTACCTCTGCAGGGGCAATCGCAGGTTCCGCCGCAGCCGGCTGCTCCTGATCCTGGGCAGGCTTGGCCTTTTTCCTGGCAGCACTGGTCCTCTTCGTCTTGGTTTTTTCCTTCTCCTGTGCGGGAACAGCTGCTTCCTGATCGGTTTTCTTCCTGGCTGTCCGCTTGGCGGCCGGTTTTGCCGTTTCTTCCGCAGCAGTCTCCGCCTGGGCGGCAGGCTCCGCTTTCTTGCTGGTGGTCTTTCTGGCAGTCTTTCTGCCGGCGGGCTTCCCCGTTTCCTCCGCAGGGACAGCCTCTGTCCCGGTGGAGGAACTCTTTTTCCTCGCCCTGGCCGGCTTCTTTTCTGCTGACTTCTCCGTTTGTTTCGCAGCAGTCGCTTCCTCTGCGGCGGGTACGGCAGTCACCGCGGTAGAAGTCTCCTGTTCCACAACCGGAGCCGCAGTCTCCTTGGCCGCTGCATTTTCCTTTGTGGGATCTGCTTTTTTCCGTGGCATCGTGAACCTTCCTTTCTCCTACCTGTGTGTGGTCAGACCTCTCTCCCCCTTCCAGGCGGGGAAAGGGTTCAGATGCAAAGCGCCGGCGTCTCCCTCCCGGCCGGCTCCCCGCATCCGTCAAATCTGAGCTCACCTTCCGATTTCTGGCCCTATTTTACCAGAAACATCCGCCGCCGTCCAGTGGGGAGTTGTTTTTCTTCTCCAATTCTCTGCTCTTTTCCCCGGCTTTCCGGTGTTTTCCTGTCGGAAAACGTCGGTATCTCCACAGCCGGAGTCCCTTGCGGCCGTCAGCCCAGGTGATCCAGGTACTCCTCCACGGGAAATTCCTCCAGCACGCTGTCTTTGCGCAGGTACAGCGGGTGGTGGGGATGCCCTTTTTTCGACCGTTTCCCCGCGCTGTACCACCGGGCGCCCCGGGTCCTGCCGATGTCAATCATATCCCGGACGCAGTCGGGCAGATAGGGACGTTTTTCAAGGATGGTTCCCCAGGCCGCCCAGACCGCGGGGCTGCCCGTCCGGTCCAAAGAGAGGGCGTAGTCAAAGGCCCGCATGTTTTCCCGGTGGAGGACGGGATTGCACTCCCGCTCCATGTTGTCCGGGTTGGTGGCCCGCTGGGCGTAGACATTGAACATAATGAAGCTGTCAAATCCGTTGTGCAGCGCCACCCGCTCCACTGATTTCAGGGTGTTGTCCAGATCGTCCGGGGCGGCGGTGGACGGATTGATGCCCACACAGATCAGGGGATTTTCCCCTCTCGTCCCCAGAATGTACCGATACTGCCTGTACTCATTGGGGACATAGATCCATTTTGTCACATCATAGCGGTCATTGGGCTGTTCCGACTGCGCCAGCACCACCTCAAAGGGCGGCAGTTCCAGCTCGCTGGTAAGTACTTCCGGGATGTGCATAAGCCATACTCCTTCTGACAATATTCCACCTCATTATGACAGATTCCCAGGCAAAAGGCAAAATGTATTTTCCGTATTGCCAAACCCCCTTCCACAGGGTATAGTACTGCCTGTAACACTGTCCTCAGGAGATGACCTGCCATGACCTATCGCGCTGTCCGTCCCGCCCGCTTTCTCGCCCGGCCCAACCGCTTTCTCGCCCTGGTGGAGCTGGAGGGCAAAGAGGAGACGGTACACGTCAAGAATACCGGCCGGTGCCGGGAACTGCTCCTCCCGGACCGCACGGTCTATCTGGAAGAGAGCCGGAACCCCAACCGTAAAACCCGCTTTGATCTCATCGCGGTGGACAAAGACGGCCTGCTCATCAATATGGATGCCCAGGCTCCCAATCAGGTCTTTTCCGAATGGGCCCGCGCCGGCCATTTCCGGGAAGATCTCACCCTCCTGCGCCCGGAAACCACATGGGGCAGCTCCCGCTTCGATTTCTACTGGGAGGACAGCCATGGGCGCAGAGGCTTTGTGGAGGTCAAGGGCTGCACACTGGAGGAACAGGGGCTGGCCATGTTTCCCGATGCCCCCACCCTGCGGGGCGTCAGACATCTGCGGGAGCTGGCCAGGGCACAGCAGGAGGGATATCTCAACACGGTATGTATCGTACTGCAGATGAAGGGCTGTCATCTCTTCTGCCCCAACGAGCGCACGCACCCGGAATTTGGCCAGGCCCTCCGGGAGGCGGCACAGGCAGGCGTCCAGGTACTGGCGGTGGACTGCCGGGCCACGCCGGACCGGCTGGAAATTGACGAGCACGTTCCCGTGTCCCTGGTGATGCGGGAGCCGTAATATCAAAAAGGGACCGCCGAAGCGGTCCCTTTTTGGTCAGGTGTTTTTCATAATGATCCGTTCCATGACGTCGGCCACGTCCTCGCACCGGTCACAGCATTTCTCCAGCTGGTTGTAGAGGGTGGTCCAGGAGACCACAGTCACCGGGTCGGCCCCCTCGCTGTACAGACGGCGCATGGTTTCCGTGTACAGGCGGTCGCCCTCTTCCTCCATGTGATTAACCTCGATGACCAGCTCCCGCAGCAACGCAGACTTGCGGAAATTGTGCATCTCCCCGGTCATCCGCTTCAGCGTGTCGCACAGCCGCTGGATCACATCGGCAAAGTCCATCACGTCAGGGCGCAGCTGGGTGATGTTGAACATATAGAGCCGCAGCAGCACATCCTCGATGTTGTCCGTCACATCATCAATGGTGCTGGCCATCTCCATGATGTCCTCCCGCTCAATGGGGGGCAGGAATTCCTTGTGCAGGCAGGCCATCATCTCATGCTTCCGCTCGTCTGCAGAGTGCTCGATCCGGTGCATCTCCTCCATGCGCTGGGGAAGCTGCTCCGGATCATAGTGTTCAAAGCAGGTGCGCAGCAGGGCGGCCGCCTGACATCCAAACGCCACACCTTCGGTAAAGGACTCAAAATAGTTCATTCCCTTTTTGGCCATGTTCGTATTCTCCTTCTCTTTCTCAGAATAGCCACATAAACAGCTTTGCCATCAAGAATCCGATGATCCCGCAGCCCGGGAAGGTGAGCACCCAGGTCATCACCATCTCCCGCACCACACCCCAGTTGACGCTGGACAGCCGCCGGGCGGCGCCCACGCCCATGATGGCGGTGGTCTTGGTGTGGGTGGTGGACACGGGAATGCCCCACACGGAGGAGAGCAGCAGGCAGCCTGCGCCGGCCAGGTCGGCGGCAAATCCCTGGTACTTCTCCAGCTTCACCATGTCCATGCCTACCGCCTTGATGATCCGGTAGCCGCCGATGGAAGTGCCCAGCGCCATCACCGCGCTGCACAGGATCATCAGCCAGATGGGAATCTGGAAACTCTCCACCGTGCCCTGGCCGTTGGCCAGAAAGATACCCAGCATGAACACACCCATGAACTTCTGGCCGTCCTGGGCGCCGTGCATGAAGGCCATGGCCGCGCCGCCGGCGGCCTGGGCTCCCCGGAAAAAGCCCAGGGTCTTGCCCCGGTCCATATTCCGGCACACCAGCTCCACGGCCTTCACCGCGATCCAGCCAAAGGCAAAACCCAGCACCGTGGACAGCACCAGGCCGTAAATGACCTTGACCCATTCCCCGCCGTTGATGCCGGACAGGCCGCCGTGCAGGGCGATGGCCGCGCCGGACAGGCCGGCGATGAGGGCATGGCTCTCGCTGGTGGGAATACCGAACCACCAGGCCGCCACCGCCCAGGTTACAATGGCGAACAGAGCCGCGCACAGGGCCACCAGGGCCTCACTGCTGTTCCCCCCAAAGTCCACCATACTGTAAATGGTGGTGGCCACGCTGGCGTTGATGACCGTCATCACCAGCACACCCAGGAAGTTGAATACCGCAGCCATGAGGATCGCCGCCCGGGGCGACATGGATTGGGTTGAGACACAGGTTGCAATGGCGTTGGGGGCATCCGTCCAGCCGTTGACCAGAATGACACCCAGCGTCAGGATCACCGTGATCGCCAACACCGGGTTACTGAACAGCTGGGGCAGAAATTCCGCCAGGGTTATGGTGGTCATGAATTCTCCCTCTCTTTACATTTTCTATATTTTATCTTTACTGCTACTTTACATTTATTATAAAACATCCCCGCTCGCATTTCTATAGCTTTCTCTTATTTTACACAACCTTTACATTTCTGTCTATCCCCCTGATAAAATTCTTTCTCCCGCTTCCCCTTGCTTCGATTGGGGATTGACAAACACTGCCTCCATCCTGTATCATACACGGTATCACAGTCGCAGGAAGCGGCATTCCGGAAATTGAAATTTCCGGGGACACAAGTCCTTGTTCTGATTTTATTGCAACTGTAGCGCAGAAGGCTACCAACCGGTCAGCAGACCGATTGGCAGCCTTTTCTTTTTTCGATTCCATTTTGAGGTGATAGCTATGAAGGAAACTCTGTGGGAGCGCTGTGTGGCGTTCCACGGCCACTCCTGCCCCGGGCTGGCCATCGGGTTCCGGGCCGCTCTGGAGGGGATGTCCGCCCTGGGCCTCCCCCTCCAGCCGGTTCAGGACGAGGAGCTGGTGTGTGTCAGTGAAAACGACGCCTGCGGCGTGGATGCGGTCCAGGTGCTCACCGGGTGCACCCTGGGCAAGGGGAATCTTCTGCTGCGCCCCACGGGGAAAATGGCCTTTTCCTTTTTCCTGCGGGAGAGCGGCAGGAGCGTCCGCGTCCTGCTGCGGCCGATTCCCCGGGATGCCATGACCCGGGAAGAGCGCCGCCTGTATCTGCTCCACGGTCCGCCGCAGGAACTGTTCGTATTCGGCAAACCCGCCTTTCCCCTTCCGGAACGGGCCAGGCTGTTTGAAAGCCGGGTCTGTGAGCTGTGCGGGGAGTCCGCACCTGAACATAACATGCGGCTACAGAACGGCAAGCTGGTCTGTCTGGACTGTTTTCAGGATTACACCCGCGGCTGGTTCACTCCCGTCCGCCCCGCCACGAAAGGAGAACTCAGATCGTGAAACTGCGCACTGCCCCAACCCTGACCCACACCCTGCCCGCCCTGCTCCTCTCCGCCGCTCTCCTGCTGGGGCTGTCCGCCTGCGCCAGCGGTTCCGCCCAGATCCCGGAGGACCTCGCCCCCTCCCCGGAGGCGGCCACCCGCACCGTCACCGATGTGTGGGGCCGGGAGGTGGAAGTTCCACAGCAGGTGGATTCCATCGTCTGCCTGGGCTCCGGCGCTCCCCGCCTGGCCGCCTATCTGGATGTGATGGATCTGCTGGTGGGAACAGAGGAGCACGATGCGGGCGCCCCCACCGTCCTGCGGGACTATCTGCCCGTCTGGTCTGACACGCTGCGGCAGCTTCCGGTGGTGGGCGCCGGCGGCGGCAGCGGCGAAAACAACGCCTACCCGGAACCGCTCATTGCCGCGGCGCCGGACGTTATTCTGGCCGGATATTCTGCGGATGCCGCCCAGGAGCTCTCCGCTCAGACCGGTCTGCCTGTGGTGTGCGTGCGCTACATCAGCAACGGGCTGGCAGACGAGACCTTCTACTCCGCCATGCGGGTCTTTGCGGAAGTCGTGGGGGCGCAGGAGCGGTGTGAGGCTGTGCTGTCCTATATCGACCAGTGCAAAGCGGATCTGGACGGCCGCACCGCAGGGATTCCCGACGGAGAAAAACCCTCCGTCTATGCCGGCGCGGTCACCTTCAGCGGCCGTCACGGCTTCACCGGAACCTACGCCCACTTCGGTCCTTTTGACGCCGTCAACGCCCGCAACGTGGCCGATGAGGTGGAGGAGGAGGGATATTTTGAGACCGATCTGGAACAGATTCTCGTCTGGGACCCGGACGTCATCTTTCTGGACCCGGGCAATCTGGATCTGGTGGCGGAAGAGTACGCCTCCAATCCGGATTACTTCCGCTCCGTCCGGGCTGTTCAGGAGGGGCGGGTGTACACCATGCCCTCCTTCAACAACTGCGGAATGAACATCTCCTACGCCCTGCTCAACGCCTACTATGCGGGAACGGTCCTCTGCCCGGAGGCGTTTTCCGACCTCGACATCCGGGAAAAAGGGTCGGAAATCCTCACCTTTTTGCTGGGAGAGGACACCTTTGACCTCATGGCCCAGGACGGGCTCTACTACGGCACCATAACACTGGAGGAATGATGTTGTGACCAAACCGGCTGTCTGCGCAGAATACCGGAACTACATCCGGAAAAAATGGCTGGCGCTGCTGGCTTTGGCTGTCTTTCTTCTGGTCAGCTGCGTCCTCTCCGCCTGCGCCGGTTCCTCCGGCCTCTCCCCCCGGGAAATCCTCCTCGCCCTGTTTGGGCTCGGCGGGGATACCAGCCGCACCATCGTCTGGAATGTGCGCATACCCCGCATCGCCACCGGCGCGGCGGTGGGGGCTGCCCTGGCCCTGGCAGGTTGTGTGATGCAGAACGTGCTGCGCAATCCGCTGGCCTCCGCCTCCACCCTGGGGGTGTCCCAGGGCGCGTCCTTCGGCGCAGCAGTGGCCATTGTCTATCTGGGAGGGGGAGTCTCCCTGGCCGGCTCCTCTGCCGGGTCCATCACCGTCACCAACCCCTATCTGGTCACTCTGTGCGCCTTTCTGGGCGGCATCGCCACCACGGCGATCATCCTGCTTCTCTCCCGGATGGCCGGGGCCTCCCCCTCCACGCTGATCCTGGCAGGCGTGGCCATCAGCTCCCTGTTCACCGGCGCCACCACCCTCATCCAGTATTTCTGCGATGATGTCACGGTATCCACCATCGTCTACTGGACCTTCGGCAGCCTCGGCCGCACCAACGGGCGGGAAATTGCCCTCATTGCCCTGCTGTGTGCCGCCGCGTTTCTCTATTTTTTCGCAAATCGCTGGAATTACAACGCGCTGGAGGGCGGCGCCTCCACCGCCACGAGCCTGGGAGTCTCCGTTCCGGTGCTGGTGCTGGTCAGCCTGTCGGTCTGCGCCCTCATCGCCTCCGTCAGCGTGGCCTTTGTGGGGTGCATCAACTTCATCGGCCTGCTGGCTCCCCACATCGCCCGCCGGGCTGTGGGCAGCGACCACCGGTTTCTGCTCCCGGCCGCCCCGCTGGTGGGAGCGTGCCTGATGCTGTGGGCGGACATGGTCTCCCGGACCATAGCCGCCCCCACCGTTCTGCCCATCGGCGCACTCACCTCTTTCCTGGGTGCACCGCTGTTTCTCTACCTCATTGTCAAGAGGAGGGCTGCACCATGATTCAGGTCTCCGGTCTCTCCTTCTCCTACGGCAGCCGTCCGGTGCTTCACGACGTCAGCTTCTCCCTGTCCCCCGGCCAGCTGATGGGTGTGCTTGGCAACAACGGCGCAGGAAAATCCACCCTGATCACCTGCCTGAACCGCATCCGGACGCCCTGCGCCGGCTCCGTCTCCATCGACGGCCAGAACGTGCTCTCCCTGTCCCGTCTGGAGGCTGCCCGGCAGATCTCCTATGTGGGCCAGTCCAGTGTCCCCAGCCAGATGACGGTGTTTGACTGCGTCCTGCTGGGCCGCAGGCCCTATCTGAAGTGGTCTGTCACCCAGGATGACCTGTCCCTTTGCCAGTCCGTCCTCCGCCAGACCGGTCTGGAACCGCTCCAGCTTCGCCCGCTGAACCAACTGTCCGGCGGAGAGCTGCAGAAGGCGATGCTGGCCCGGGCCCTGGTGCAGCAGCCGAAACTGCTGCTTCTGGACGAGCCCACCAGCAGTCTGGACCCCAGAAACCAGCATGAGGTCATGGAACTGATCCGGCAGCTGGTCTCGCAGCGGAACATCGCCGGGCTCATCGTCATCCACGACCTCAATCTGGCCCTGCGCTACTGCAGCCACTTCCTGCTGCTGCGGGATGGCCGGGTTTACGCCTGCGGCGGGCCGGAAGTGCTGACCGGCGACGCCATCTTCCAGGTCTACGGCATACACGGGAAGGTTCTGACGGTGGACGGACAGTCTGTCGCCCTGTTCGCCTGACGGCGCCTGGGCGCTCCCTGTTCCCACAGACCCGCCGCAGTGCCCCTGAAACATCAGCAAGCGCTCCGGAATGGAAACCGCATTCCGGAGCGCTTGTCTTCTTTCGTTCAGGATTTTCTTGAGATGAACCAGATGACCAGGAATCCCGCCGCCAGGGTTACCAGGCAAAGCAGGATCTCCGGCCAGCCGGGAATGCCGGGAAACAGCTCCGCCATGGAGCCCAGCATGAAGCCCAGCATGATGAGATAGGTGGGCTGGGGATGATCGGCCATCGCCCGCTCCAGCACCTTTGTGGTGGGCAGAATCCCGGCGACCAGGCCCACGCCCAGGGGAACCAAAAAGGGCATGTAAAGCGTGCTGATGGCGCGCATGGTCTCGTCGTACAGGCCCATCAGCAGCAGAAGATAGGACACGCTGATTCCCGGCAGCACCAGTGCCACCGCGGCAATGAATCCGGCCACAGCCAGCAGCAGGAAGCTGAGAATGCCGGCCTCCATCTCCGACTGGACTTTCCCCACGGGGATCAGCCCGATCAATACCACCACCGCGGCGCCGATCAGAATATACACCGGCTGCTTCCAGGAAAAGCGCTTCACTCCGGCTTCCCGGAACATCAGGGGAATCCCTCCCGCGATGGCGCCGAGGAAAAAATACCGCATGGGCATGGGATAGCGCTCGATCAGCATCAGCAGCGGCTTGGCAAACAGGAGCATGCCCAGCAGCCCGCCCGCCGCAAACAGGGCCAGAAAGATGAGGCTGGCCCGTTTATGTTTCATAAAAGAACTCACCGAGGACACCAGCCTGTCGTACACGCCCAAAATAATGGCCATGGACCCGCCGCTGGCCCCGGGGACCAGCATGGTTCCTCCCACCACCAGTCCCTTCAGCGCCGTGAGCAGTTTCTCTCTGTTTGTCAACTCTCTGACCCCTTTTTCCGTCACCGGCCAAAACAGAAGCAGGCACGCCTACAGCTCAAAACGAACTCAGGGTCATGCCTGCACACCGGAAGTTCCACATACAAAACACAATTTGAGTCGGTCCTCACGGCAACACGCCAGTGGCTTCTCATCCAGTTTCTTCGTTCGGATTCGTCCGCCGCTCAGTATACAGGATTTGGGTATCCACTGTCAAGAGAACACCGCCATTCTTCAGCTTTTCTTAACATAATTCTCTCCCGCCAAAAGAAGAGAGCGGGCCTCAGCCCGCTCCTGTGGAAGATTCTCTCGTGTTCAGCGCTGCGATGCCCGCTTCCAGCACCGCCTCCCGCCTGGCCGGGTCCAGGTCCAGCCCCTCCAGGACATAGGCCTCGCTGCGCTCAATTCCCAGCATGGCGGCCAGGGCTTTTACATAGGCAAATCCCAGGTTTTCCCCTGCAAAGCCGCCGCAGGTGGAAAAGTACAGCAGTTTTCCGGCCTTGCAGTGCCCCACGCAGCGGCCATCCTGCGTATAGCCGAACGTCAGCCCGCTCACCGAGACGTGCTCCAGGTACACTTTCAGCAGAGAGGGGAAGGACAGGTCCCAGAAGGGAGCGGCGATGAGAATCTCATCCGCGTCCCGGAACTGGCGGGCCAGGCGGAACATCCCGTGGTCAAACGCCCTGCGGGCGCACAGCTGATCTCTCCGGGCCAGGGTCTCCCGGTTCAGCGGCTCCAGTCCCAGTTTCTCCAGCTCCACCAGTTCGGTTTCCGTCTGGGGCACTGTCTTCAGATAAGCCTGATAGTACCGGCGGGTGGCGGAGTCTTCTCCGCGGATACAGCAGTCAACAACGAGCATACGGGATCCTTCCTCTCTCCGGGGCGGTTGCGTCCCCGGGCGGTCTGTGCTACCAGGGAAGTATACCACAGTTTCCCCGCCGGTTCAACGGCTGTCTCAACCCTGTCCTGCATGTTCCCCCGCCTCGGGGAGCAGGGCGCAGGCATTCTCTCCGCAGATCTGCCCCATCAGAGGGCCCTCCGCCGCCTCCAGCTCCTGCTTTTTCCTCAGAACCACCGCCCCCGGGGTGTAGGGGTAGTCGCTGCCGTACACCAGCCGCTCCCGGGAGGCCACCAGCAGCAGCGACTTCAGCGCCGCCGGCTGGGCGTCCCCCGCAATGTCAAACCAGAGCCCGTCAAATTCCGCCCTGGCATCCACCGGCTCCATCCGGCCCGAGGCGGACAGCACCTGGGAGATCCCGATGAACCGCTGGAGCATATAGGGCAGGAATGAGCCGCAGTGGGGTACCACAAACCGGATGCCGGGAAACCGGGTGATTGTCCGGTGGGCAATCAGATTCAGCACCGCCCGGGTGGTGTCCGCCGGGTATTCAAACATCGGCGCAATCCCGCCGGTAATCACATTCACCGGCCGCTCCCGGGCTCTGGCCGGGTGAAGGATCACCAGGGCCTTTCGCCGGTCCAGCTCCTCCATCAGTGCGTCCAGCGCGGGATCGCCCAGATAGACGCCCCCCATATTGGTGGCCACCTTCACACCTGCAGCGCCCAGCTCATCCATGGCCCGGGCCGTCTCCTCCAGCGCCCCGTCCACACAGGGCAGGGGCAGGCTGGCGGCAAACCGGAACCGCCCGGGATGCTCCCGGCACACCTGTGCCATGGCGTCATTCACCGCCCGGGCCGCGTCCTTCGCCTTTCCGTCATCCCCGCTGTACAGGTGGGGGCTGGAAATGGAGAGTACGCTCAGGTCAATGCCTGCCTGATCCATCCACGCCAGATGGTCCTCCCCGTTCCAGTCCGGCACGGGAAAGCCGTCCTCTTCCAGGGGATCGATCCCCAGCTTTGCCATCTCCCGCCGGAAGCTGTCCGGCACCGCGTGGGCGTGGAAATCCACCGTTCTGTTCTGCCTCTCGCCTGCCATGACGGTCCCCCCTGTCCGGTCACCGGCTGAGTTCCCCTCAGCCGCCGCAGCTGCCGCCATTGCCGGGACAGCCGTGCTTGTCCTCTCCGCAGCCTCCGGCGCCATGCCCGCAGCTATGGCCCTCCTCATGGTCGTGGTGATCACAGTGAACCTCGGGGTTGTAATCCAGGCTGCCCGCCAGCAGCGCGGCCACCGCCTCGTCCGCGCTGCCGCCCACACCGCCGTACAGCCGGATACCCGCCTGAGCCAGGGCCACCTGGGCACCGCCGCCGATACCGCCGCAGATCAGGGTATCCACTCCATGGCTGACCAGGAAGCCCGCCAGCGCGCCGTGGCCGCTGCCTGTGGTGTCCACCACTTCCGAGCGCACAACCCGGCCGTCCTCCACCTCATAGAGCTTCATCTGCCGGGTATGTCCGAAATGCTGAAATACCATACCGTCTTCATAAGTCACTGCAAGTTTCATGCTGTCTTCTCCTTTCGTTTTCTCCGGCTGTGCCGGTACGGCCGACCACATGCACTGCCTGCCGCACTCCCGCATCGCTTTTCCTCCGCACACCCGGTAGTTTCCTCCCGCAATGTACAGCTGCTTACCGTTGACCAGACAGTCCGCGATTTTCTTCCGCGCCCTCTGGCAGATCTCCGTCACTGTGGTTCTGGAGATCCCCATCTGTCCGGCGCACTGTTCATGGGTCTTGCCCTCGTAGTCCACCAGACGGATCGCCTCGTACTCATCCACGCTCAGCAGGACAAGTTCCCCGTTCTCTCTTCCCCAGGGACCGAACCTGCAGTAATCAGGCTCGGCGCAGATCCGCCTGCACCGGCTCGGTCGCGCCATGGCCGCCCTCCTTTCCAGACGTTATCGACATATGTCGTTTATATTATACTGCCGGCGGCTGGGAATTGCAAGTACCCGCCCCGATTTTCTGTCCTGCCAGACAGAATTTTTACTCTGACTTCCAGAATCTTCCCTTGACAAGCCCTGCCTGAAGGCCTATACTCTGCTTGACAAGTGAACAGATCTTCAGGGCAGGGTGCGATTCCCTACCGGTGGTGACAGCCCACGAGCCGCAAGGCATGATTCGGTGAAACTCCGAAGCCGACAGTATGACAAGTCTGGATGAAAGAAGATCATTGGATGGAAAGCAAGTGTTTTTTGTCCCGGATAGCTGCTCTGGTATGTGTGAACGACACATTCCGGAGTTTTTCTTTTCTGTGGGTCTCATCTTCCCGCCACCGTCAGTGCCCTGAACGATACCGTTCCGGGCACTTTTCTTTTTGCGAGGAGGATGCGCATGACAGACAACGATTACATGTCCCTGGCCCTGGACCTGGCCCGGCGGGGCATGGGATGGACCGCCCCCAATCCCATGGTGGGAGCCGTGATTGTGAAGGACGGCCAGATCCTGGGGCAGGGGTGGCATGAGCGCTGCGGGCAACCCCATGCGGAGCGCAACGCCCTGGCCTCCTGCCGCACCCCGCCCCAGGGCGCCACCCTGTATGTCACCCTGGAGCCCTGCTGCCATTACGGGCGGCAGCCCCCCTGCACCGATGCCATCCTGGAGTCCGGAATCCGCCGGGTGGTGGTGGGCTCCCCCGATCCAAACCCGCTGGTGGCGGGCAAGGGCATCCGCATTCTCCGGGAGCACGGCATCCAGGTGACGGAAGGCGTACTGAGGGAGGAGTGCGACAGGCTCAACGAGGTGTTTCTCTATTACATCCAGACCGGGCTGCCCTTCGTGGTGATGAAGTATGCCATGACCCTGGATGGAAAGATCGCCGCCTGGACCGGTCGCTCCCAATGGATCACCGGGGAGATTGCCCGGAACCACGTGCAGCTTCAGCGCCACCGGTACACCGGAATCATGGTGGGAGTGGGCACCGTTCTGGCGGACAATCCGCAGCTCACCTGCCGTCTGCCGGGATACAAGAACCCGGTGCGCATCATCTGCGACTCCACCCTGCGCACCCCGCTCTCCGCCCGGGTTGTGACCACGGCCTCCCAGATCCTCACCATCTTCGCCGCCGGGCAGGACAGGCCTGAAAAGCGCCGGGCCCTGGAGGCTGCCGGCTGTCAGGTGCTGATCCTGGGCGACCGATCCGGACGCGTGGACCTGCCCCGGCTGATGAAGGTCCTGGGCGCACAGCAGATTGACAGCATCCTGTTAGAGGGGGGCGGCACTCTGAACTGGGCCGCCCTGCACAGTGGAATTGTCCGGAAGGTACAGGCCTACATTGCCCCCAAACTGCTGGGCGGCTGGGAGGCCAAAACCCCGGTGGAGGGCCAGGGCGTCTCCGATCCCGCCGACGCGGTCCTCCTGGAGCACAGCACTGTCACCCGGCTGGGAGAGGATATTCTGGTGGAAAGCGAGGTGGCTCAGCGTGTTCACCGGCCTTGTTGAGGAAATCGGCACCGTGGAGCGGATTGTCCGGGGCAGGCACTCCGCCGTGCTCACCGTCCGGGCCTCCAAGGTCCTGGCCGGCTCGGAGATCGGAGACAGCATCGCCGTGAACGGCGTATGCCTGACGGTGGTGGATCTGGACGCCCAGCAGTTCTCCGCCGATGTGATGCACGAGACGCTGAACCGGTCCGCTCTGGCCGGCCTGAAACCGGGCAGCCGGGTGAATCTGGAGCGGGCCATGCCCGCAGACGGCCGGTTCGGCGGGCACATCGTGGCCGGCCACATTGACGGCGTGGGCACCATCACCGAGATTCGCAGGGATGACACCGCCGTCTGGTACACCGTCCAGGCGCCCCCCGCTCTGCTCCGATATGTGGTGGAGAAGGGCTCCATCGCCCTGGACGGCATCAGCCTGACGGTGGCCGGGACCGGCCCCGGGTGGTTTTCCGTCTCCGTCATCCCCCACACGGCGGCCCAGACCGTCCTGGGTGAGCGCCGGAAGGGCGACGCGGTAAACCTGGAGACCGATCTCATCGGAAAGTACGTGGAAAAACTGATGGCTCCCGCCGTTCCCACCGAAACGGCCGCCCCCATCACCAGAGAATTTTTAGCCCGATACGGGTTTTAGGAGGCACCTGCAATGAAATTCAACACAGTAGACGAGGCCCTGGAAGCGCTGCGCCGGGGAGAACTGATTCTGGTGACAGACGACCCGGACCGGGAAAATGAGGGAGACCTGATCTGTGCGGCCCAGTTCGCCACCACCGCCAACGTCAACTTTATGGCCACCCACGGCAAGGGGCTGATTTGCATGCCCATGTCCGCGCAGTACGTGGAAAAGCTGCGCATTCCCCAGATGGTGCGGCAGAACACAGACAACCACGAAACCGCATTCACCGTGTCCATTGACCACGTGTCCACCACCACGGGGATCTCCGCAGCGGAGCGTTCAGTGACGGCCCTGGCCTGTGTGGCGGACGATATCCGGCCGGAGGATTTCCGGCGCCCCGGCCACATGTTCCCGCTGCTGGCCCGGAAAAACGGCGTGCTGGAACGGGCCGGACACACAGAGGCCACGGTGGATCTGTGCCGCCTGGCCGGACTGAAGGCCTGCGGGCTGTGCTGCGAGGTAATGCGGGAGGACGGCACCATGATGCGCACGCCCGAGCTGATGGAGCTGGCCAGGACATGGGGCCTGGTCTTTATCACCATCCGGGATCTTCAGGAATACCGCAAGTGCCACGAAAAGCTGGTAGACCGGGTCGCCGTCACCAAGCTTCCCACCAAATTCGGCAACTTCACCGCCTACGGATATGTCAACCGCCTCAACGGCGAACACCACGTGGCGCTGGTGAAAGGGGAGATCGGCAACGGCCGGGACGTTCTGTGCCGGGTCCACTCGGAATGCCTCACCGGCGACACCTTCGGCTCCCTGCGCTGCGACTGCGGCCAGCAGCTGGCCGCCGCCATGACCCAGATCGAACAGGAGGGCCGGGGCATTCTGCTGTATATGCGCCAGGAGGGCCGGGGCATCGGCCTGATCAACAAGCTGAGGGCCTATGAGCTCCAGGACCAGGGCATGGACACCCTGGAGGCCAATCTGGCCCTGGGCTTCGCCGGAGACCAGCGGGAGTACTACATCGGCTCCCAGATCCTGCGGGATCTGGGGGTGCGGAGCATGCGGCTGCTCACCAACAACCCGGACAAGGTCTACCAGCTGTCTGAGTTCGGCCTGGAGATCACCCGGCGGGTCCCCATCCAGATGGCAGCCACTCCCTATGATCTGTTTTATCTGAAGACAAAACAGGCCCGGATGGGCCACATCCTGAATTACTGAAGAAAGAAGGAGTTTCCATGAAAACACTGGAAGGAAAGCTGGTATCCAGCGGAATCAAAGTCGCCATCGTCGCCTCCCGGTTCAATGAGTTCATCACCTCCAAGCTGCTGGAGGGAGCCATGGACGGTCTGCTGCGCCACGACGTGCGGGAGGAGGATGTCCACGTGGCCTGGGTGCCCGGCGCCTTTGAGATCCCCCTCATCGCCTCCAAGCTGGCCAACAGCGGAAAATATGACGCCGTCATCTGCCTGGGCGCGGTCATCCGGGGCTCCACCAGCCACTACGACTACGTCTGCAGCGAGGTCTCCAAGGGCATCGCCTCCGTCTCCCTGAGCAGCGGCATTCCGGTGCTCTTCGGCGTGCTCACCACGGAAAATATCCAGCAGGCCATTGAACGCGCCGGCACCAAGGCGGGCAACAAGGGCTATGACTGTGCCCTGAGCGCCATCGAGATGGTCAACCTGATCCGGGAGATCGAGAGCTGAGCCTGCGCGCGCCTCCGCCCCAGACCCGGTTGCCCCGTTTTCCGCCCCGGCAACTGCGGTATGCCTTGCCGGAACACAGCAGCCCTGCCCGGGAACTCCCGGGCAGGGCTGCTGTGTTTTCTGTTCCCTGCTGCCTTCGCTGCGCGCTCACAGCTCCAGCATGACCCGCTCAATGCCGGCCACCGCCTCGGCCACCAGGCCGTCCACATCCAGCGCCTGCTCCGCCTCCTCCAGATCCGCCAGCTGGGGCCGGGTCTTGGGGTGCTTGGGGGTGAAGACGGTGCAGCAGTCCTCATAGGGGAGGATGGAGGTCTCAAAGGTGCCGATCTTCCGGGAGATGCGCACAATCTCCTCCTTGTCCATCCCCACCACCGGGCGCAGCACCGGCAGGGTGCACACCGCGTTGGTGCAGGCCATGGCCTCCAGGGTCTGGCTGGCCACCTGGCCCACCGACTCCCCGGTGACCAGGGCCTGGATGCCGTTTTTCTCCGCCACGGCGCAGGCGATGCGCATCATGAAGCGCCGCATGAGGATGGTGAACAGTTCCTCCGGGCAGGAGCGGCGCAGCTCCTCCTGGATTCTGGTGAAGGGCACCACGTGGACGCAGGTCTTGCCGATGTAGGGCACCAGCAGCCTGGCCAGGTCCAGCACCTTCTCCTTGGCCTCCGGGGAGGTGTAGGGGTAGGAGTAGAAGTGGATCATGTCCACGATGACCCCCCGCTTGGCAATCATCCAGGAGGCCACCGGAGAGTCGATGCCCCCGGACAGCAGGCTGAGGGCCCGGCCCCCCATGCCCACAGGCAGGCCCCCCGCCCCCTCCTCCGGGTCGGCGTGGACGAAGGCCTCGTAGTCCCGCACCTCCACATGGACGGTGAGCTCCGGGCGGTGCACGTCCACCGTCAGATGGGGAAAGGCATCGTGGAGCTCGCCCCCCACGTACTGAGACAGCTGGATGGAGGTCATGGGGAAACTCTTGTCCGCCCGTTTGGACTCCACCTTGAAGGACTTGGCGGCACGCAGCTTGTCCCCCAGGTACTCCCTGGCGCAGGCCACAATGGCATCTTTGTCCTTGGGGCAGGCCCGGGCCCGGCTCAGCCCCACCACGCCGAAGAGCTTCTCCATGGCCTGCCATGCCCCTTCCAGGTCGCAGTTCTCGTCCTGGGGCTCCACATAGGTGGTGGACTGGCGGGTGTACACCTTGAAGGAGCCGTACTTCTTCAGCCGGCGCTTGGCGTTGCCCATCATCTTCTCCTCAAAGCCCCGGCGGTTCAGACCCTTGAGCACCATTTCCCCCTGCTTGAGCAGTATCATTTCTCTCACAAACGTTCCCTCCGTTACTTCAAAAAAGCGCCCAGCCGGGCGCCTTTTCTCTTTCCTGTATTCTGATCGCTCTGTTTCCTGTATTTTAACCCGCTGGAGGGCCACTGTCAAGATGAACAGGTCGGGGCGCTCCGTTTTGTTGAAAAATTTTATATCATATATCTTGCAAAATCTTTGCGGTGGGAGTATACTGTGTTCAGACACGATCCGAAGCACCCGGAACAGGAGGGAAAGCCCAGCCATGGAACGCATCTTCGCTCAACTGGAAGGCAAGAAAAATTTCATCTTCCTGGGGGAGGCCGGCAGCGGGAAAAGCGAGCTGGCCGTCAACTTCGCCCGGCAGCTGGCCCGGCGGGCAGACCGGGAGGTTCACTTCTTTGACCTGGACATGACCAAGCCCCTCTTCCGCTCCCGGGACGCGGCCGCCGATCTGGAGCAGTCCGGCGTCATCGTCCACTTTCAGGAGCAGTTCATGGACGCCCCCACCCTGGTGGGCGGCGTGACCCCCACCCTGCGGGACCCCAATGTCCTGGCCGTGCTGGATGTGGGCGGGGACTACATCGGCGCCCGGTCCATCGGCGGCTTCGCCCCCATGCTCAACCGGGAGGACGCCGCAGTCTTCTACCTGATCAATCCCTACCGCCCCTGGAGCGACACCATCGAGCACATCGATGAGACGCTGGGAAAGATTCTGGGCGTCTCCCACGTGCAGCTCTCCCAGCTCACCCTGGTGAGCAACCCCAACAACGGCCTGGACACCACCCTTCCGGAGATTGTGGACGGCCACCGCCGCACGGTGGAATTGGTGGGGGAGTACATTCCCGTGTCCTTCACCTGCGCCAGGGAGGAGCTGGCCCAGGCGGCCGCCGCCGCGCTGGACGTGCCGGTCTTCCCTCTGCGCCTGACCCTGACTTATCCCTGGCTGATCCGGGAGCGCTGATTTTTGTTGTCCCACCGAATGATTAGGTTCAAATATGGAATACCCGGAGAAAGGAGGGGGTCTCAATGGCAATGATCAAAGTGATCGCGGAGCGGTGCAAGAGCTGCGGCTATTGCGTCAAGTTCTGCCCCAAGCAGGTGCTGGCTGTGGGAAAGAACGTCAACTCCAAGGGCTACGAGTACATCGAGCCGGTGAATCAGGAGGCGTGTATCGCCTGCTGCATGTGCGCGCGCATCTGTCCCGACGGCGCCATCGAAGTCTATAAGTAAAAGGAGAGAAACGAACATGGCAAGAGTACTGATGAAGGGCTGCGAGGCCATCGCCGAAGCAGCTGTCCGCGCCGGCTGTCGTTTCTTTGCCGGCTACCCCATCACCCCGCAGAATGAGATCCCCGAGTATTTCTCCCGCCGCATGCCCGAAGTGGGCGGCACCTTTGTCCAGGGCGAGAGCGAAGTGGCCTCCGTCAATATGGTGTACGGCGCCGCTTCTGCCGGCACCCGGAGCATGACCTCCTCCTCCAGCCCCGGCATCGCCCTGAAGAGCGAGGGCATCTCCTATGCCGCCGCCGCCCGCATTCCCATGGTGTACGCCAACATCTCCCGGGGCGGCCCGGGCGTGGGCGCCATCCAGCCCGCCCAGCAGGACTACTTCCAGGCCACCAAGGCCTCCGGCAACGGCGGTTTTGAGATGATGGTGCTGGCCCCCTCCACCGTGCAGGAGGCCGTGGACCTGACCTACAAGGCCTTCGACTACGCCGACCGGGACCACAACCCCGTGCTCATTCTGGCCGACGGCGTCATCGGCACCATGATGGAGCCGGTGGAGCTGCCCCCCATGAAGAGCGACGAGGAAGTGGCCGCCATCAAGGCCGCCAAGGCCAACTGGGCCTGCATCGGCCACAAGCTGGACTATGCCAACCGCTCCTGGATCCAGCCCGGCCAGTGGGACACCAAGAAAATGCAGGCGGAAAACGAAAAGGCCGCCGCCATGTACGCCTCCTGGGAGAAGGATATCCAGGTGGAGGAGTACCAGGTGGCCGACGCTGAAGTGGTCATCGCCGCCTACGGCATTTCCGGCCGGATTGGCAAGTCCGTGGTGGATATCTGCCGCGCCGCCGGCAAGAAGGTGGGGCTGATCCGGCCCATCACCGTCCACCCCTTCCCCTACGCCGCTTTTGACCACATTGACTACAGCGTGTGCAAGGCCATTCTGGACGTGGAGATGTCCATCCCCGCCCAGCTGGTGCAGGATGTGCGGATGGGCGTCAAAGAACGCTGCCCCATCGAGACCTGCCTGTGCTCCGGCGGCAACATCATGAGCCGGGAGGCTGTCCTCAAGGCTGTGGACGCCATCCTGGCGAAGTAAGGGGGAACTTAAGACATGGAAAAGATTTATTCCCGGACAAAGACCATCCAGGAGGACAAGGTCTCCGGCTTTTGCCCCGGTTGCATGCACTCCACCGTGGTCAAGCTCATCGGCGAGGCGCTGGAGGAGATGAACCTGGTGGAGAAGGCCGTCATGGTTACCGGCATCGGCTGCTGCGGCCTGCACATGGATTACATCGCCTATGACACCATCACCGCCCCTCACGGCCGGGCCACCGCCGTGGCCACTGGCATGAAGCGCACCAGCCCCGACAGCCTGATCTTCACCTATCAGGGCGACGGCGACTTCGCCTCCATCGGCCTGGGTGAGTCCATCTCCGCTGCCAACCGCGGCGAGAACATCACCGTCATCTTCATCAACAACGGCATTTACGGCATGACCGGCGGCCAGATGGCCCCCACCACCCTGCTGGGCATGAAAGCCTCCACTGCCCCCAAGGGCCGTATTGCCGAGGAGCACGGCTACCCCATGCACATGTGCGAGATCCTCAATCAGCTGACTGCCCCCGCCTATCTGGTGCGCACCAGCTGCAACACTCCGCAAAACGTGATCAAAACCAAGAACGCCATCAAGAAGGCCTTCCAGAATCAGCTGGACGGCAAGGGCTTCTCCATGGTGGAGATCGTCACCAGCTGCCCCACCAACTGGGGTCTGGACCCGCTGGCCGCCCTGGACTTCATCGAGCAGAAGATGCTGCCCGAGTTCCCTCTGGGCGTCATCCGGGACCGCTGAGAAAGGAGGAGACAGAGGAATGGAAACCAATCTGTGCGTAGCCGGCTTCGGCGGACAGGGCGTCATGACCCTGGGCAAATTCCTGGCGGATGCAACCTGCAACGCCACTGACAAGAACGTGACCTTCTTCCCCTCCTACGGCGCAGAGCAGCGCGGCGGCACCGCCAACTGCTTTGTGGTCATCTCCGACGGGATGATCGGCGCTCCTTTGGGCGATGTGATGGATGACCTGATCGTCATGAACGGCCCCTCTCTGGCCAAGTTCCTGCCCACCCTGAAGCAGGGCGGCCGGCTGTTCATCAACAGCTCCATTGTGGACGAGAAAGAAGTGGACCGCCCCGACGTGAAGCTCATCAAGGCCCCCGTCACCGAGATGGCCCTGGAGATGGGCAACGCCAAGGTGCTCAACGTCATCATGCTGGGCGTGTACATCGGCTATACCGAAGTGGTCCCCGCTGAAGTGGTATGGCAGACCATTGAGCACAAGCTGGGCAGCAAGCCCAAGCTGCTCCCCCTGAACAAGCAGGCTTTTGAAAAGGGCCTGGAACTGGGCCGGAGCCAGAAATAAAAATCTACAAACACATTGGGGCAGCCAAGGCCGGGCTGCCCCAATGTTTCTCTTCAGATCCTCTCGATCTCCAGACCCGCCAGCCAGCGGCGGATCATATCCAGGGCGTGGTTGGCCGCCATGATCCGCACCCGGTCCCGCCGGTCGCTGGCTCCGGCCAGGTTGAGCTTGCGCACCCAGCAGCCGTCCGGGGCAGCCAAGGCCACATATACCAGCCCCACCGGGTTGCCCCGCTCGTCGCGGTCCGGGCCGGCCACGCCGGTGGCGGACACCGCCGCATCGCACCCCAGCACTCGCCGGGCCCCCTGGGCCATGGCCCGGGCCACCTCAGCACACACCGCCCCCTGCTCTTCCAGCAGCTGCCGGGACACCCCCAGCACATTGGTCTTTACCTCATTGGTATAGCTCACCACACCGCCCCGCAGCACTGCGGAAGATCCGGGCAGGTCGGTGACGCGCTTGGCGATGAGCCCACCGGTACAGCTCTCGGCGGTACCCAAGGTCAGCCCCCTGGCCTTCATTCCCTCCAGCACCACCTTCTCCAGCGTGTCCTCCCCCGTGCCGTAGATCAGATCCCCCAGCAGGCCGCGCACCTCCCGCTCCACCGGGGCGATGAGGGCCTCCGCCGCAGCCTGGTCCGCCGCCTTGGCGGTGATGCGCAGCTCCATCTCCCCCTCCTTGGCGTAGGGGGCCAGGGTGGGGTTGGTCAGCTCATTCATCCGGTCCCGCAGCAGACTCTCCACCTGGGACTCCCCCCAGCCGAAGATCCGCAGGGTATGGGAACAGATCACTCCTTCGCTCAGCTGGGACAGCCAGGGGGCCGCCGCTTCCTTGAACATGGGAATACACTCCCTGGGCGGACCGGGAAGCATCACCACAAAGTGGCGCCCGCTCTGGAACGCACAGCCCGGGGCAGTGCCCCAGCGGTTTTCCAGCACCGTGCACCCCTCCGGCAGCCAGGCCTGCTGGAGGTTGTTCTCCGTCATGGCCCGGCCGGAACAGGCAAAATAGCTGCGGATGGCGTCCGCGCACTCGGGATGGTAGACCATAGCCTTCCCAAAGGACTGGGCCACCACTTTTTTGGTCAGATCATCGCAGGTGGGCCCCAGGCCCCCGGTGGTGATGATCACGTCTGCCCGGCTCTTGGCCAGCTCCACGCTTTGGCTCAGCCGCTCCGGATTGTCCCCCACCACGGAGTGATAATACACATTCAAGCCCAGGGCGGACAGTTCCCGGGCGAGCATCTGGGCATCGGAATTCACCGTGTTGCCCAGCAGCAGCTCCGTCCCCACCGCCAGCAGCTCCACAATATGACTCACGGAAGATCATCTCCTTTTGCCTCTCATCGTACGCCCCCCGGCAGGAGTTGTCAAGAAAACTCTTGCATTCTCCCCTGCCATGGGGTATACTGAAAGTAACCATCGAACGCGAGGTATTCTCATGAATCTCTGCTGCGCCTACAGCTTTACTTTCTCCTTTGGCTGGACTCGATTTACCGGGTTCGGTTCTTTTGCCATGGAGAAACAGCGGGTGTGATATGAGTTTCCGGCCCTCTTTGCGGGGCCGCGCCGATAGACCGATGTGTGCGAAGCTCATTGACGCAACCGCTGTCAATGGGCTTTCTTTATTTTTGTAAAGAAAGGGCGGATGGAACATATGGTTATCGTCATGAAGCCGGGTACCCGGCAGGAGGACATTCAGGCACTGGTCAGGCAGTTGGAGCGGGATCACGGCGTCAAGGTGGGCATCACCAACGGCGTAGGCTGCTCTATCCTGGGTCTGGTGGGAGACACCACCCACATCGACATGGACAAGCTCTCCATGAATCACAATGTGGAGCGGGTCATGCGGGTCCAGGAGCCCTATAAAAAAGCCAACCGCAAATTCCACCCGGAGGACACCGTGGTGGATGTGGCCGGCGTACCCATCGGCGGCGGCGCCTTTACGGTGATTGCCGGCCCCTGCTCGGTGGAGAGCCGGGAGCAGATCATCCAGGTGGCTCAGGACGTGAAGGCCTCCGGCGCGGCCCTGATGCGGGGCGGCGCCTTCAAGCCCCGCACCTCTCCCTACTCCTTCCAGGGCATGGGCACCAGCGGGCTGGATCTGCTGCTGGAGGCCAAAGAGGCCACCGGGCTGCCCATTGTCACCGAACTGATGAGTCCGAAATACTGCCAGCTGTTCGAGGAAAAGGTGGACCTGGTGCAGATCGGCGCCCGGAACATGCAGAATTTCGACCTGCTGAAAGAAGTGGGCAAGATGTCCAAGCCCATCCTGCTCAAGCGGGGTCTTGCCAACAGCTATGAGGAGTGGATCATGTCCGCGGAGTATATCATGGCCGCCGGCAATGAAAACGTGGTGCTGTGTGAGCGGGGCGTGCGCACCTTCGAGACCTACACCCGCAATACCCTGGACCTGTCCGCCATTCCCGCCATCCGCCGCATGAGCCACCTGCCCATTGTGGTGGATCCCTCCCATGCGGCAGGCATGTACTGGATGGTGGAGCCTCTGGCCATGGCCGCCGCCGCAGTGGGCGCCGACGGGCTGATGGTGGAGGTTCACAACGACCCGCCCCACGCGAAATGCGACGGGCAGCAATCCCTCACCCCGGAAAAATTCCAGCACCTCATGGACAAACTGCGTCCTCTGGTCAGCCTGATGGGCAAAACCCTGGCCTGAGCGCAGCCGCATCCCTCTCCACGGTTTCCGCCAGTCAGAAAGGAGCGATTGACATGGCAATTCTGGAACGTACCCTTACCGGAGATTTTGACCGCATCGTGACCCATCTTCACGACGGCGTCCTCAACGGCAGTGCCTCTGCCTCTTACGAGGAGGGCAGCGACTTCACCATGGGCTCTGCCCGTGTCGCCGTGCGCATGTACGAACGGTACAGCATGATGGGTGGAAACCGGGTTGCCATGTCCGTCACCGTGGTGGGGGACGGGCAGCGCGTCCATGTCACCGCCATCACCGCCGGAGGCAGCCAGGCCATGTTCTTCAAACTGAACACCTTCGGAGAGGAGTCCTTTCTGGACACTCTGGCCCAATCCCTGGATCAGCTCTGATCCCCCAGACACACATTCTGAACCGGAACGAGGTTGTCCCCATGAAAACACTCACCGTGGCCCTGCCGGGCCGGGACTATGAAATCTGTATCCAGCACGGCCTGCTCAACCAGGCCGGGACCGCCTGCAGGCAGGTCCTGCCCCATGCCACCCGCCTGTTTGTGGTCACGGACAGCACCGTCGCCCCCCTCTACCAGGGCAAACTGGAGGACAGCCTGGCCGCAGCCGGGTTTCACACCGCCGTCCACGTGGTTCCCGCCGGCGAGGAGAGCAAGTGCGCTGCCCGGCTGGCCGAACTGTGGGAGGCCATGATGGCCGCCGGCCTCACCCGCTCTGACGCGGTGGTGGCCCTGGGCGGCGGCGTGGTGGGCGACCTGGCCGGCTTTGCCGCCGCCACCATCCTGCGGGGCGTGGACTTCATCCAGATTCCCACCACCCTGCTCTCCCAGGTGGACTCCTCCGTGGGGGGCAAGGTGGCCATTGACCTGGAGCACGGCAAAAACCTGGCCGGCGCCTTCTGGCAGCCCCGTCTGGTGCTCATGGACCCGGAGGTGCTGGACACTCTCCCGGATCAGGTCTTTGCCGACGGCATGGCGGAGGTCATCAAATACGGCTGCATCGCCGACGGCGACTTTCTCCGTTTCCTGGAGCGGCACGCCAGCCGCGGGAAGATCATGGAGGAAATCGAGTCCGTTCTGTATACCTGCTGCGATATAAAACGCAATGTAGTGGAGGAAGATGAGCGGGACACGGGTGCCCGCATGATCCTCAACTTCGGCCACACCCTGGGCCACGCCTATGAGCTGGCGGGACGGTACCGCCAGTGGACCCACGGTCAGGCGGTGGCCGCCGGCATGGTGCGGGAGGCGGAGCTGGGCGTCGGCCTGGGACTGACCCCGCCCAGCCTGGCCGTGCGGATCGGGGAGCTGGTCCAGGCCTTCGGCCTGCCCCGGGCCATCTCCTGCTCCCCGGAGGAATACGCCGCCGCCATCGGCCTGGACAAGAAGGGCTCCGGGGACCGGATCACCCTGATCCTGCTGGACCGGCTGGGCCATGCCATGCTCTATCCGATGAAGAAGGACAAGCTTCTGGATTTGCTGTAAAACCGGTCCCCTTCCCTTTGAGTCGCCCTGTCCCGCCTGACGGCGGGACAGTTCCACTGTAACACGAAACGAGGTTTTTGAATGAACGTCACCATTACCCCCACAAAGCTTCACGGCTCCGTCACGCCGCCCCCCTCCAAAAGCCAGACCCACCGTCTGCTCATCGCCGCAGCCCTGGCCCAGGGCGAGAGCGTCATCTCCAACGTGGCACTGTCCGAGGACATCAAGGCCACCATCCGCTGCCTGAAGGAACTGGGCGCCGAGCTTCATCTGGACGGCTCCACCCTGACGGTGCAGGGCATCGGCGCCAACGCCATGTCTCCGCTGCAGAAACTGGCCCTGCCCCAGATGGACTGCGGGGAATCCGGCTCCACCCTGCGCTTCCTCATTCCCGTGGCTCTGGCCGTCCGGGGCGGAGGCATTTTCACCGGCCACGGCCGGCTGATGGAGCGCCCCCTCCAGCCCTATTTTGACCTGTTCGACGAGAAGGGAATCTCCTATGAGCTGAAGGACGGCGTGCTCACCGTCAGCGGGCAGCTCACCCCGGGGGAATACCGCCTGCCCGGGGATGTATCCAGCCAGTTCTTCACCGGCCTGATGTTCGCCCTGCCTCTGCTGAAGGGGGATTCCCGCATCGTCCTCACCTCTCCCCTGGAGTCCGGGAACTACGTGGAGCTCACCCGGGACATCATAAAAACCGCCGGGGTATCCATCCGGGGCGGGGATCTGCTGGGCGGCCAGACCTACCGGCCCATCCAGGAGACGGTGGAGACCGACTGGTCCCAGGCCGCCTTCTGGTACGCCGCCCACGCCCTGGGCAACGAGCTGATCGTGCTGGGGCTCAATCCCTTCTCTCTCCAGCCGGACGCCCAGGTCTCCACCATATACCTCCAGCTGTGCCAGTCCGACGATGAGGCGGATGTGGACGTGAGCCAATGCCCCGACCTGTTCCCCGCCCTGGCCCTCATGGCCGCCATGCGCCCCGGCAGCGCGGTGACCAACATCGGCGGCGCCGCCCGGCTGCGGCTGAAGGAATCTGACCGTATCTCCGCCGTGGTGGAGGTGCTCACCAAATTGGGCGTGCCCGTGCAGGAATTTGACGACGGCATCTCCGTTACCAACGTGTGGGGCTTTTCCGGCGGCGTGGAGATCGACTGCCACAACGACCACCGCATTGCCATGATGGCCGCCATCGCCGCCACCCGGTGCAGCGGCCCCATCACCCTGCTGGGCGCCCAGTGCGTCAACAAGTCCTATCCCGCCTTCTGGGCGGATTACGAGGCCCTGGGCGGGCAGATCGTCCGCTCCTGAGCCCGCTGTGGAACCGGAGCCGTCCCCCCGCCGGGGACTGCTCCCCGGAAGGAAGTGCCCTATGAACTATACCATTTTTGGAGAGAGCCACGGGCCCGCCATCGGCGTCACCCTCACCGGGGTGCCGGCGGGCATCGTCCTGGATCTGGACGAAATTGACCGGGAGATGGCCCGGCGGGCCCCCGGTCAGAATGCCTGGTCCACCGCCCGGCGGGAATCGGACCGGCCGGAGATCCTCTCCGGTTTCTTTGACGGGAAGACCACCGGCTCCCCCCTGTGTGCGGTGATCTCCAACACCGACACCCGCTCCGGCGACTACAGCCGCACCAGGGATCTGGCCCGGCCCGGCCACGCCGACTACCCCGCTTTTGTGCGCTACAGCGGCTGCAACGACTACCGGGGCGGCGGCCACTTCTCCGGCCGGCTCACCGCTCCCCTGGTGTTTGCCGGGGCCGTGGCCAAACAGATCCTGGCCCCGCGGGGCGTACACATCGGCGCCCACATCAGCGGCATTTACGGTATTTCCGACGACGTTCCGGAGGGTTGGGCGGATCTTTGTGCCGTGGCAAGCAAGGAGTTTCCCGTACTCAATGACGAGAAGGGCGCACAGATGAAAGACGCCATCGCCCAGGCCCGGGAGGAACAGGACAGCGTGGGCGGCAGCATTGAGTGCGCCGTCTTCGGGCTCCCCGCCGGTCTGGGCAGCCCGGATTTCGGGGAGAACGCCGAGGGCATCTTCTCCCAGTATCTCTTTGCCGTCCCGGCGGTGAAGGCGGTGGCCTTCGGCGCCGGCACCGCCTTCTCCCTCATGCGGGGCTCCGAGGCCAACGACCCGCTGTATCTGGACGACGACGGCAGCGTCAAGGCAGAGCAGAACTGCGCCGGCGGCATCAACGGCGGCATCACCAACGGCATGCCCCTGGTCTTTGAGGTGACCATGCGCCCCACCCCCTCCATCGCCCGGCCCCAGTTCACGGTGGACCTGGCCCGGATGGAAAACGCGGTGCTGGAGCTTCAGGGGCGCCACGACCCCTGCGTCGTGCCTCGGGCCGTCCCTGTCATCGAGGCCGCCGCGGCTTTGGCTGCCTGCCAACTCATGGGCATCTGAACTGTTCCACGGGTTTTGAATACTCTTCCCTTTGCGCGGCGGCCTCCTCCGCGCCGAATGGCGCGTCCAAGCGTTTTTGCGCAGCGCAAAAACCTTGCCGGAGGGCGAATTCATTTCGCCCGAGGATTCAAATCCCACGGGGTCCCCAAACACTCTGTTTTTGGGGATGCGCCGCGGCTTTGGCCGCCTGCCGGCTCATGGGCATCTGAACTTTTTTATCTTTCCGGCGGCGGACTGCCGCCGGCTATGTTTCCAAGGAGCATCTGTGTATGGACTACAAGACACTGCGCCAGACCGACGAGGATGTGATCTTTCTCCCCGGCGCCCGGGTCAGCGGCGACGTGAAGCTGGGGCGCGGCTGCTCGGTGTGGTACAACGCCGTCATCCGGGGGGATGAGGCCTCCATCACCGTGGGAGAGAACACCAACATCCAGGACAACTGCACCCTCCACACCAGCTACGGTCACCCCCTGCAGGTGGGCGCCGGCGTCACCGTAGGACACAACGCCGTGCTTCACGGCTGCACGGTGGGGGACAACTGCCTCATCGGCATGGGCTCTATTGTTCTGGACGGGGCTGTGATCGGCAGCAACTGCATTGTGGGCGCGGGAGCACTGGTCACCCAGCGCACCGTCATCCCGGAGGGATCCATGGTACTGGGCGCCCCTGCCAAAGTGAAGCGGGCGCTCACACCGGAGGAAATCGACTCCATCCGGCACAGCGCCCAAACTTATGTCAAAAAGAAGGAGTACTACCGCTGATGGATGAACTTCAGAATCTGCGCGGGCAGATCGACCAAATTGACCGCCAGCTGGTGGAGCTGTTCCGCCAGCGCATGGATATCACCCGCCGGGTGGGGCTGTACAAGGCCGCCCGCAACCTCCCCGTCCTGGACCAGGAGCGGGAGCGGCAGGTCCTGCTGAACAAGGGGGAACTGGCCGGCGAGGAACTGCGTCCGGCCGTCACCACCCTGTTCCAGACCATTATGGCCCTGTCCCGCCGTCAGCAGCGGGACATGCTGAAGGAGCGGTCCGACAACCCCGGTCTGCGCCGGTATCTGGACGCCCGCAGCCACATCCGTCCTCAGGTGGAGCACCCCCGTGTGGTCTACCAGGGCGTCCCCGGAGCCTACAGCGAACAGGCCTGTCTCAACTTTTTCGGCCCCCAGGTGGAGTCGGAGGGGCTGGAACAGTTTGAGGACGCCTTTCTGGCTCTGAAGGAGGGCCGGGCAGACTACGCCGTGCTGCCCATTGAGAACAGCTCCACCGGCGCCATCCGTCAGATCTACGATCTGCTCAGCCAATATGAGTACTTCATTGTGGGGGAGACCACCGTCCGGGTGGAGCACTGTCTCATGGCCCTGCCCGGGGCCACCCTGGACACCATCACCCACGTCTACTCCCACGAGCAGGGCCTGTTCCAGTGTGAGCAGTATCTGGCCGGACACCCGGACTGGCACGCAGTCCCCCAGGCGGACACCGCCGGTTCCGCCCAGATGGTGGCCGCCTCCGGCGACCGGTCCAAGGCTGCCATCTGCTCGGAGCGGGCCGCCCAGCTCTATGGCCTGCAGATCCTGGCCCGGGGCATCAACCACAACAGCCAGAACACCACCCGCTTCGTGGTGGTCTCGCCCCAAATGGAACTGCGGGAGGGCGCAGACAAGATCAGCACGGTCTTCATCCTGCCCCATGAGTCCGGCACCCTTCATGAGATTCTCACCATCTTTGCCATCCGCGGCCTGAACCTGGTGAAACTGGAGTCCCGGCCCATGCCGGAACGCAGCTGGGAGTACATGTTCTTCCTGGAGTTCAACGGCCATCTGGATCAGCAGGTCACCGCGGACGTGCTCCACGAGCTGGCCCAGACCACCGGGGACTTCCGGGTACTGGGCAATTTCCGCTCCAATCTGGACTGAGAGGGACTGCCTCATGTACATTTTTGACCTGGACGGCACTCTCACTGACTCCAACGGGTTGTGGGTGGATGTGGATCTGGAATTTCTCTCCCGCCGGGGGCTGGTGATGACCCGGGAATATGAGGACGTGGTGGGCCGCTCCATCTTTCCTGTGGCCGCCCAGTTCACCCGGGAGTACTACCATCTGGCCGACTCCCCGCAGTCCATCATGGCGGAATGGGAGTCCCTGGCCGCCCATCACTACCGGGATCTGGTCCCCCTGAAGGCGGGAGCCAAGGAATTTCTGGACCAGTGCCGCAGCCGGCACATCCCCATGGCTCTGTTCACCGCCTGTCGTCCCACCCTGTGCCGGCTGGTCCTGGACCGGTTCCGGCTCACCGGATATTTCTCCCACATCGTCTACGCTGAGGAGATCGGTGTGGACAAACACGACCCCCGATGCTTCGCCCGGCTGTCCCAGCTGCTGGACGTACCGCCCCGGGACTGCGTGCTCTTTGACGACAATCCCGCCAACTGCGCCACTGCCCGCTCCGCCGGCATGACTGCCGTGGGAGTCTATGACACCTTCTACGACCACCGGCAGGAGGAGCTGAAGGACTCCTGTGACCGCTATGTCCGCTCCCTGGAGGAGCTGATACAGCCATCCGCATCGGAATAAGCTGCTGAAAAGGCAGGAGCGTACGGGACATCGGCCCCGTACGCTCCTGCCTGATTTATGTTTCTTTGGGGATGAAAGCGGCTCATTCCGCCAGAAGTTCCAGAATGGCAGGCGCAGCCGCTTACACGCGCCGGCCTTCAAATTCAAATTCGCCCATAGCGTTTTTGGAAACGCCGCGGATGGTGTCATCCGGCTGAAGTTCCCCGTTCATCTCAAACTCCAGATTGCCGATTGGAATCCGAATCTGGAAGTGGAAACTGAACTTGTTCCCATCCACTTTGCCGTCCTGTACTTCCGCCTTATTCCCGTTGCCTCCGTCGGTAATCACACCGGTGAGCGCATCGCCATCCACCGAATACTCGTGGATGGAGTTCTGATCTCCCATGTAGGTGTGCACCACAATTTTCCACGCGCCTGACAAGCTCATAATTTTACCTCCTTGACACAATGAAACAGTCTCAATACTTCCCGTATTTGGTCCCTTCGTCCTCAATCAAGGCGTCTACGCCCTGCACGGTGGAAAACATCACCGCGGAACCGCACAGCAGGCCGCCATCCTTCCCCAACACATCGATGCAGCGGCGCACTTCCTTGCGGATATCCTCCTCGGAGGCGTCCAGCCGGTCTGTCACCTGAGGATCCACGCCGCCGGCAAATACCAGCTTGTCTCCGTATTCCGCCTTGATCTTCGCCAGGTCATTGACGGGTGAAACGGAGTGCCAGGACTCCACGCCGATCTCCACCAGATCTCCCACAATGGGCTCAATGTAGCCGCAGGAGTGGTGCATATAGTGCATGCCAAGATTGCGGCATGCCTCCGCCATGCGGCGCTCGGGCTCCTTGAAGATTTCCCGCCAGAGGTCGGGGGAGAGGAACAAGTTGTTTTGGTTCCCCCAGTCGTCATGCATCATCATGAAGTCTGCATCCATGTACTTTTTTACATAATACATCTCTTCAATCCGATAATCTGCATAGGCGTTGACAAAATCAATGTAATCTTCGGTATCATACAGGGCACACAGGCCGTTCTCAAAGCCCATGATGGCATTGATCTTCTCAAAGGCCCCCATATTGCACACGACATAGCCCATCGTGTTCTCTTTATCCGCCCACATGGCCTTGGTGCGGCCGCCGATCATTTCCCAGTTCAGGCTGCTCATTTTGGGAAAGGTAATGTAATCCTTCCACTCGGTAATATCGTCGAACATGGAAAAGCCCGGCTTCACATGGGTCATAAACTGAGGGTTGTCCGGATCCAGCTCCCAGGGTACACCAAACCAGTCGTTCCCATCGGCAAACAAGGGGCGGTCATTGATCTCCGGGGTAATCAGCATCTGGCTCGCCTTCGTCATCATGGGTACCCATCCGGGACGTTTGTGATCCCAAACAAGCTGCATATTTTCTCGTTCCGTCATATGGTATTCCTCCTCACACACTAAAAATAGATTCCTGAACGTTGTGTGTCTTGTGCCTGAGCTCCCATCGGCAGACGGTATCGCTTCCTCCCTTCGAAGGAGCTCAGCCTGCTCAGGGTTGATAGAACTCCTCCACCGCAGCGAAAAAGGCGTCGAGATTCTCCCACGGTGTGGCAGGAGGGATATCGCAGCCGGAAGAGATCAGAAAATTCGGATGCACAGAGCAGGTCTTCAGCAGATTCAGCGTCTCTTCCCGAACCCGTTCGGGAGTGCCGTTGCGCAGCGTGGACGCAGGATCCAGATTGCCCATGGTGAGTACATCCCCGGGCATTTTCTCCAGCATCTCCTTCATGGAAACCGCATTTCCGAAGTGGTACGCGGCCGCCCCAGTCTCCAGAATCTGAGGCACCATGCGGACAACGGAGGAACCGCAATTGTGATAGATCACAAGGAATGCATCATCCTGTACCGCATCCACCAGTTTCTTCACATAGGGAGAGGAGAACTCTTCACACAGATCCGGGGAGAGCAGCCCGGCAGCCGGCTCTGCCACCACAATGCCATGGGCGCCGATTTTCTTGTATTCCAGGGCATAAGCGATCAGAAATTCCGTCGCCTTTTCCAGGGTGGTATGGACCATCTCCGGCTCTTCATAGCAGTTGATCATGATCTGCGTCATCTCCATGAGGCGGCCAGCCAGAGAGTACGGGCCGATCATTCCGGCAAATACCGGGCGGTCGGTAATTTTAGCAAGCGCTTTTTCAATCGCCTTCACATAGATCCCGGTGCGCCCGGCTCCGAATTCCGGTGCCGGAAGCGTCTGGGCATCCTCCGGCGTGCTCACCACTGCTCCCACCACGGTGGGTACCTCATCCTCCGAAATTCGGATCTCCGCTCCAAAGCACTCGGCTTCCACCGAGAGATCCATCATGGACACAGCGGCAGCAGTGGGGCACCGCTGGGCGATCCGATACATCCCCTCCGCCTGGGCATCACTGTCGTAAATCAATTCCTTCACTGTGATACCCATGAGCTGAATGGCGGGAAATGACAGAACCGGGAGCGCTCTGCGCTGTTTCTGCGTCATTAACTCCCTGAGCCAAGCGTTCATATCCATGGCCTTTCCCTCCGGTTGTCAGCCCTTCAGCAGCGCAACTGCCACCTCAGCGGCGGTGGCGGCGTCCGGCGTATAGGCATCCGCACCGATCTGCTGGCAGTAGGCCTGCGTCACAGGAGCTCCGCCGATCATAATCTTGACCTGATCCCGGATCCCGGCATCCTTGGCCGCTTTCACCACATCAGCCATCACGCCCATGGTGGTGGTAAGCAGCGCGGAGCAGCAGATGATCTGGCAGCCTTCCTTCTGCGCGGTCTCCACAAACCGCTCTGCTGTCACATCCACACCCAGATCGATCACCTCCAGCCCTTTGCTTTCCAGCATCATCCGCACCAGGTTCTTCCCGATGTCGTGGAGATCCCCCTTCACCGTGCCGATGCAGACCTTTCCGGTGGTCTTCGCGCCGTCCTCCGCCAGAATCGGCTTCAGCAGCGCCGCCCCCATATTCATGGCCCGGGCAGCGATCAGCACCTCAGGGACAAAAATCTCATTTGCCTTGAATTTGGCTCCGATCACATCCATTCCGCTGATCAGGCCTTCATTCAGAATCGTATCCGCCGGAATTCCCTCGTCGATGGCCTGCCGCACCAGTTCCTTGACCGCCTTGGCCTTTCCTTTCTGGAGATTTTCAGAAATTTGATCCAACAACTCCATCAAATTGTCCTCCTTATTTTTTGATGGTACACCCACCATTTTCTGATACTTACTATATGGAAAGTGTCTTCGGCGGTCTTGTAAAATCAGCAGGATTTTTGTAATATTTTATGATTATTGCTTGACGCCCCGCTTGTTTTTGTTATGATAGACATAAAGGGAGGCAGAAGATCCATGACTGAAAAGGGAACGTTTGACCTGAAGCTTGCCCAGACCTGCGCCAAAGCATTTGCGGTCTCCTGCGGCATTGGATGTGTGGTATCCGATGCTTCCGGGAATGTAAAGTACGAATACGGCTACGGCTGCTCCTCCTGTCAGCTCTGCCAGGCGGCAGGGCGTGGCGATCAGGAGTGCATTCAGGCTCACAATTACGGTATGGAGGAATCCGCCCGTTTCGGCGGAAAATACATCTATTTCTGGCTCTTCGTGTGTGATAGTGGAAGGAAAATAGCCGCAACTCCAGTATTTATGCCGATTGCGGCCGTTTCAATT
>CALWXG010000023.1 GCA_944385435.1 uncultured Oscillospiraceae bacterium
CCCACGTGGTCGCACACATCCTCCAGCTCCCGCAGGTTGTGGGAGGACACCACCACCGTGGTGCCGTGCTCCGCCACGTCCCCCATGAGCAGGGACCAAACCTGCCGGCGCATCACCGGGTCCAGTCCGTCCACCGGCTCGTCCAGCAGCAGGTAGTCCGGCCGGCAGCACAGCACCAGCCAGAAGGCCGCCTGCTTCTGCATGCCCTTGGACATGCGCCGGATGGCCTGTTTTTCGTTCACCGCCGGGAAGGCCTCCTTCAGCTTCTCGTACCGCTCCAGATCGAACCGGGGATAGATGCTCCGGTAAAAGCGCATCATCTCCCGCACATTGGCCGAGCCGAAATAGTACAGCTCATCCGGAATGCCGCAGATCCGGATCTTGGCGGCGGGATTTTCATAGATGGGCTTCCCCTCCAGCAGAATCTCCCCCGAGTCCTGCCGGTACGCCCCGGACAGGTGGCGCAGAATGGTGGATTTGCCTGCGCCGTTGGGCCCCACCAGGCCGTAGATGGCCCCCCGGGGCACCGTCATATCCAGCCCGTCCAGGGCGTGAAAGCCGTCAAAACTTTTGACCACATGTCTGAGCTCTATCATCGCTGACTCCCCCCTTGGTTTCCTTTCAGCTTTTTGCCCGCCTGAGCCACCCGCTGGCAGCGCTGGGCGATCTCCTCCGGGGTCACCCCCAGGTAGATCAGCTCCTCCGCCAGTTCATCCAGCCGGGTGAGCAGCTCCTCCCGGCGGGTATCGTCGATCTCCTCCCGGCGGGCGGCAAAGCTGCCCTTCCCCGGCACAGAGTAGACATATCCCTCCTGCTCCAGCGCCTCGTAGGCCCGCTGGATGGTGTTGGGGTTGATGGCCAGCTGGGCCGCCATGCTGCGCACAGAGGGCAGCTTATCCCCCGGCTGGATGGCGCCCACCACCAGCAGCTGACGCAGTCCGTCCCGCACCTGTTCGTAGATGGGCCGCCCATCCCGGTAATTCAGCTGGATCATACGGCCTTGCCCTCCTTCCGTATTATCTGTATTAGTACAGTAATCCTATCATAACCCCGGCCAGCTGTCAATATGTTTTACTGCGGGCCCGGTTCTTTTTGCGTTCAGCGGCCGCTACTGTGCATTTCGCTGTGGAAACCGGGAAAAATTCCCGGCGAAAAGTTACAAAAGACAACTGACAACCCGGCCTTCATCTGCTATACTGATTGTAATATTACCCGCCGGCGCGCCGAGGGCCGGCGAATTCTATGAATAAAGGAGCCGCTGAAGCCCATGCCTCGAAACGATCTCGCCCTGGTGAACGCCGCGTTTCTGGACCAAGTCTCCCCGCTGCTGGACAGCCGGGAAGTCAACGAGATGAAGCGGTGGCGCCGCCATTTCACCGTCACCTGCTATGAGCACTCCCTGTTCGTCTCCTACGTGGCCTTCCGCATTGCCCGGCGCATGGGCTGGGACTGCCGGGCCGCCGCCCGGGCGGGACTGCTCCACGACCTGTATCTCTACGATCCCGCCGACCGCACCGCCCATCCCGGCAGCCAGTGCCTGGACCACCCGGTGGCCGCCCTGCGCAATGCCCGGGAGCTGTGCCCCGACCTGGATTCCAAGGAGGCCAACGCCATTCTCACCCACATGTGGCCCCTGGCGGTGCACATGCCCCGGTCCCGGGAGGCCATCGCCGTCAATCTGGCCGACAAGCTGTGCGCCATCCTGGAAGTGGCCTGCATCTACCGCACCCGCCGGGTCCAGCGCTGGCTGCCCCAGCCCTGCTGAGGCCGGTTCTTGTCACCTCTCTCCAAAAAGGTTTTGAAAAGAAATTGAAAAAAAGTCGAAAAAACTCTTCAAAAAAATTTCCGGTCTGTTATAATGATAGTGGAGTTTTCTGGCCTCCCTCCATTTTTTACTGAAAGGATGGCGCTTCCCTTGCAGCTCACAGACTCTGACGTCAACGCAATACATGCCGGATCCCAGCCTTGTCCTGCGCCGGTCCGGACTGGTTGTCTGACAGGGCTGGAAGAGAAAACGGAACTGAGCTTTTCCTGCTCAGACAGGAACAGAGATAGGCCGTCATCATTTACCCACAGAGAGAGGAAGTATTAAATTATGATTTCACACGGCAAAGACCTGAAGATTTTCTCCGGCAGCTCCAACAAAGCCCTGGCAGAGGCCATCTGTGAAGACATCAGCATCCCCCTGGGCAACGCCGAGGTGGGCGCGTTCTCCGACGGTGAGAATTTTGTCTCCATCTATGAGACCGTCCGCGGCTCCGACGTGTTTGTGGTCCAGTCCACCAGCAGTCCCGTCAACGACAATCTGATGGAAATGCTCATTATGATCGACGCCCTCAAGCGGGCCTCCGCCGGCCGCATCACCGCGGTGATCCCCTATTTCGGCTATGCCCGCCAGGACCGCAAGGCCAAGCCCCGGGACCCCATCTCCGCCAAGCTTGTGGCCAACCTGATCACCCGTGCCGGCGCGGACCGGGTGCTGACCATGGACCTCCACGCCGATCAGATCCAGGGCTTTTTCGACATCCCCGTGGACAATCTCCGGGGCTCCCCCGTATTTGTGGACTATTTCCTGCGCCGTTACGCCGCCTGTCATGACGAGACCATGGTGGTCTCCCCCGACGTGGGCAGCGTGGCCCGGGCCCGGGCCTTTGCCCAGAAGCTGGATATGCCCATGGCCATTGTGGATAAGCGCCGTCAGAAGGCCAACTCCTCCGAGGTTATGAACATCATCGGCGATGTGCGGGACAAACACGTCATCCTGCTGGACGACATGGTGGACACCGGCGGATCCCTGTGCCATGCCGCCAAGGCCCTGGTGGAACTGGGCGGCGCCAAATCCGTCACCGCCTGCGCCTCCCACGGCGTCCTCTCCGGCCCCGCCTACGACCGCATCAACGACTCCGCCCTGGATGAGGTGCTCTTCCTGGACACCATCCGTCCCCGGGAAGATGTGGCCACCATCTGCCCCAAGATCAAATATCTGTCCGTGGCCCATATCTTTGCCGAGGCCATTGAGCGCATTTACGAGGAGCGCTCTGTCTCCAAGCTCTTCAACTGAGCCTGCAAAGTATTCCTTTACCTGAAAGATTTTCTCTGCTATCATAGTGGGGCGAGAGGTTCTCTCGCCCCACTTTCTTTCCCATTTTCCGAGGTGTCTGTTATGCTTTTTCAGAGAAAAGTGCCGGTGACCTGGCTGATTGCAGGCCTGGGCAATCCCGGCGATCCCTATGAAAATACCCGGCACAACGCCGGCTTCCGGGTGATCGACGAGCTGGCCGAACGGGGAAACTTCCCGGTCCAGAAGCTGAAGTTCCACGCCCTGACCAACACGGCGGTCATCGGCGGCCAGGGCGTGCTGGTGATGAAACCGGTGACGTTCATGAATCTGTCCGGCGAGGCGGTGGGCGAGGCGGCCCGGTTTTACAAAATCCCCCCGGATCATGTGCTGGTTGTCTCCGATGATGTGGATCTGCCCCTGGGCAAGCTGCGCATCCGCAAGAGCGGCTCCGCCGGCGGCCACAACGGGCTGAAGAGCATCATTCAGCACCTGGGCACCGACCAGTTCCCCCGGTTGAAGGTGGGGGTGGGCCACAAGCCCCACCCGGACTATGACATGGCCGACTGGGTGCTGGGCAAGCTCCAGGGCGAGGACAAAAAGGCGATGGACCAGGCCGCCCAGCGGGCCGCCCAGGCGGTGGAATGCCTGCTGGCCCACGGCATCGACAAGGCCATGAATCAGTACAACTGAGTTCAGGCCGCCGGCGTTCTCCGCCCCCCCTATTTTGCGTCTCAACGAGGTTACGGAATGAAAGCATTGCTTCACATTTTAAACCAGGTTCCCGAATTTCAGCAGCTGCTCACCGCTCTGGATGCCGGCGCCTCTCCCGCGGCCGTCACCGGCCTGGCTCCGGTCCACCGGGCCCACTTTGCCGCCGGCCTGCACTGCCGGCTGCACTGTCCGGTGGTGATGGTGTGCGCCCAGGAAGAAGAGGCCCGCCGGCTGGCCGGCGATCTGGCCGCCTTTACCGGGGAGGAGGTCACGCTGCTGCCTGCCCGGGAATTCTTTTTTCACGACGGCGCGGTGGCCTC
Source organism: uncultured Oscillospiraceae bacterium (assembly GCA_944385435.1). Lineage (GTDB taxonomy): Bacteria > Bacillota > Clostridia > Oscillospirales > Oscillospiraceae > Enterenecus. Next base: position 4,093 of record CALWXG010000023.1, read on the forward strand.
CCGGCAGTGGGAACACCAGCGCCTGAGCGTCTTTTCCCGCATGGCCCGGGGGGAGACACCCCTGGTGGTGACCACGGTGGAGGCGCTGCTGCAGCGCACCCTCTCCCCGGAGGAGCTGACCGGCCACACCGTGTGCGTGGAGACCGGGAAGCAGTACGACCTGGAGTCCCTGGCCGATCAGCTCTCCGCCCTGGGCTATGCCCGCTGCGACCAGGTGGAGGGCGTCGGCCAGTTCGCCCTGCGGGGCGGCATTCTGGATGTGTATTCCCCCGCCCAGGACCACCCGGTGCGGATTGAATTCTGGGACACCGACGTGGACTCCATGGGGCTGTTCGACGTCTCCAGCCAGCGGCGGATCGCCCGGCTGGAGCGGGCGGTCTTCCTCCCCGCCGCCGAGGCGCTCCCCACCCGGGACATGGAGGGCCGCTGGCAGCCCACTCCGGATCGGCTGATCCCCGTCCGCTACCCCAAGCTGACCACCGCCGCTCACCATCTGCCCGCAGGGGCCCTGGTCTGCTTTTCCGAGTCCGCCCGGGTGGCGGAGCGGGCGAAAAACTGGCTGTGGCAGCTGGGAGAAGATGTGCAGGCGCTCCTGGAACAGGGGGTCATCACCGGAAAGCAGGCAATCTTTGCCGCCGGCATGGGGGATCTGATGGCCGCCCTTTCCGACGCGCACTGCCTGTGCTTTTTCGACTCGTTCACCACCTCCTCTTACCCCCTGCCCCCGAAGACGCTGCTGGCGGCCAGGGGCCGGCAGCTGTCCACCTTCGGTGTCAATCTGGACACTGCGGTGGCCGACCTGACCCAGTTTCAGAGCTCCGGCGCCGCCACGGTGGTGCTGCTGGGCAGTGAACAGCGCTCGCTGAACCTTCAGGCCCTGCTCCGGGAGCGGAAGATCCGCTCCGCCGTGGACTTCCAGCTCCACGATCTGCCCTCCCCCGGCGGCATCACCATTGCCGTGGGCGCCCTGTCCTCCGGCTTCGACTACGTGGGCAGCGGCTGGGCGGTGCTGGCGGAGGGCCAGGGGCAGGCGCGCCGGAAGGGAAAGCGCCTGAAGCGGGCGGAGGACCGGCGGAAGGTGGACTCCTTCACCGATCTCTCCCCCGGCGACCTGGTGGTCCACGAGCACCACGGCATCGGCCGGTTTGTGGGTCTGGTGAAGATGCAGGTGGACGGGGTCCAGAAGGACTACATCAAGCTGGCCTACGCCGGCAGCGACACCCTGTATCTGCCGGCCACCCAACTGGACGCCATCTCCAAATACATCGGCGGAGGCGACGACCCGGAGAAAAAGAAGCTCTCCAGGCTGGGGGGCACCGAGTGGGCCCGGGCCAAGAGCAGGACCCGGGCCGCCGTCAAGGATCTGGCCAAAGGGCTCATCCAGCTCTACGCCCAGCGCCAGCGCCAGCCGGGCTTCGCCTTCTCCCCGGACTCCCCCTGGCAGCGGGAATTCGAAGAGGAGTTCCCCTATGAGGAGACCGAGGACCAGCTGCGGTGCGTCCAGGAGATCAAGCGGGACATGGAGGCGCCCCGGCCCATGGACCGGCTGCTGTGCGGCGATGTGGGCTACGGAAAAACCGAGGTGGCCCTGCGGGCGGTGATGAAATGCGTGCTGGACGGCAAGCAGGCCGCCATTCTGGTACCCACCACCGTGCTGGCCCGGCAGCACTATCTCACCGCAAAGAGCCGGTTTGCAAAGTTCCCGGTGGAGGTGGACGTGGTCAACCGCTTCCGCACCGCCGCACAGATGAAGCGGGTGCTGGCCGGCGTGTCCGACGGCTCCGTGGACGTGCTCATCGGCACCCACCGGCTGCTGCAGAAGGACGTGCAGTTCAAGGACCTGGGTCTGCTGGTGGTGGATGAAGAGCAGCGCTTCGGCGTCACCCACAAAGAGCGGCTGAAGGAGCTGTCCAAACAGGTGGACGTCCTCACCCTGTCCGCCACCCCCATCCCCCGCACCCTGAACATGTCCCTGAGCGGGATCCGGGATATGTCCGTCATTGAGGAGCCCCCCTCCAACCGCCAGCCGGTGCAGACCTACGTGCTGGAGCACGACTGGTCCGTGCTGGCCGACGCCATCCGGCGGGAACTGGAGCGGGGCGGCCAGGTGTACTACCTCCACAACCGGGTGGACACCATTGAACGCACCGGCGCCCAGCTGCGGGCCCTGCTGGGGGACAAGGTGGAAATCGCCACCGCCCACGGCAAAATGAGCCCGGAGGAGCTGGGCGACGTGATGACCCGCATGAGCGACGGGGACGTGGATGTGCTGGTGTGCACCACCATCATCGAGACCGGCATCGACATCGCCAACGTGAACACCCTGATCATCGAGGACGCCGACCGGCTGGGCCTGGCCCAGCTCCACCAGATCCGGGGCCGGGTGGGCCGCTCTCCCCGGCGGGCCTACGCCTACCTCACCTACCGCCCCGGCAAGGCGCTGAGTGAAATTGCCGCCAAGCGGCTGAGCGCCATCCGGGAATACGCCGAATTCGGCTCCGGCTTCAAAATCGCCATGCGGGATCTGGAGATCCGGGGAGCAGGCAACCTGCTGGGCCCGGAGCAGTCCGGATTCCTCATGAGCGTGGGCTATGACCTGTACCTGAAGCTGCTGGAGGAGGCGGTGCTGGAGGAGAAGGGCGAGACGCCGCCGCCCCGTCTGGAGTGTCTGGTGGACCTGACGGTGTCCGCCGCCATTCCCGACCGGTATGTCCCCTCCTCCGAACAGCGCATGGACCTCTACCGGCGCATTGCCCGCATCCGCACCCAGGAGGACGCCGACGATATGACCGATGAGCTCATCGACCGGTTCGGCGATCCGCCCCGGCCGGTGAACAACCTGATCGCCATCGCCCAGCTCCGGGAGGAGGCCGCCGCCTGCCTGATCACAGAGATCACCCAGAAGGGGGACCGGATTGTCTGCACCCTGGCCCGCTTCCGCCTGGAGGCGGTCTCCGCCCTGGCCAACGCCTTTTCCGGCCGGCTGCTCTTCTCCCCCGGGGACAGGGCGTCCCTCACCCTGAAGCTCCGGAAGGGAGACGATCCCCTGCGCCAGTGCACCGCCCTGGTCCATCAGTACGCCGGACTGCTCCACGCCCCGGAAGAAAACAAATCGTGAACCTTTCCCCGCCCCCATTGTCTTTTCCCGCCGGCGGTGATACAATGTCCCTCGTCCGCCGGGCGGCGCGCCCGGCAACCCTTGAAGAAGATAGGAGAATTTGAATATGAAACATCGCTTGCTCGCCCTGCTGCTGGCTGCGGGCCTGACGCTGTCCCTGTGCGCCTGCGGCGATCCCGCCGCCGGCGGCAGCGCGGATCCCTCCGCCAGTCCCTCCTCCGGGACGGACGCCTCCGCCGCGCCCTCTTCGGAGATCCAGGTGGATCTCACCCAGGCCCTGCTCCCCTTTGCCGCCGGGCTGGAGTCCGATGAGACTGCCCTCACCGTCAACGGCCAGGAGGTACCCGCCGACCTGTTCCTGTACTGGCTGGCCCTGAACTGCACCAGCTTCCAGCAGTACTACGGCATGCCTGTGGACCTCTACGCCGACGCCCTGCTCCAGGACAGTCTGAACATGACGGCCTACTACGTTCTGATGGAGCAGAAAGCCCTGGAGGAGGGCTGCCCCCTCACCGATGAGCAGAACGCGGAGATCCAGGAGCAGATGCTGGCCAACGGCGAGCAGACCTACGAAAACCAGAAGCTGCTCTTCGGCCTCACCGACGAGACCATGGAGTTCATTTTTGCCGTGGACAGCTACTACAACAACCTGCTGCAGGCGCTGACCGGGGACCCCACCCAGGAGGACCTGGACGCCTACCTCTCCGACAACGGTATTTTTTCCGTCAAGCACATCCTGCTCATGACCGTGGACCCCGCGGGCACTCCCGAGGCCCAGGAGGACGGCTCCTACGCCTATCCCTCCCTGGACGAGGAGACGGTGGCGGAGAAAAAGGCCCTGGCGGAGGATCTGCTGGCCCAGCTCCAGGCCAGCGATGACCAGGAAACCCTCTTCGACGAGCTGATGAACGAGTACAGCGAAGACACCGGCCTGGCCTACTACCCGGACGGCTACACCTATGACAACACCACCTCCCTGGTGGACGGCTTCCGGGAGGCCGCCCTGGCTCTGGAGCCGGGCGAGCTGTCCGGCATCGTGGAAACCGACTACGGCTACCACATCATGCTCCGCCTGCCGGTGGACCCGGAGGACTACCGGGACGCCTGCCGCCAGAGCGGGCTGAACGATCAGATCAATCAGTGGCTGGAAGACGCGGAGATCACCCCGGTGGCGGCGGTGGAAGCGCTGGATGTGTCCGATTTCTTTGACCGCTACAATGCCTGGCAGACCGCCATGGCCCAGCAGCTGGACGCCCAGAGCGGCGACGCCTCCCCCGCCCCCTCGTCTGATGCGTAACAGCCTTTTGCGATTTGTCAAGGATTTTTGGTTAACTCCCCCTTGACATCGGCCATGTCCTGCTGATACAATACTTCAAGCATAAGGGAGTAGTCAGCAGAGTCTTTTCTCTGTGACAAGCGCCAACAGCATGGCGGTACGCCGCCTGGCCTTGTATGAAATGATGAGACTTATCCGCGGCAACTCTGCCGCGGGTAAGTCTTTTCTTTCTGCCCTGGCCCGACGGACAGCACTTCCCTATGTTTCGACCCAAGTCCCTGATATAGTTACACTGTGAAAGGTTATGGAAAAGGAGTGTTGTCATTGTGAGCCAATGGTTCACCAAAACCCCTGACCAGGTCATGTCCGAGCTGGAGTCCGACCAGCAGAAGGGCCTGAGTACCAGCCAGGCGGAACAGCGCCTGACTCAGTACGGCCCCAACCGTCTGGAGGGCGCAAAAAAGGAAAGCCTGGCGGTGCGGTTCCTCAACCAGATGAAGGACCCCATGATCATCGTGCTGCTCATCGCGGCCGTCCTCTCCCTCATCTCCACCGGCGGTGAGGACTGGATCGAGGCGGTAATCATTCTGATCATCGTCATCGTCAACGCCATCATCTCCATCTCCCAGGAGAACAGCGCGGAAAAGGCCCTGGAGGCCCTGCAAAAAATGTCGGCGCCCCTGGCAAAGGTGATCCGCAACGGCGAGATGGTCCGCCTGGACACCGATCTGCTGGTGCCCGGCGACATCATCGTGCTGGAGGCCGGCGACCTGGTCCCCGCCGACGCCCGCATTCTGGAGTGCGCCAATCTGAAGGCGGACGAGTCCGCCATGACCGGTGAGTCCGTCCCTGTGAGCAAGCAGGCCATTGCCTCCCTGCCGGAAGAGACCGCCCTGGGCGACCGGAAGAACATGGTGGTCTCCTCCACCGTCATCACCAACGGCCGGGCCGTGTGCGTGGTCACCGCCACTGGCATGGAGACCGAGGTGGGCCGCATCGCCAAGATGCTCACCAGCGAAGACGATACCACCACCCCGCTCCAGCGGAAGATGGCGGAGATCTCCAAGACCCTGTCCTTCGTCTGCCTGGGCGTGTGCGCCGTCATGTTCGGCGTGGGCCTGCTCTACGGCAAGGAACTGCTGGACATGTTCATGTCCGCCGTGGCCCTGGCGGTGGCCGCCATCCCCGAGGGTCTGCCCGCCATAGTCACCATCGTGCTGGCCCTGGGCGTACAGCGCATGGTCAAGCACAACGCCATTGTAAAGAAGCTGCCCGCGGTGGAGACCCTGGGCTGTGCCGGCGTGATCTGCTCGGATAAGACCGGCACTCTGACCATGAACAAGATGACCGTGGTGGAGGTGTGGTCCGAAGGGAACCAGCACCGCAAGGAGGCCCTGGTCATCGGCTCCATGTGCAACGACACCGTGCTCACCTACAACGAGGACGGCTCCCCCAAGACCGCCGGCGACCCCACTGAGACCGCCTTTGTGGACGCCGCCTTCCAGGACGGTATGGACAAGAACGTGCTGGAAAAGGAGATGCCCCGGGTGGCCGAGCTGCCCTTTGACTCCGACCGGAAACTGATGAGCACCATCCATCCTCTGAACGGCAAGCTGCGGGTAATGGTGAAGGGCGCCCCCGACATTCTGCTCTCCCGGTGCACCCACATCCTCAGCGGCTCCCCCATCCCCGTCACCCCCGCCCTGGCCAAGGACGTGGAGAACGCCAACGCCGACATGGCCGGACGGGCCCTGCGGGTGCTGGGCTGTGCCTACAAGGACATTGACGCGCTGCCTCAGGGCGAGCTCACCTCGGAGGAACTGGAGAGCGGCCTGACCTTCGCCGGTCTGGTGGGCATGATTGACCCGCCCCGGATGGAGGTCAAGCAGGCGGTGGCCGAGTGCTACGGCGCCGGCATCCGCCCGGTGATGATCACCGGCGACCACAAGCTCACCGCCGTGGCCATCGCCAAGGATCTGGACATCTTCCGGGACGGCGATCTGGCCATCACCGGCGAGGACCTGGACTTCATGAGCCAGGAGATGCTGGAGCAGGACGTGGATAAGTTCTCCGTCTACGCTCGGGTCTCTCCGGAGCATAAGATGCGCATCGTCAAGGCCTGGCAGAAGAAGGGCATGGTGGTGGCCATGACCGGCGACGGCGTCAACGACGCCCCCGCCCTGAAGGTGGCCGACATCGGCTGCGCCATGGGCATCACCGGCACCGACGTGGCCAAAGGCGCCGCCGACATGATCCTCACCGACGACAATTTCGCCACCATCGTTCACGCGGTGGAGCAGGGCCGGGGCATCTACTCCAACATCAAAAAGGCCATCCATTATCTGCTCTCCTGCAATATCGGCGAAATCGTCACCCTGTTCCTGGCCACCGCCTTCAACTTCCATCAGGATCCCCTGATTGCGGTGCAGCTGCTGTGGCTGAACCTGGTCACGGACTCCCTCCCCGCCCTGGCCCTGGGCATGGAGCCGGTGGAACACTCCGTCATGAACGAAAAGCCCCGCTCCGCCAAGGAATCCCTGTTCACCCGGGGCTTCTCCATCCGGCTGGCCTGGCAGGGCGCTATGGTGGGCCTGCTCACCCTCACCGCCTACTGGCTGGGCGAGTACGTACTCACTTCTCCCGAGCTGGCGGACGCCACCGCCAACACCATGGCCTTCGCCACCCTGACCTTCTGCCAGCTGTTCCACGCCTTTGACGTGCGCAGCGAGGATCAGTCCATCTTCAAGATCGGCATCCTGTCCAACCCCGCCATGAACAAGGCCTTCCTGGTGGGCATGGTGCTCCAGCTGGCCGTACTGCTGGTGCCCCCTCTGATGGGTATCTTCGAGGTGTGCCCGCTGAACCTGGCTGAATGGCTGTGCGTTCTGGGTCTGGCCATCGTTCCCGTGGTGATCTGCGAGATCGAAAAGGCCGTGCGCCGCGCCCTCAAGAAGCGCAGCGTCTGAGTTTTCCAAAGAGCCTCCGCCCGGCGGAGGCTCTTTTTCGTTTCCCGGGTCCAGGTCCCGCCTGTTTGCCGTCATACTTACCAAAAGGGAAGTGCATTTTCTCCTCTGCGCCCGAAAAGTTTTATAAAAAAACACCCTTTTCTTTTCCATTTGTTTCTCTGTCCCTGTTGATTTTTCCGTCAGCCCGGTATATAATTTTGTCAGATGCGATCCCCATTGTGAACAACAATTTTTTTGGAGGTTATGTGTCATGAGAGATGTCTATGTTGTCAACTGCTGCCGTACCGCCGTGGGCTCCTTTGGCGGCTCCCTGAAGGACACCCCCGCTGCCGATATGGGCGCAGTGGTTGTCAAGGAAGCCCTGAACCGCGCCGGCGTGAAGCCCGAGCAGGTGGATGAACTGATGTTCGGCTGCATCCTCACTTCCGCTCTGGGCCAGAACCCCGCCCGTCAGGTGGGCGTGAAGGCCGGCCTGCCCTACTCTGTCCCCGCCTACACCGTGGGCATGGTGTGCGGCTCCGGCATGAAGTCCGTCATCGAGGGCGCCCGCGCCATCCTCGCCGGCGATGCTGATATCATTGTGGCCGGCGGCACCGAGAACATGTCCGCCGCTCCCTTCGCCCTGCCCAACGAGCGCTGGGGCGCCCGCATGGGCGACAAGAAGGTCGTGGACACCATGATCAAGGACGGCCTGTGGGACGCTTACAACAACTACCACATGGGCACCACCGCCGAGAACATCGCCGACGTGTGGGGCATCACCCGTCAGGAGATGGACGAGTTCGCCGCCTCTTCCCAGCAGAAGACTGAGGCCGCCCAGAAGGCCGGCAAATTCGACGACGAGATCGTTCCCATCATGGTGAAGAAGAAGAAGGAAATGGTGGAGTTCAAGGTGGACGAGTTCCCCCGCGCCGGCGTCACCACCGAGAGCATTGCCAAGCTGAAGGGTGCTTTCCCCGTGGGTCCCGAGGGCGTGGAGGACGAGATTGTCCACACCTTTGATGTGACCCAGGTCCATGAGGACGACGCCCGCAAGCACGTGCAGCGCGTCACCGCCGCCAACGCCTCCGGCATCAATGACGGCGCCGCCGCCATCGTGCTGGCCTCCGGCGAGGCTGTGGAGAAGTACGGCCTGAAGCCCATGGCCAAGCTGGTGAGCTGGGGCCAGGGCGGCGTGGATCCCAAGATCATGGGCGTGGGCCCCGTGCCCGCCTCCCGTCAGGCCATGGAGAAGGCCGGCCTGAAGATCGAGGACATCGACCTGGTGGAGGCCAACGAGGCCTTTGCCGCCCAGTCCATCGCCGTGGCCCGGGAGCTGGGCTTCGACATGAGCAAGGTCAACGTGAACGGCGGCGCCATCGCCCTGGGCCACCCCGTGGGCGCCTCCGGCGCGCGCATCATCGTCACCCTGCTCCACGAGATGCAGAAGCGGCCCGAGGCCAAGAAGGGCCTGGCCACCCTGTGCATCGGCGGCGGCATGGGCGTTGCCACCATCTTCGAGAAGTGCTGATCAGAAGCGTCTGAGCCGTCGTGAGCAGTCTCTTTCGTCTGCTCCCCGGCAATCCTCCCCGCTGTCCTCTCCGGCAGCGCGGGATATGTACACAGTACACGACCCGAAGGGGGCGGGTCCTTATGGAGCCGTCCCCTTTGCTTTTACAAACCTTTGAGGAGGTCAAATCAAATGCCCAAATTCGTATCCATCGAAGAGGCGGTCAAACTGATCCCCGATGGCGCCACCGTGATGTTCGGCGGCTTCATGGGGTGCGGCAACGCCCATAAGTTCATTGACGCGCTGAGCAAGAGCGGCGTCAAGGATCTGACCATGATCTGCAACGATGCCTCTATGCCCGGCGGCCCCATGGGCGAGGACTACTACGGCGTGGCCAAGCTGGTGCACAACCACCAGATCAAGAAGCTCATCGCCACTCACGTGGGCCTGAACCCCGAAGTCGCCCAGCAGTCCATGCAGGAGTGCACCCTGGAAGTCATCCTGATCCCCCAGGGCTCTCTGGCTGAGATGATCCGGGCCGACGGTGCCGGTCTGGGCGGCGTGCTCACCCCCACCGGCGTGGGCACCATCGTGGAGGACAACCCCTACTGCCTGGGCAAGCAGACCATCAACGGCAAGGACTACCTGCTGATGGCCCCCATTCACGCCGACTTCGCCGTCATCGCCGGCTACAAGATCGACAAGGCCGGCAACGTCTGGTACAAGGGCGACACCAGCAACTTCAACATCGTCATGGCCACCGCCGCCGACACCGTCATCGCTGAGGCGGAGCAGGTGGTGGAGATCGGCGACATCGCCCCCGAGGATGTGCGCACCTCCGGCGTGTTTGTGGATTATGTGGTTGAGGGAGGTCTCTACTAATGGATAAGTCTCAGATCAAAGCGTTCATCGCCGCCCGCGTGGCCAAGGAGCTGAAGGACGGCGACGTGGTCAACCTGGGCATCGGCCTGCCCACCCTGGTCCCCAACTATCTGCCCGAGGGCGTGCACGTCACTCTCCAGAGCGAGAACGGCATCATCGGCACTGGCTCCGTCACCGACGAGAACAAGGATCCCATCCATGTGGTGGACGCCGGCGGTTCTCCCTCCGCTGTGGGCCACGGCGGCAGCTTCATTGACTCCTCCGTCTCCTTCGGCCTGATCCGCGGCGGCCATGTGGACGCCACCGTGCTGGGCGGCCTGGAAGTGGACGAGGAGGGCTCCCTGTCCAACTGGATCATCCCCGGCAAGAAGATGCCCGGCATGGGCGGCGCCATGGACCTGCTGGTGGGCGCCAAGAACGTGATCGTGGCCATGGAGCACACCGCCAAGGGCAACCCCAAGATCCTGAAGAAGTGCAAGCTGCCCTATACCGCCGTGAAGTGCATCACCAAGATCATCACCGAGATGTGCGTGCTGGAGGTCACTGACAAGGGCCTCTACATGACCGAGATCAACCCCGAGTTCACTGTGGAGCAGGTTCAGGCCGCCACCGAGGCCGAGCTGATCATCAGCCCCGACCTGAAACCCATGGTGTAATCAGAGGCACCCAGCATCCTGTCATAGATAAAAATCCGTGTGTTTCCCGTGAAACACACGGATTTTTTCTCTGTGCAACCGTCAGTTGCGTCCTGCCAAGCCGCCTTGGTTGACAAATTCCCGCCGCCGCCCTTACAATAGGGTCAGAATCCCATGGAGGAGGAGTTGCGATGACTCTCGGCCAAACCATTCACCGCCTGCGCCTGGAGCACGGCCTGTCCCAGGCCGACCTTGCCGACCGCCTGGAGGTCTCCTGGCAGTCTATCTCAAAGTGGGAGACGGACTCCTCAGTGCCCGAGCTGGACAAATTGATCGCCCTGAGCCGGATCTTCGGCGTCACCTTGGACGAGCTGGTGGGGCACACCCCGGACATGCCCGCGTCACCGGCCCCAGAGGCGGCTTCCGATTCCACCCCGGATCCCGCAAAATCTGCACCCACCACACTTCCCCTGCGCAAGCTGATGGGCATCTTGCTGCTCTTCTTCGGGGGCACGGTCTTTTTGTTCTTCGCTCTACCGGGGCGCTCCTTGGCCAACGGCCTGGTCTACTGCGCCCCGCTGGCGGTCAGCGGCGTCCTGTGCCTGGCCTGCCGCCGGCCGGGGCTGTGGTGCGCCTGGATCTGGCTGTTCTACGGGTGCTTCTACCTGCGCTTCGCCTCGGGCGTCCTGTCTACCCTGATGTTCCATTGGACCCTGCCCTTCCGCACCGCCACCGCCCTCTCCTCCGGCTCCCCCAGCTGGATCTTCTGGATGGCCATCGCCTGGGCCTTCGTCCTCCTGGCCGGCCTGCTACTGGCGCTCACCGTCCGCCGCTTCCGCCATGGGGTCTTCCGCTTCACCCGGCGGACCGTCCCCACCCTGGCGGCCGAGTGGGCGCTGTTCCTGGCCCTCCCCTTTCTGGCGGATCAGATCAGCCTGGCGCTACTCCCCCTCATCCAGGGGGATCCAGTCGGCCGCATGTATACCTATCTGGACCTTCTCCACGAGCTGCTCATGACCGCCCTGGACTTCAGCCGGCTGGCCCTGCTGGCCGTCCTGCTGGTCTGCCTGATCCGAGGAATCCGCACCCACTGCCTGCGCAAAAAGGCGGGCTTGCTCTGATGTTCCGGTACTCCGTTCCTTCCGGCCGCCCGTTTCCCGGGTGGCCTTTTTCTTGTCTTCCCGGCGGGGATATGATAGGATAGAACAGAAGGCAGCCGTCTTTTCCCCCTCCGTTTTCATTCCAAATCGTATTATTCCCTGTATATATTTCATTTCGGAGTCTATATTCTGAAGGGAGGACCGCTATGAGCCAGCGCACCCGACTGTTCCACCGGAAAGATCCCTATGACCTGCCCGCCAGCGACCAGCAGTTCCTCCGGGCCGTCCGGGAGAACTGCGCCTTCCACTACGCCCACTGCCCGGAATACCGGGCGGTGCTGGACAGCTTCTCCTTCCGGCCGGAGGATTTGAAGGAATATGGCGACCTGGAGAAACTCCCCTTCCTGCCCACACTGACCTTCAAACAGCACCGGCTGTTCTCCCTGCCCCGGTGGAAGATGGCGGCGGTGTCCACCTCCTCGGGCACCTCGGGGCAATTCAGCGAGGTGGGCTTTGACTTCCCCGCCCTGTGGTGCGACTGGAACATGCTGTGGAAGGTGGGCCGGCCCCGGGGCTTCTTCTCCTCCAGACCCACACACTATGTGATCCTGGGCTACAAGCCCCGGCGGGACAACCGCACCTCGGTGGCCCGCACCGCCTTTGGCGCCACCCTGCTGGCCCCCGCTCTGAGCCGGACCTATGCCTTGAAGTACGAAAACGGTAGCTACACCCCCGACCTGGACGGGGTGGCGGACGCCCTGGTCCGCTGCGGCAAATCCCGTTTCCCCACCCGGCTGGTGGGCTTTCCCTCCTATACCTATTTCCTGCTGCGGCTGCTGGAGAGCCGGGGCGTCCGGCTGTCCCTGCCTCCCGGCTCCAAAATCCTGCTGGGGGGCGGCTGGAAGCAGTTTTACACCCAGCAGGTGGAAAAGCCCGTCCTCTATGATCTGGCCCAGCGGGTGCTGGGCATCCCGGAGGAGCGCATCATCGAAGTGTTCAGCGCCGTGGAGCATCCCATTCTCTACGCCGACTGCGTGCACCACCATTTCCACGTGCCCATCTACAGCCGGGTCATCATCCGGGACCCGGAGACGCTGGCCCCCCTGCTCCCCGGCCAGCCGGGGCTGGTGGAGTTTCTCACTCCGCTGCTCACCGCCACCCCCATTCTGGCGGTAATGACCGATGACCTGGGCATCCTCCACCCCGCCGGCTCCTGTCCCTGCGGCAACCCGGCCCCCTGGCTGGAGATCCTGGGCCGGGTGGGGCTGAAGGACATCAAGACCTGTGCGGCGGGAGCCGCGGAACTGCTGGGAAAAGGAGGGGATGTCCTGTGATTCTCGCCAACGGAACCCTCTACGACACCAGCCGCCAGGACGAGCTTCTGGACGGGCTGGAGGAGCGGCTCAACCGCACTCTGGCGGAGCAGACCCTGGCCCCGGAGCAGGTCATCTCCGCCATTGACCGGCTGGGTCAGCGGCTGGACCGGGGGGAATTTGACGCCCTGCTCTCCCAGGTGGAACTGGCGGACCGGTATCTGGCCCAGATCCGCCCCCACCTCACCCGGGAGGCTCTGGAGTACAAGCTCCGGGTGGAGCTGGGGACGGACACCGCCCCCTTTGTCACCCGGCCGCCGGAGGAACTGTCCCCCATCACGGTCCGTCCCGCGCCCCTGGGGGTACTGCTCCACATCGCCGCCGGCAATGTGGACGGCCTGCCCGCCTACAGCGTGGTGGAGGGACTGCTCACCGGCAACATCAACATCCTGAAGCTGCCCCAGGCGGACAACGGCCTGTCCGTGGAGATCCTGCGCCAGCTCATCCGGGAGGAGCCCGCCCTCACCGATTTCATCTACGCCTTTGACACCCCTTCCGAGGACGTGGACGCCCTGCTGCGCATGGCCCAGCTCAGTGACGGCGTGGTGGTCTGGGGCGGAGACGGGGCGGTGTCCGCCGTGCGCCGGTTCGCCCCCGTAGGGGTGAAGCTGATGGAATGGGGCCACCGGCTGAGTTTTGCCTACCTGTCCGGGGCCCAAGACCGGGCGCGGGACTGGCCCGCCCTGGCCCGGCACATCGTGGAGACCCGCCAGCTGCTGTGCTCCTCCTGCCAGGTCATCTATCTGGACACGGAGCGTCCGGAGGACGTCCACACCTTCTGCCGGGACTTCCTCCCCCTGCTGGAGCAGGCCGCCGCCAGCGGCCCCGCCCGGAGCCTGGGGGCGGTGTCGGAGCTCACTCTGCGGCGGTATCAGGAGCGGGTGGAGCGGGCCATCTCCGGCGACGCCAGACAGTCGGACCGCCGGGTCTACCACGGCCGGGGCTGCTCCCTCACCGCCTGCGCAGACCGGGAACTGGAGCTGTCCCACCTATTCGGCAATCCGCTGGTGAAGGCCCTGCCCCGGAGGGAACTGCTGCCCACCCTGCGGCGGCAGAAGGGCCGGCTGCAGACCGCCGGTCTGCTGTGCCCGGAGGCGGACCGGGCTGCCCTCACCGACCTGCTGGTGCGCTCCGGTGTGACCCGGGTGCTCCCGGCCGGAGAGATGTCGGACACCTTTTCCGGGGAGGCCCATGACGGAGAGTACCCCCTGCGGCGGTACACCCGGATGGTGAACGTGAGATAGAAGAAGGCCGCCGGTCCTTGATCTGACCGGCGGCCCGCTTTTTTGCTATCCTCTGCCGGAGGTGTCCAGAACCGGCGGCGACTCCACCGGACCGTCCTCCCCGGCGGTCATGGACCATATCTCCACCGTCTCCCGGCCCAGGCTGTCCCCCATGGTCAGGGAGAATTCCACCACGACCCCCACGTTCAGCCGCAGTTGGCGCACCCCCTGGTCATCCCGGCCGTACCAGAGATCATCCCCCTCCTGCGTCAGGGTCAGAGAAACGCTCTCCAGCTCCTGGCCGTTCAGTGTGACAGTGAGCCGGGCCCAGGCGGGCTGGAACAGCTGGGGATAGGGGGAGTAGATCCGCACCGCCGGGTCCTCCGCCGTGACCGTGGCGCTGCTGCCCACGGAGATGGCATAGAAGGCGGCCAGGCTGTCCGCCCGCAGTTGGAACTGCTCCGGCCCCAGGGAGCTGATGGGCTCCAGCTCCATCTCCCGGACGTTTCCTTCCTCCTCCACCCGGAGGGCGCAGATATACCCCCAGTCTGACATGGGGATCCCCGCAAGGCTGCCGGTAAAGTCCGGGGCCTGTGCCCACTGGCTCACGTATTGCTCCCCATCGGTCCCCGTGAGCATCAGCTGCACCTGGGCGCCCATGCTGTACTCCTTCAGGGAGATCTGCCAGGCCAGGTCTGCCGTCTCCCCCTCCGGGTCAAAGGACAGCACCTCCCAGGTAAACTGGCTGACGGGATCCGCCATCTCTTGCTGGATGTCTTGCAGCTGCCCATAGAGCCGGTTTATCTCATTCTGCTGCTGCACATGATCCCAGGACAAACTGGAAAATTGATTTCGAATACTACTGACCGTATTGAGCAAATAGAACATCAGCATGAACAAAGCCGCCACCACCGCCGCCGCCAGGGCAATCACCGCCCGCTGCCAGCCGTGCCTGCCTGGGGCGGCGGCAGGCTGCTGCCGGCGGGTCTGCTCCGCATACCGGCGGAGAATGGCCTCCACCCGGGCGTCGGTGTCATCCCCGTCCCGGCTCGGGCCGCCCTGCTCTCTCCCGGGTTCCTCCACCCCCAGCAGCTGGCCCACGGTGACGCCGAACAGCCGGCTCATGGCGATGAGGGTGTCCAGCTCCGGCACGCCGTTGTCGCTCTCCCATTTGCTCACCGCCTGCCGGGTCACCCCCAGCCGCTCCGCCAGCTGCTCCTGGGTGTACCCCGCCTGTTTTCGCAGCTCCTGGATCCTCTGTCCCAGCGTCATCCGCCCCGCCTCCCTCTGTCTTTGTGCCTTCAGCATAGCAGACCGGATCCAATCCGACAACCGCCCCGGCGTTTCTTTTTGTCAACGCTCCGTTGCACCCCTTGGGGCACAGGGGTTTCAGTCCTCCCGGGCCGCAATGCGCCAGACCCGCTCCACATCCTCCGGCTCAGCGTGGCCCTCAAACACCTTCTCCCCGCCCACATACCAGGTGGGGACATAATAGTAGTCATGGGCGTCGGCAAAGGCCCGCTCTCTGCCCTCATCCACAATCCGCAGCGGAATCTCCCGCCACTCCGGATGGGCCTCCAGCAGCGCCTGCTGGGCCCCCAGGGCGTACCGGCAGTGGGGGCAGCCGGGCAGAATAAACATCAGTACGTCTTTCATGGGAATCCCTCCTGAAAAAGATCTTTTGTTTCCCGCAGATCTATGATACCATGTTTCAGAGAATGAGGACAGGGGGAATTCCATGACTCACGAGGACTATATGCGCCAGGCCCTGGAGCTGGCCCGGGCCTGCATCCCCGACGGGGATGTGCCTGTGGGCTGCGTCATCGCCGACGCCCGGGGACGGATCATCGGCCGGGGCCGGAACCGCCGGGAGGCGGATCACAGCGCCGTGGCCCACGCGGAGATCGAGGCCATCACCCAGGCCTGCCGGGCGGTGGGCAGCTGGCGGCTGGAGGGCTGCACCCTGTACGTCACCCTGGAACCCTGCCCCATGTGCGCCGGCGCCATCCTGAACGCCCGCATCCGGGCGGTGCGCTACGGCGCCCGGGAGGACAAATCCGGCTGCTGCGGCTCGGTGCTCAACCTCTTTGAGGAGCGCTTTAACCACCACCCCCGGATCTACGGCGGGCTGCTGGAGGAGGAGTGCCGGAGCGTTTTGGAGGAGTTTTTCGCCGGGCTGCGGAAAAACACCTGAGCGCCCTTCGATTTAATACTTTCGTAATATCTTTGCTCGAACTTTTGTAACGATTCTCCGCTATCTTAGTAATTGCAAGAGATATCCTTTCTTTTTCATTCTATCCTCCATCCTTCTGGAACCGGGGCATGCAAGCTGCCTCGGTTCCTTTCATCTTCCGGCCCTCCCTTGTCCGGGGGATCTCTCCGGCACAGCGGAATTTTGTCGTGCGATTTAATCGAACTGTAACATTTTCCTTCGAACTTTTGTAATGAATCTCCGCTATCTTAGTAGTTGTAAGAGATATCCTTTCTTTTTCATTCTATCCTCCATCCTTCTGGAACCGGGGCATGCAAGCTGCCCCGGTTCTCTCTTTTTCTCTCTGCAGAAAACAGCGGGCAAGGGAATCCCTTGCCCGCTGTTTTCTGACATTGCCGTGTTTACCGGTCTTCCCGGAAATAGTTGGTGCCCAGGGCGGAGGGCTGCCCGGAGCTCTCCCGCTTGTTGCGGATGGAGGATACCACCAGAACAATGGCGGTGATCAGGAAGGGCAGCGCCATATACAGGTGGGGAGGCACCGCACTCAGCCAGCCCAGGCCCTCGGGGAAGGCGCTGGCCAGGGAACCGGAATAGACCTGGAGGGTGTTGAAAAATCCGAACACCAGGGTGCCCAGAATAGCGGCCACCGCATTCCAGTTGGCGAAGATCACCAGAGCCACCGCGATCCAGCCGTAGCCGTTGACCCAGCAGTTGGAGCCCTCGAAGGATCCCCCCATGTTCAGTGCCATATAGAATCCGCCCAGGCCCATGATGGCGGAGCCCGCAATCAGGTGGATGTATTTGTAGAGCACGATGTTGACGCCCACGGAGTCGGCGGCGCCGGGATTTTCCCCGATGGCCCGCAGCCGCAGGCCCACCTTGGTGTACTTCAGATACCACCACACCGCCACCGCAATGACGATGGCCAGATAGACCATCCCGCTGTGGGAGAACAGCGCCTTGCCCACCACGGGGATGGCGGACAGGCCGGGGATCTCCACCGGGGCGAAGCCGTTCACCAGACTGGGGCTGTCCTGCATGGCAGGCCAATTTGCCCCCATGCCCTTGCCGATGAAGAAGTACAGGCCCAGACCGAAGGTGGTGATGGTCAGGCCGGTGACGTTCTGGTTGGCCTGGAGGGTCACGGTGAGTACGGAGAACAGCAGACCGCACAGGCCCGCCGCCACCATGGAGACCAGCAGGCCCAGAAGCATGCTGTTGCTGAGGCTGCCGGCCAGATAGCCGAACATGGCCCCCACGGCCATGGTGCCCTCCACACCCAGGTTCAGGCTGCCGGACTTCTCCGTCAGGATCTCTCCCACCGTGCCGTACAGCAGAGGAATGTTGTACACGATGATATTGAACAGAAACAGGGTCAGAACACTGATGGGGTCTGTCATTTTACCGCCTCCTTCCCGCGGATCACCACCCGGAAGCGGATGAAGAAGTCCGCTGCCAGCACTACAAACAGAATGATACCCTGGAGCATATCCGCGAAATTCGCGTCAATGCTGGGATAGGCGGTTCCCGCCGCCTGGCATCCGTACTGAAGCACGGTGATGAGCAGGGAGACAATCAGAATGCCCACCGTATTCAGCTTGGCCAGCCAGGCCACCACGATGCCGGTCCAGCCCACGTCGTTGGTCACTGAGGTGGACAGGGTTCCGGCGGAGGACACATAAAACGCCCCAGCCAGGCCGATGAGGGCCGCGGACAGGAAGATGGTGCGGATCACCACCCGGCCCACTTTGATGCCCGCATAGTGGGCGGTGTTGGGACTGTCTCCCACCACGGCGATCTCATAGCCCTGTTTGGTGTATTTCAGATAGACAAAGACCAGCACGCACAGGACCAGGGCGATGATCAGACTGAGATTCAGCTGGAAGGGGCCGATGGTAAAGAGGATCATGTCCGCCGCCTCCGGGAACTGGGCAAACACCGGCCGGGCGGACTGTTCAGAGAGCATGAAGTTCCAGTCCGCCTTGGTCTCCCCCAGGAACTCCAGCAAATACAGGGCGATGTAGTTGAGCATCAGGGTAAGCAGTGTCTCATTGGTGCCGAAACGCACCTTCAGCGCCGCCACAATCAGGCCGTATGCCCCGCCGCCCAAAATGCCGCAGGCCGCGATCACCAGCAGCATCACAGGCTGGGGCAGGGTGTTCCCCAGCTGGAAGGCGGCGATGCCGGCGCAGATGGCGCCCATGATGAACTGCCCCTCCCCGCCGATGTTCCAGAAGCGCATCCGGAAGGCCAGAGACAGGGCCATGGAGGTGATGAGCAGGGGGACAAACAGCCGGATAAAGCCCTCCAGCACCCGGAAGGGGTACCGGCTTCCCACCATACCCATGGTGAACATGTCCTGATAAAACTGCATCACCGGCACGCCCTGCATGGCCAGCAGCAGCGCCCCGATGCACAGGGCCAGCACCACTGCCACCACATAGGAGAGGGCCAGGCGAACCGGGCTGCCGCCCTCCCGCTTTACCACACGGAACAGAGGTTCTTTTCGCTTCATTGTTCCGCCTCCTTAAACAGGGTATCCCGGGCAATGCCCGCGGGTTTGTCCTCATATTTATGGCTCAGGTCCAGGGAGCCGGTCATCATCAGGCCCAGCTCCTCCTTGGTGGTCTTGTCCGCGTGGACCACGCCCATCATCTTTCCGTGACACAGCACCATGATCTTGTCACACAGCGCCATCATCACGTCCAGATCTTCGCCTACAAACAGAATGCCCACGCCGGACTGTTTCTGCTGGTTCAGAATGTCATAGATGGCGTAGGAGGAGTTGATGTCCAGTCCCCGCACCGGGTAGGCGGTGACGATCACGTTGGGGCCGGCCTTGATCTCCCGGCCCAGCAGCACCTTCTGTACGTTGCCGCCGGACAGACGGCGCACCGGGGTCTCAGTGGATGGTGTGACAATCTCCAGCTCCTCGATCACCCGCCGGGCCTCTTCCCTGCCCCGTTTCCGGTCCACGAAGGGACCATTGGACTGGCGGTAGCTCTTGAGCAGCATGTTGTCCGTGATGGACAGGGAGGGCGCCAGACCCATGCCCAACCGGTCCTCCGGGATAAAGGACATGGAAATGCCCTTATCCAGAATTTCCTTGGGGGAAAGCCCCACGATGTTGTCCCCCTTGTGGATCATCTGGCCCTGTTCAATGGGCCGCAGCCCCGCAATGGCCTCACACAGTTCCTTCTGTCCACAGCCGGCAATGCCGGCCACGCCCAGGATCTCCCCGCCCCGGATGTAAAAGCTCACATGGTCGATGGCCACAGCTCCCTCGTCGCTGCGGATGGTGAGGTCCCGGATCTCCAGCAGCGGCCGGGTCTTCTCCACCACAGGCCGCTGGATGTTCAGATCCACCTTCCGGCCCACCATCCACTCGGTGAGCTCCTGCTCATTGGTGGAGGCGGTGTCCACGGTGGTGATATACTCCCCTTTCCGGAGAATGGTCACCCGGTCGGAGATCTCCAGCACTTCATTGAGTTTGTGGGTGATGATGATGATGGAGTGGCCCTCCGCCTTCATCTTCCGCAACACGGAGAACAGCTTCTCCGTCTCCTGCACCGTGAGCACGGCGGTGGGCTCGTCCAGAATGATAATCCTGGCCCCGTAGCACAGCACCTTCACAATCTCCAGGGTCTGCTTTTCCGAAACGGCCATATTATAGACCCTTTTCCGGCTGTCGATCTCAAAGCCGAACTTCCTGGCCATCTCATCAATCCGGTCATAGCGGCTGCGGCGCAGCACCGGGCCGCCCTCTTTTTCCCCCAGCCAGATGTTGTCCGCAGCCGTAAAGTTGTCCACCAGTTTGAAGTGCTGGTGCACCATACCGATCCCCAGCCGCTTGGCGTCCTCCGGCGCGTGAATGGACACCTGCTGGCCGTTCACATAGATGGATCCGCTGTCAGGGCGGTAAATGCCGGACAACATGTTCATCAGCGTGGTTTTGCCGGAACCATTCTCCCCCAGCAGGGCCAGGATTTCGCCCTCCCGCACATTCAGGGAGACATTGGAATTGGCTTTTACGCTGCCGAAGCTCTTACAGATGTCCTGCATCTCTACCGCATAGGTTGAAGCCATGGCAAAGCCTCCTCTTCCTCTGTTTTATCTCTCTTTTCCCTGCCAGCTCATCCGGCCAACGGCGCTCTGCGCCGGGCATGGGCTGCCGCCAGACACTCTTTTCCCCGGGAAAAGCAGACCCGGGCCGGCCGGCTGGCCGGCCCGGGTATTGGGGCTGGTACTTAATTCAAAGGGGTGTCCTGCCTTAGTGGGCAATCACGCCCTCCACGTTGTAGTTCATCTCGCTCTTGATCACGCTGTCGGTGACGCTCTCGCCGCCAGCGGCCACGATCTCCGTGCCGTCGTTGGTCACCAGGGGGGCCTCGGTCTGGTTGATGGTGACGGTGCCGTCCTCGGCCACGTCATAGCTCAGCTTCACACCGGAGAAGACATCCCAGTCACCGGAGACAATGAGCTCCCGCACGGCGTCGATGATGGCCTGGGTGTTCTCCGCGCAATTCTCAGACAGGGGGCTGATGTCCACCAAGCCCTCGGCCAGGCCGGCGTAATAGGCGTTGGTGCCCAGGGCGCCCACGAAGTCACCGGCGGCGCCGCAGCTCATGGCAGTCTCCATGGCGGTCTTGTAGAACACATCCCAGTTCCAGATGGCGGCGGTGAGGTGGGCGGTGGGAGCCTGCGCGGTCATGTCGGAGTTGTAGCCGCAGCCGAACACTTCCCGGTCAGCGGCCACCAGCTGAGGCTGGGCGGAGTCGCAGTGCTGGGCGATGACGCAGCAGTCATAGGTGTCCACCAGGGCCTCGGCAGCCTGGCGCTCCAGGGTCTCGTCGCCCCAGGTGTCAATCTGGTTCACATGGACCACCACGTCCGGGTTGACGGACTGGGCGCCCAGGGTGAAGGCGTTGATGCCGGAGCAGGTCTCGGCGTACTCGGTGTTGTAGGCGGCCACATAGCCCAGGTTATTATTGCCCAGTTCCAGGCTCTTCAGACCGGCGGCGATGCCGGTGAGGTAGCGGGCCTGATAGATGCGGCCGAAGTAGTTGACGAAGTTGGTCTCATTGCCCAGGTAGCCGGTGCCGTGGCAGAAGACGATGTCGGGGTACTCCTCCGCCTTCTGGGCCATGGCGTCGATGTAGCCGAAGGAGATGCCGAAGATGATGTTGGCGCCCTGGTTGGCCAGCTGGTCAATGGCATTGGACACCTGGGTCAGATCCTCCGGCACGTTGTCCACGATGAGCAGCTGGGTGGCGGGGTCCAGGCCCAGCTCCTCCATGGCGGCAGTGATGCCCTTGTGGTGCTGGTAGGTGTAGCCGGCGGTGTCATTCTGGCCGTTGATATAGATGGCGCCCACCAGGAAATCGCCGGTGGCGCCGCCCTGGGGTTCCTCGCCCTGGGGCTCGTCGGGCTGCTGGGAGGTGCCTCCCTCGGGAGCCTGGCTCTCGTTTCCGGCAGGCTGTCCGCAGGCAGCCAGGCCCAGAACCAGCGCCAGAGCCATGATCAGTGCAAGCAGTTTTTTCATGAAGATGATCCTCCTTACAAATGATTGCGTTTTCTTCTTTCATCTATCCCACTCGGCCCATGGGGCCGTTTGTGGCAAATCAGCAGAACTCGATTCCCTGTTCCGGGCTCATGGATTTCACCCGGGCCAGCGACTCCACCCGGATGCCCATGGACCGGATCAGATCCCCGCCGGGCTGGAACGCCTTTTCCACTGCGATCCCGGCGCCGACCACGGTGGCCCCCGCCTGGCGGACCAGTTCGATCAGCCCTTTCAGCGCAGCGCCATTGGCCAGAAAGTCATCCAGGATGAGGACCCGGTCGGTGGGCCGCAGGAAACGCTTGGACACCATGATATCATAGACCTTTCCGTGGGTGAAGGACTCCACCTTGGCGGTGTACACATCTCCGGCGATGTTTTTGCTCTTGCTCTTCTTTGCAAATACCACCGGCACATGGAAGGACTGGGCTGCAATGCAGGCGATGCCGATTCCGGAGGCCTCAATGGTCAGGATCTTGTTGATGTCCTCGCCCTGATAGAGGCGGGCCCACTCTTCTCCCATCCTGGCAAACAGCTCCACATCCATCTGGTGGTTCAAAAAGCTGTCCACCTTGAGCACGTCGCCATCTTCTATAATGCCATCCTGTCGAATCCGGTCCTCCAGCAGCTTCACCGCAATCCCCTCTTTTATCTCAAGTTTGCCTGGACGGGAGAAGTCTGCCGCTCCGTCCCCCCAGGCCTGTCCGTTTCCGGAGTCCTTTCTGACTCCCTTTGGAATAGATTATTATTGTAACAAAAATCGAGGCAATTTACCACACTTATTTTTCACATATCTGCCACAACAATTCTGTATTCTCTGGTCAGAATTTCTTTTCCCCCCGTTGCGTCCCCGTCGCCGGCTCACCAGAGACCAAATTGGTTTTCCCGACCCGCCCCTCCTCACTTCGACGGGATACGCTTCTTCCCTATGGTATAATTTTGGAAGATTCTAACACAAGGTGGCGTTTTTATGGCCCTGTTTTTAAAATCCCCGAGGCGTCAGATCATGGAGCTCCCCATTGCCTCCATCTCTCCCAATCCGCATCAGCCCCGGAAGGTGTTCCGGGATGAGGAGTTGTCAGAATTGGCCCGTTCCATCGCCCAGCTTGGCATTCTCCAGCCGCTCTCCGTCCGCCGCGTCTCCACCGGCTGGGAATTGATCGCCGGCGAGCGCAGGCTGCGTGCCGCTCAGCTGGCCGGACTGACCACAGTCCCCTGCCTGGTGGTGGATGCGGATCCGGATACCTCTGCCCTTCTGGCTCTGGTGGAGAATATCCAGCGGAAGGATCTCTCTGTCTGGGAGGAGGCACAGGCTCTGAAACAACTGATTGATCAATTTCATCTCTCCCAGGAGGAAGCTGCTCAACGGGTGGGAAAAAGCCAGTCGGCCGTGGCCAACAAACTGCGGCTGCTGAAGCTGCCTGCGGATGTGATCTCCTCGCTGCAGCAGGCCCAGCTGACTGAACGCCACGCCCGTGCCCTTCTGCGGCTGGAGTCCGCTGACCAGCAGAGGACCGCCGCACAGCACATCATCCGAAACCATCTGAATGTGGCGCAGACAGAACATTATGTGGACAAGCTCTGTCAGAAGCCCTCTTCCCGGAAGGCGATTCCCATTTACCGCACCCGGGACGTACGTCTCTTTCTGAATACCGTCCAGCATGGCTTGGCACTGATGCAGTCCTCCGGCGTCGATGCCCACTGCGGCCGGGAGGAAACGGAGCACGAAATTACCCTTACCATACGAATTGCAAAATAAGGAATGTACGCGGGTTTCCATCCGGAAGCCCGCGTTTCTTGTTTCACGTGAAACGGTCCCTTCCCTCCCAAAAGGATGTTTCACGTGAAACACCCTTTTTTATTGCACAACGTTTCACGTGAAACAATGCGGTTTTTCTCTCATTCCCGCTCCGGAAAGTGGTTGCAATATACTTCAGAAATGGATATAATGAATACTGCGCAGCAAAGAGAAACGTGATTCGCACGATGCGGTCTGAGAAAGGCGGGATTCTCCCCATGGGCAAAACCATTGCGATTGTCAACCAAAAAGGCGGTGTGGGCAAGACCACAACCTGCGTGAACCTGGCTGCTGCCCTCACCGGGCTGGGTGCAAAGGTTCTTGTCTGCGACTTTGACCCCCAGGGAAACGCCACGTCTGGTTTTGGCATTGATAAAGCCCATTCTCCCAACATTTATGATGTAATCATGGGTCTGATTCCCCTTTCAAGATCCATTGTGGCAACAAAATGGGCCGATGTGGTCCCCTCCAACAAGTCTCTGTCCGGCGCCACCGTGGAGCTGATCTCCCTGGATCGCCGGGAATACCGTCTTCGGGATGCCATTGAGGAAGTGAAGGGCCGATACGATTTTGTATTTATTGACTGCCCTCCCTCCCTGGAACTGCTCACGCTGGATGCGCTGTGTGCTGCGGATACCCTCCTGGTTCCGGTACAGTGTGAATACTATGCACTGGAGGGGCTCAGCGATCTGTTGTATACCGTCCGGCTGGCAAAGCGTTCCCTCAATCCCGCCCTGGAGCTGGAGGGCGTGCTCCTCACCATGTACGATGGGCGCACAAACCTCTCCATGCAGGTGGCGGAGGAAGTCAAGCGCTATTTTCCCGGAAAGGTATATGCCTCTGTCATTCCCCGCAATGTCCGTCTCTCTGAAGCACCCAGCCATGGAAAACCGGTGTCGGCCTACGACCGGCTCTCCCGGGGTGCGGATGCCTATGAGGCGATGGCCCGGGAATTCTATCGAAAGAACGGAGGAAAATCCTTATAAATATCAGAAAGGCAGGTTCTTAGTTCATGGCAAAAGCCAAAGGTCTGGGCCGTGGTTTGGGTGCACTGATGGGCGACGCAGCACTTCAAACCCAGGAATCCGGTTCTGTTTTTCTGCCGATATCGCAGGTGGAACCGGGATTGAATCAGCCCAGAAAGAGATTCGATGACCAGTCACTTTCCGATCTGGCTGACTCCATACGGGAACACGGCATTATTCAGCCGCTGACCGTCCGGCGCCTGTCCACCGGTTATTATCAGATCATTGCAGGTGAGCGGCGCTGGCGGGCGGCAAAGCTGGCCGGTTTGGCCGAGGTTCCCGCTGTCATCATCGAGGCGGATGACAAGAAGGTCATGGAGCTGGGTCTGATCGAAAATCTCCAGCGGGAGGATCTAAACCCCATGGAGGAGGCCGAAGGCTATCTCCTGCTGCTGACCGATTACGGCATGACTCAGGAGGAAGTGGCCAAGCGGATGGGCAAATCCAGGCCCGCCATTGCCAACGCCCTGCGCCTCACCGCCCTCCCCCCTGCAGTGCGGGAGATGCTGGTGGAGGGCTCCCTCACTGCCGGGCACGGCCGAGCCGTGCTTATGGTGGAGGGTGACACCGCCCAGGAGGCCTTTGCCCAGGAAATTGTCCGGCAGGGCCTCAGCGTCCGACAGGCTGAAGCTGCGGCGAAGAAATTCACGCTGGCCGCCCCTGCTCCCAAGAAGGCGCCGGCGGAGGACCCCAACCGGATCTACGTCCAGGCCGCAGAGCAATCCCTCTCAGGCAGGCTGGGCAGAAAAGTGACCATTTCAACGGGCAGAAAGAAAGGCCGGCTGGAGCTGGAGTTCTACAATATGGATGACCTGAATGCCCTTCTTGACCTTCTGAACACCCTCACACCTAAGAGCGAGGAGGGCGATTCAAATGGATGATGAGAAAAAGCCGTCCAAACCGGACCAGGACTCCGGCAAAAATGATCCCCCGATCCAGCCTCAGAAGCGGCAGCAGTCCGTGATCATCTATCTGATCATACTCTTTGCCGCAGCCTTTCTTCTGCTGCTGATGGCCTACTTCATGCAGCAGCGCAATAACAACGCAATCATCGGAAACCTGAAAGACTCCCTCACATCCTTCCAAACCATGGAGGAGCTGAGAGAGGAAAACCTGGCACTCCAGGAACGTCTGCAGGATGCACAGGAAGAGGCAACCGGACTTCAGGAGGAATATGAGGCTCTGATTCAGCAGTACGTCAATTCCAGCAATGAAGCAGAGCAGGCACAAACTCAAGTCGAGCTGAGCCACGCTCTGTACAGCGCGGAATATCTCTTCCAACAGGAAGAGTTCCACCAGGCGGCGGAACAGATAGCCGCACTTCAGAGTCAGGATCTGACTCTGCTCAGCACTGTCTCGGAAAACGGAGTGCCCTCTGAGGCCCAGCGCTATGAGACCCTGGCGGCGGAGCTGACGGAAGCCGGCTACCTGATCGATCAGGGAGGCCAGCTTCTGGTGGCGGAACCGGAAGAATAACCGTCTGTGTTTCACGTGAAACAAGTCGAACGAAACTAAATTGTAAAGGTGAGAAACTGTCATGTTGGATATCAGATTTATCCGGGAAAACCCGGAGGCCGTGAAGGAAAACATCAAAAAGAAATTTCAGGACGAAAAGCTCCCCCTGGTGGACCAGGTCATTGAGCTGGACAGGCGCAACCGGGATGCCATGACCGAGGCAAACAACCTCAGAGCCGCCCGAAACAGCCTTTCCAAGCATGTGGGCGTCCTCATGGGCCAGGCAAAAAAAGACCCCTCCAAACTGGAGGAGGCAGAGGCGGCCAAAGCCCAGGTGAAGGCAAATGCGGAGCGGCTGGCCGAGCTGGAAAAGCTGGAGACGGAACTGGCCGCGGAGATCCACAAGATTCTGCTGGTGATCCCCCAGATGATCGATCCCTCCGTTCCCATCGGTCCTGACGACTCCGCCAACGTGGAGGTGGAGCGCTTCGGCGAGCCTGTGGTGCCCGACTACGAAATTCCCTACCACACGGACATCATGGACCGCTTTGACGGCATCGACCTGGACGCGGCCGGCCGGGTGTCCGGCGCGGGCTTCTACTATCTCATGGGGGACATCGCCCGGCTCCACGAGGCGGTGCTGGCCTATGCCAGGGACTTTATGATCGGCAAGGGCTTCACCTTCTGCATCCCCCCCTTCATGATTCACGGCAACGTGGTGGAGGGCGTCATGAGCCAGACGGATATGGACGCCATGATGTACAAGATCGAAGGGGAGGATCTCTACCTCATCGGAACCAGCGAGCACTCCATGATCGGTAAATTCATCGACCAGATCATTCCCGAGGACAAGCTGCCCCAGACCCTCACCTCCTACTCCCCCTGCTTCCGGAAAGAGAAGGGCTCCCACGGCATTGAGGAGCGGGGCGTCTACCGCATCCACCAGTTTGAGAAGCAGGAGATGATCGTGGTCTGCAAGCCCGAGGAGTCCATGGACTGGTACGAGAAGATGTGGCGCTGGTCTGTGGAGCTGTTCCGCTCCATGGACATCCCCGTGCGGCAGCTGGAGTGCTGCTCCGGCGATCTGGCCGACCTGAAGGTGAAGAGCTGCGACATCGAGGCCTGGTCTCCCCGTCAGAAGAAATATTTTGAGGTTTGCTCCTGCTCCAACCTGGGAGACGCCCAGGCCCGCCGTCTAAAAATGCGGGTGAAGGGGGAAAACGGAACCTATCTGCCCCACACCCTGAACAACACCGTGGTGGCTCCCCCCCGGATGCTCATCGCCTTCCTGGAGAACAATCTCCAGGCCGACGGCACCGTGAAGATCCCCCAGGTGCTCTGGCCCTATATGGGCGGCACCCAGGTGCTGGTACCCAAGCATTGACTGGCAGCTCAGCTGTGCGCAGACAGCCCCAGCTGAAGGCCCATGGCCAATCCCTGGCAAAACAGCATGTAGTTTCTCATGGACCAATGCTCCTCAATATTCCCCATGTACTTTTCAAATAAGGTGCGCTCTTCTCCCGTCAAGCAGTTCATAAGCTGACTGGCCTGCTCCTGCGCAAATTTTCCGCTATCCGCATAATCCCGCAAAGTATCTTCATCCCGCAGCCATCTGTTGAGATCGGGACTATTGGAAGCGTAGTTGTAAAGCACCTCGAAAAGTGTTATCATGAGACAAAATCCCCTTTCTTTCTATGTCTACAATTGAGCGTTTCCTAAATTATATCTGCTCAGTTTTGAGCTGTCAAGAGAAAAGAGGCTAAATTATGGCAAAAGTAAACGAAAGATTGAAGGAATGCCGGAAAAGAGCAAATCTTCGCCAATCCGACGTAGTGGAAAACACAGGCATCACCTACTCCACCTACCGCCGCTATGAGCGGGGTGGATCGGAGCCAACCCTGTCCGATGCCGCCCGCATCGCAGATCTGTTCAAAGTCTCTCTGGATTATCTCGCGGGCAGAACTGATGAGCCCCCCGAACTGTAAAGCCGGGCACCCGGCTTCACGAAAACCGATTCCGGATTTTTGAATAAAAAGAAAAAGTTGGTCGTACTATGAAAAAGTTTCTCCAGGAATTCAAGGCCTTTGCCATGCGGGGCAACGTGCTGGATATGGCCGTCGGCGTTGTCATCGGCGGCGCGTTCGGTAAAATCTCCACTTCCCTGGTCAATGACATCATCATGCCCATCATCAGCCGGATCACCGGCGGAATTGATTTTACCGCCTGGAAGATCGTCCTGGCCCAGGCGGTGCTGGACGCGCAGGGGGCTGAAATCAGCCCTGAGGTGGCCATCAACTTCGGCAACCTGATCTCCGTGGTGCTGGACTTCATCATCATCGCCTTTGTTATCTTCTGCGTCATCAAGGCCATCAACCGCCTCCACAAGAAGCCGGAGGAGGCGCCCCCCGCGCCGCCCGAGCCCTCCGCAGAAGAAAAGCTGCTCACCGAAATCCGGGATCTGCTGAAGGAGCAGACCAAGGGCTGAGCATACACATGTTAGGAGGATATTATGGCAGAGTCTGAGCGCAGACCGGAACCGCAGGAAGAGAGCTCATCCGCTTATACCCCGGCCTCGTTTGAAAAAAGAACTGCGGCCTGGATGGGCATCGCCTACATGCTGATGCTACTCTTTCTGGTCACCTTTACTATCTTTACCGGAAAGCAGATGCCGGGGACCTTTCCCCTCTTTCTGATTCCTGTGGCCGGAGCCGGACTTGTCATCGCCATTTACCGGCAAAAGAAAGGAACAGCCCCGGGCGGAATCGTACTCACGGTACTGATCATTCTCCTGTGCATCGCAGCCATTGTCTTTGCACTTCTGGCCGGAGGTCCCGCCCTGGTGCACGCCATTCAGAACGCCTATGACTGATACCAAACACATGGAATCCATCATCGCCTCCGGGCTGGCCCAGCTGCTTTCCCGGAACTGCGGGGAAGCTGCCCCTGCCCTTCTGGCGGAATATGGACAAGCATTGCTGGAAAAAAATCAGGTGATGGACCTGACCGCCATCACCGATCCCACCGACGTGGCAACCCTGCATATGCTGGATTGCGCGGCCTTGTTGAACTGCGGGGATTTTTCCGAAAAAAACCTGATTGACGTGGGCTCCGGAGCGGGATTTCCCGGAATGGTGCTTCAGCTGCTGGTTCCCTCCCTGTCTGTCACCGTGCTGGACAGCCTGCAAAAACGGCTGACCTGGCTGGACGAGCTGGCCGGAAACTTCGGACTGCCCCTCCGGACTGTGCACGGCCGGGCGGAAGAAGCCGGACAGGACCCTGCCTACCGGGAGCAATTTGACCTGGCCACAGCCCGGGCAGTGGCAGACCTGCGCCTGCTCAGCGAACTGTGCCTGCCCTTTGTCCGGGTGGGCGGACAGTTTCTTGCCATGAAAAGCGCAGACAGCGCCGCGGAACTGGATGCGGCCCAAACTGCAATCCAAACGCTCGGCGGTGAGGTGACGCACCTCTATGATTACACGATTCCCCACACCCAGGTGACGCACCGCATCATTGTGATCGAAAAACGCCGGCCGACCCCGGCAGTTTACCCACGCCGATGGGCAAAGATGCAGAAAAAACCCCTTTGAAGCGGATTTCCCCCCGACTCCAGCAAGGAAAACCGGGCTGCACTTGAACAAAGAGGTTCCTTTCGTATCTTTTGGATAATTTTAATCATTTTTCTGTTGCTAACTTTGTCTATTCATGATATGATTTCAGATGAGTGGGAAGGAGGCCCCTTATGGGAACCGCCATCATGGTAACATCGGGAAAAGGCGGCACCGGCAAAACGTCCCTGACGGCTGGAGTCGCTTCCTGCCTGGCCGCGCTGGGCCACAGAGTTCTGTGCATCGACCTTGACATCGGTCTGCGCAATCTGGACATCGCCTTAGGGCTGGCCGACCGGGCTGTTATGGATTTCAGCGACGTCATGGAACTGCGCTGTCCCCTTCTCACTGCATCCATTGAACACCCGGATATCCGGGGGCTCTATTTATTGACCGCACCGCTCTCTTTGGACCACCTGGACCAGGAGTCATTCAATCGCCTGGTTGCCGATGCCAAGGATTGTTTCGATTTTGTTTTCATGGACTCCCCTGCCGGTTTGGGAGACGGCTTTCAGCTGGCGATGGGGGCAGCGGACCGGGCCATTGTGGTCTCTGCCACCGACCCCGCAGCGCTCCGGGATGCCCAGATGGCGGTATCTCAGCTCATCGGGCAAATCCATCAGCTGCACCTGGTTATGAACCGGGTACAGCCGAAGCTGATCAGCAAGCTGCGTACCTCCATTGACAGCGCCATGGATACCGCTGGCCTGCCCTTGCTGGGCGTCGTTCCAGAGGACCAGACGGTGACCATGGCAGCCGCGTCCGGCGTTCCATTGGTGCTCATGACTTACAAGGGTGCGGCGCCCGCATACCTGAACATTGCGCGGCGTCTTCTGGGCAGGAAAGTTCCCTTGCTGCGCATCCGCTCATGAATTCAGACCAGAACAGAAAGGATGAGTTTCCTCGTGAATATCGCATTGATGAGCCATGACAATAAAAAGGAACTGATGGTGCAGTTCTGCATTGCATACTGCGGCATTCTCTCCAAACATACCGTGTGCTCTACCAACCGAACCGGTCGTCTTGTGGCGGAAGCCACCGGACTGCCCGTCCAGCTGTTCTTATCCCACGCCCACGGCGGCAGCCAGCAGATCGGCGCCCGCATCGCCTACGATGAAATTGACATGGTGCTGTTCTTCAATGACCCCAACTCGGATGAACTGGATCAGGATATGCGCTATATCACCAATCTGTGCGATCAGCACAATGTGCCCTTCGCCACCAATGCGGCCACAGCAGAAATGCTGATCCACGGTCTGGCCAGAGGAGATTTGGACTGGCGCGAACTGATCCGGCCCACCACTCCCCTGAAGGTCTGATCGGAAAGACAACTACCGCGCAGAATCCGGATGAGTAGCGTTTACACCGCCGGACAGAGAGGGTGCGGGTGCGGAGCCGTCGTGAGCAGCGAGCATAAACCAAAGCGAGCGTTGCGAACAGGCGGAGCCCAACGCCATGCTGAGAGCGCCTACGGCAAGGAAAACGGGAAAGACACCGGAGGAGCGGACCCGGAGACGGGTGCGGTCCCCTTCCCGCAACAGAAGGTTGAGGGCGCGCGCTGCGCGCTGAATGTGGGTGGCACCACGAAGTATTGCATGGCAATGCTCTCGTCCCATGAACCGATCGCTCATGGGATGAGAGCATTGTTTTCCCGTTTGACATCGGTTATTTACAGACAATTTGTAATTTATCATCTATAGTCTACAAGGAGTAATCAATATGGCAAAACAAAAGCCCCGCACCCTCTCCGGTTTTATGGAACTGCTGCCGGAGCGGCAGGTGCAGTTTGACCGGATGATGGAGTTGCTGCGCCGCAGTTATTCCCTCTACGGCTTCACCCCCCTGGACACCCCGGTGATCGAAGCCAGCGAAGTGCTGCTGGCCAAGGCCGGCGGCGAGACGGAAAAGCAGATCTACCGCTTCACCAAGGGGGACACCGACCTGTCCCTGCGCTTTGACCTGACTGTCCCTCTGGCCAAATATGTGGCCCTGCACTATTCACAGCTCTCCTTCCCCTTCCGCCGGTTCCAGATCGGCAAAGTGTACCGGGGGGAGCGGGCCCAGCGGGGACGGTTCCGGGAGTTCTATCAGGCGGACATCGACATCATCGGGGACGGCAAGCTGGACATTGTCAACGAGGCGGAAATCCCCTCCATTAT
>CALWXG010000024.1 GCA_944385435.1 uncultured Oscillospiraceae bacterium
GCCTCTCCCACGCCGTGGAAGGCGCCGGCCATAAAGGGGTTGTCCTCCACGGCGTTGCAGAACACCACCAGCTTGGCGCAGCCGAAGCCGCCCTGGTCGGCGGTGCGCTCCGCCGCAGCCTTGATGGTCTCGCCCATGAGACGCACCGCGTCCATGTTGATGCCGGCCTTGGTGGAGCCCACGTTGACGCTGGAGCACACCACATCGGTGACGGCCAGGGCCTCGGGGATAGCGGCGATGAGCTTCTTGTCCCCCTCGGTCATGCCCTTCTGCACCAGGGCGGAGAAGCCGCCGATGAAGTTGACCCCCACCGCCTTGGCGGCCTTGTCCATGGCCTGGGCGAAGGGGACGTAGTCGCTGGTGCGGGAGGCACCGGCCACCAGGGCCATGGGGGTGACGGAGATGCGCTTGTTCACAATGGGAAGGCCGAACTCCGTCTCAATGTCCCGGCCGGTCTGCACCAGTTTCTCCGCGCTGGTGGTGATCTTGTCATAGATCTTCCGGCAGGCGGCGGCGGGATCCGGGTCGCAGCAGTCCAGCAGGGAGATGCCCATGGTGATGGTGCGCACATCCAGGTGCTGCTGGTCGATCATGTGGATGGTATTTAAAATGTCTTTTTGATTGAGCATGGTGATACCCCTATACTTTTATACTTTCGAAAGGATGCGGCTTTGTCCGCCGCTCCGGCCCAGCGGGCTGTGCGCGGCGGCTGCGCGACGCGGTTCTAAGTCCTGCGACTGCGCCAAAACCCATCCGGGCCTGCGGCCCTCCTTGGGCTTTTGGCTTCGCTCCGGCCTTAGCCCGCTGCTCACGACGGCTCAGCGCTTAAATGCGGTGCATGGCGTCGAAGATGGCCTCCTGCTGGACGCGGATGTCCAGGCCCTTGTCCTGGCCCAGGGCGGCCAGATTCTCCTGGAGCCGGGCGAAGGGGACGGTGGCGGCGGACACGTCCACCAGCATGGTCATGGTGAAGAACTCCTGCAAAATGGTCTGGCTGATGTCCAGCACGTTGACGTTTTTCTCGCTGAGCAGGGAGCAGACAGCGGCGATGATGCCCACCTGATCCTTGCCGATGACGGTGACGATGGCTTTCATATTGCTTCCTCCTGAATAAAGATGAGTGTGGATGATTCGTCTGCGCGGGGAATCTACCCCAGATCGTCCAGCGTGAGCTGGAACGCCCCGGCCAGATGGTCCAGGAACCAGTCCAGCTCCTCCAGGTGCATGTCCCGCAGGGCGGACATGGTCTCATCCGCGGCCCGTCGGAACTCGCTGTTGCCCGCCTTCAGCTCCTCCTGGCACTTGAGCCAGGCGGCCAGCTTGTCGGCCCCCTTCACATACCGGCGCACCTCCGGGTCGGCCTCCCGCACCAGCGGCTCGTAGGCGTCCACCAGCTCCGGGGGCAGCATGGACAGCAGCTTGTCCTGGGCCACGGTCTCCACCTGCTTGTAGGCGGTCTTCAGCTCCGGGTTGTAATATTTGATGGGGGTGGGCATGTCCCCGGTGATGATCTCCGGCGCGTCGTGAAACAAAGCGGCGGCTGCCGCTTTGTCCGGGTCCAGGTCCTTGCGGAAGATCTCCCGGCCGATGACTGCCAGGGCGTGGGCCAGCACGGCCACCTCATAGGAGTGCTCCTCCACGTTTTCCGTGCGGGTGTTGCGCATCAGCGCCCACCGGGCGATGTAGCGCATGCGGAAGATATAGGCGAAAAAGCTGTGGCTCAAACCGGTCCGCTCCCTCCTGCCGCCGCCGTCAGACGGCGGGATGTCATGGGACAGTATAACAGGAAACGGCGGGATTGTAAACGCTTAGCCCTGTACAAACGGCGGGAAAATTGATATACTGTGTGGCGAAATTGACCAATCTCTGGAGGAAACAGAATGAAAGTCGCCATCTGCACCCTGGGGTGCAAAGTGAATCAATATGAGAGCCAGGCCATGGAGCAGGAACTGCTGCGCCGGGGCCATGAGCTCACAGACTTCGACGCGCCCGCCGACGCCTACATCATCAACACCTGCACCGTCACCGCGGTGAGCGACAAGAAGTGCCGGAACATCATCCGCCGGGCCAGGAAACAGGCCCCCCGGTCGGTGGTGGCGGTGTGCGGCTGTTATGCCCAGACCGACCCCGAGGCGGTGGCGGCGCTGGGGGTGGATCTGGTGTCCGGCTCCGCCGGCCGCATGGAGTTCCTGAACCGGCTGGAGGAACAGCTGCGGGAGCGGGGGGCGCAGATTGTCGCCGTGGACGACTCCAGGAAGCGCCGTGTCTTTGAGCGCCTCCCCGCCGGCGGCCAGGAGGGCCGCACCCGGGCCATGCTGAAGGTGGAGGACGGCTGCGTCAACTTCTGTTCCTACTGCATCATCCCCTATGCCCGGGGCCCGGTGCGCTCCCTGCCTCTGGAGGAGGCGGCCCGGCAGGCCGCGGACCTGGAGAAAGAGGGCTACCGGGAGGTGGTGGTCACCGGCATCGAGATCTCCTCCTGGGGACGGGATCTGCCGGGGAGGCCGGAGCTGATCGAACTGGTGGAGGCGGTGTGCCGGGCGGCCCCCGGGCTGCGGGTGCGCCTGGGCTCTTTGGAGCCGCGGACCATCACGGAGGAGTTCTGCCGCCGGGCGGCAGTCCTGCCCAACCTGTGCCCCCATTTTCACCTGTCCCTCCAGTCCGGCTGCGACGCCACCCTGGCCAGAATGAACCGGAAATATGATTCCGCACGGTATTATCAGTCGGTGGAATTACTCACAGGCGCGTTTGCGGACCCGGGGATCACCACCGATCTCATAGTGGGCTTCCCGGGGGAGATGGAGGAGGAGTTCGGGCAGAGCCTGGACTTTGTCCGCCGGTGCGCCTTTTCCGCCATGCACGTCTTCCCCTATTCCCGCCGCCCGGGCACTCCTGCGGCGGCCATGGACGGCCAGGTGCCCCACGCCGTTCAGGAGGAGCGGGTTCACCGGGCCATGGCCGCGGCCCGGGAGATGGGACGGGCCTATCTGGAGCGTCAGGTGGGCCGGGTCTTCCCGGTGCTCTTTGAAGAGGAGAAAGACGGGCTGTGGCAGGGCCATGCCCCCAACTACGTGTTGGTGCGCGGGAAAGGGGAATCGCTTCACAACCGGGTGGTCCCGGTGCGCATCACCGGCGTCGCCGGGGACAGCCTGACCGGGGAGGTGGAAGGGTCATGAGGACCTGGCGCACGTGCGGGGCAGATCCCTGCGCGGGGGAGTATCTGGAGTGCGAAAAGACCTGGGTGTTTCTGCTGCTGATGGCGGTGGGCGGCTACTTCGGGGCCTTCACCTACTCCATCCGGGGCGGCGTGTTCTGCAATGCCCAGACGGCCAACTTCGTGCTCATGGCCATGGCTTTGGGACGGGGAGACTGGGGACAGGTGCGGTATCTGCTCATCCCCATGAGCGCGTACTTCCTGGGAGCGGTGGTGTCCGAGGCCATCGCCAACCCCATCAAGAGGCTGAATCTCATCCGCTGGGATACCCTCTTTGTCCTGCTGGAGATGATCGCTGTGGTGGCTCTGGGCCTGCTGCCGGAGAGCGCGCCCTATCAGATCACCCAGGTGGCCATCAACTTTATCTGCTCCATGCAGTACAATACCTTCCGCCAGGCCCGGGGAATCCCCATGGCAACCACCTTCTGCACCAACCATCTCCGCCAGGTGGGCATCGCCTTCACCAAGGCGGTGAAGCACCGGGATGCCTCCCATCTGCGGCGGATGGGGTCCCATCTGGCCATGCTGGGGGTGTTTGTGGCCGGCGGTGTGGCCGCCACTGTGCTGTGCCGCCTGTTTCTGGGCAGGGCTCTGTTCTGGGCGCTGATCCCCCTGGGGATCGTGCTGGCCGGCCTGCTCCACGCTGATCTCACCAAGGAGCGGGGCGCCCTGGCCCGGGTGCCCCACGGGCACTGAGTCAATCCTGCGTATGAGGGCAGATCGCGGCCAGTCCTGGCCCGGTCTGTCCGCTTGCCTGGGAGCTGTAAGATTGGTCAAAAGAGAGCGGGGAATGGAAATGAAGGCAGAGTGCGTCTTATTCAATCTGGCCGCAGCGGTCGCCCTGTTTTTGCTCAACGGATGGCTCGGAAAGCTTCAGTTCGGAATCGATGAACTTTCCTTTGAATACGGGAGCATCTCTTTTTTTGACACAGACAGCCAGAACTTCTCCGGGAACTTTTTTCAAAAGATCGTGAATCCAACGGTGTTTCTTGCTGCGGTTGCGTCCGTGATGCAGGGGATTGGCCTGCAGGATATGATCGGATCTCTCTGGTTGATGATTCCGATGTTTTGGGGGATCAGACTGATGTATATGATTCTGAAAAACCGGCTTCGGATTCTGAACCTGAAATGGGAAGCGCTGGCGTGCCTGTTATCCCTCGGCTTGGGGGAAGGAGTGTTTTTTGGGCTGATCCAAGAGCTCATCCGGCAGGGAGAAGCGATCTGGATTTCCTCCGCAGCCCTGCGTGATGCAATTTGGTTCGCGATCTTGGCCTATGTGGCAAGGACCGCATGGTCGGTTATGAAAAAAATATATGCGGGCAAGCACTTATATCCGCAGGAGACTCTGGAAGCTTATGTGCTGAAACGGTATGACGCCTTTTCCGGAAAGTATGGGGCATATATTACGCAACAGGTGGCGGAGAGATATGGAGAAAAGCTCAGCAGAGACGCTCAAGAGAGGTTCATCCGCACAATCTATGCCATTATGATCTATGAGGATTACAACCGGCCCTTTCTGACTCGCGTGTTGGAGCGAATTGCAAGGGTGACTGTGTTCCGGTCCTGTGAAATGACCCTGGGGATAATGCAGGCGAAGACAACGAAGCTGATCACAGATTGCCAGAGCATCGGAATTGCAATGGAAGAGCTTAGCAGGCCGTTCCTGTCCGGAGAACCTGATCCGGAGATGCGCGCCGCAGAGGCATATAATTTTGGGGAGAACTACGCCAGAGAGGTTCGGGGGATCTACGATATGCTGGATCGGCGCCTGCCCTCTGACCGGGATGCGCCAGACAACGAAGTGTATCGAATCTGAAGCGGCGGCCTCGGACCGGGGATGTGTCCTTGTGTGCGCACCAAAATTATGGTATTATGGGAGACAATAGGAGGTGAAAAGATGGTCTGCAACATTCTTTCCCTGGGATTATACGGGGTGTCCGGCTACCTGGTGGAGGCGGAGTGCGCCCTGTCCAACGGCCTGCCTGCCTTTGATGTGGTGGGCCTGCCCGATGCGGCGGTGAAGGAGGCCAGGGAGCGGGTGCGCTCGGCCATCCGGGACAGCGGCTTCACTTTTCCTGTCTCCCGGATTACGGTGAATCTGGCCCCCGCGGACCGGAAGAAGGCGGGGACGGTGTACGACCTGCCCATTCTGGTGGGCATCCTGGCCGCCAGCGGGCAGCTGAGTCTGAGGGACCTGGAGGATGCCGCCTTTGTGGGGGAGCTGTCCCTGTCCGGAAAGCTGCGCCCGGTGTCCGGTATCCTGCCCATGGCCATGGCGGCGGTGCGTTCCGGAGTGCGCCGGCTGTTTGTCCCGGCGGACAACGCCCCGGAGGCCACCCTGGCCGGGGAGCTGGAGGTGTATCCGGTGGAGACGGTGGCCCAGCTGGCGGACCACCTGCGGGGCGGGGCGCAGATCCCGCCCGCCCCGGTGTGGCAGCCCGGAGAGCCCGCGTCGCCCGTGCCGGACTTCCGGGATGTGAAGGGGCAGGAGCAGACCAAGCGGGCCCTGGAAGTGGCTGCCGCCGGAGGGCACCACGTGCTCATGTCCGGCAGCCCCGGCTCCGGCAAGTCCATGATGGCCCGGCGTCTGCCCTCCATCCTCCCGGATCTCACCCGGGCGGAGGCGCTGGAGTGCACGGAGATCTATTCCGTGCTGGGGCTCACCAGCCGGGAGCACCCCATGGTGACCCGCCGTCCCTTCCGTTCGCCCCACCACACCATCTCCCCGGCGGGAATGGCGGGCGGCGGCAGCAGCCTGCAGCCCGGGGAGGTGTCCAAGGCTCATTTGGGCACCCTCTTCCTGGACGAATTGCCGGAATTCGACCCGGCGGTGCTGGAGACCCTGCGGCAGCCCCTGGAGGATGGGGTGGTGCAGATCACCCGGGTGTCCGGGTCGGTGACCTACCCCAGCCGGTTCATGCTGGTGTGCGCCATGAATCCCTGCCGGTGCGGCTGGTACGGGCATCCCTCCGGCCGGTGCACCTGCAGTGAGCAGTCCATCCGCCGGTATCTGGGCCGGCTGTCCGGCCCGCTGCTGGACCGGATTGACATCTGCGTGGACGTACCGGCCCTGGAGTATGACGAGCTGGCTGCCCCCGGCGGTCAGGCGGAGCCCTCCAGCGCCATCCGGGCCAGGGTCAACGCGGCCCGGGCCATTCAGACCGCCCGGTTCGGGCCGGACGGCCCGCGGTGCAATGCCCAGATGGGACCGAAGGAACTGAAGGAGTATTGCCAGCTGGATGAGGACTGCCAGAAGTTGATCCGGGGGGCCTACGAGAGCCTGGGCCTCACCGCCCGCAGCTATGACCGGGTACTCCGGGTGGCCCGGACCATTGCGGATCTGGACGGGGAGGCGGACATCCGGCTGTCCCATCTGGCGGAGGCCTTGCAGTACCGGCCGCCGGCCTACCTGCGGAGGTAAACAGAAAAAACACTTGCAATTGAGCAATCAGGCGAGTATAATCAGCTTACAACCAGATACAGGGGAGCTCGTGCGTGCGGGCTGAGAGGAAGTCATCAACTTCGACCCTTACACCTGATGCGGATAATGCCGCCGTAGGAAGTCATCCAGATCGGATTTTTTTACAGG
This sequence comes from uncultured Oscillospiraceae bacterium, assembly GCA_944385435.1. Classification (GTDB taxonomy): domain Bacteria; phylum Bacillota; class Clostridia; order Oscillospirales; family Oscillospiraceae; genus Enterenecus. Next base: position 6,804 of record CALWXG010000024.1, read on the forward strand.
AGGCACCGGTTCAGGTGTCTCCTGTTTGTATTTGGGTGAAATTCAGAATGAGGGAGGGTCGGACATCTGCGGAGACTCCGCGGCGGGCTGAGGGGGAGCGCCCTGGGCCTTGTAAAACTGCGATGGGAAGCCGTGTTCCGGCGTGAGAGGAGACCAGCAAGTCTCGACCGAACGCTCCGGGTGGACCATGCCCGGGAGCGGCATCTTTCACAGTGAGGGCGCGCGGGAATGCGCGCACCTCCCGGTTTTGCAAAAGGAGTGTTTCAAGATGTCAGATCAACGGGTGAAGAAACTGGCGGTGGCCGCGGTGTTCTGCGCCGTGGCCGTGGTGGGCAGTATGCTCAGCTTTCCGGCCTTCGGCAGCAAGTGCGCGCCGGTGCAGCACATGGTGAACATCCTGTGCGCGGTGCTGCTGGGTCCCTGGTACGGGGTGGTGGTTGCCTTTGCCGCCTCCCTGCTGCGCAACCTGCTGGGACTGGGCACGCTCATGGCCTTCCCGGGCAGCATGCTGGGGGCGCTGGTGTGCGGCCTGGTGTACTGGAAGAGCAAAAACATCTTCGCCACCCTGGCGGGGGAGGTGTTCGGCACCGCGGTGCTGGGCGGGCTGTGCGCCTGGCCGGTGGCCGTCTACCTCATGGGTCAGAGCGCCGCGTTCTATGCCTTCATCATCCCCTTCCTCATCTCCACCGCCGCCGGGGCGATTCTCTCCGGCGTGCTGCTCTACAGCCTGAAAGGGGCCGGCGTGCTGCGCTCCATGCAGGCCACCCTGGCCAGATAACAAGGAGGAACCTGTGCTGTGTTTGCCGAAATCCTTCAGCGGGTGCGGGATACCCGGCCGCTGGTCCACTCCATCACCAACTATGTCACCGTCAACGACTGCGCCAATATCCTGCTGGCCTGCGGGGCCTCTCCCATCATGGCGGATGACCCGGAGGAGGTGGAGGAGATCACCGCGGGCAGCTCCGGTCTGACCCTGAACCTGGGCACGCTGCACCGGCAGCGCGCCGCCGCCATGCTGGCGGCAGGGCGGACGGCCAACCGTCTGGGCAGGCCGGTGGTGCTGGATCCGGTGGGGGTGGGCGCCTCCCGGCTGCGGGGGGAGGCGGCAGCGGCCCTGCTGGAGCAGGTGCGCTTTGCCGTCATCCGGGGCAACGGCTCGGAGATCCGCACCCTGGCCCTGGGACAGGGCGGGGAGCGGGGCGTGGACGCGGACGAGGCGGACCGGATGGAGACCGGCGGCCTGGACGGGGCGCAGCTGTGGGCGGCGCGGCTGGCCCGGCGCACCGGCGCCGTGGTGGCCGTCACCGGGGTGGTGGACGTGGTCACCGACGGGACACGGACCTTCCGCATCCGCAACGGACACCCCATGATGTCCAGGGTGACCGGTACCGGCTGCCAGCTGTCCGTGGTGGCCGCCGCCTTCACGGCGGCCAGCCCGGGAACTCCCCTGGAGGCCGCCGCCGGGGCGGTGTGCGCCATGGGAGTGTGCGGGGAGCTGGCCTTTGCCCGGATGGGGCCGGAGGACGGCAACGCCGCCTACCGGGGCTATCTCATGGACGCCATGTACAACCTCACCCCGGAACAGCTGGAGGAGAGAGCAGACTATGAACTTCGGTAAGACAAGCGTGCGGCTCTATGCCGTGACGGACCGGGCCTGGACGGGAAGCCAGAGCCTGGCGCAGCAGGTGGAGGCCGCCCTGCGGGGCGGGGTCACCTGCGTGCAGCTGCGGGAGAAGCACCTGGACACCCGGGCACTGGTCCGGGAGGCGGAGGAGATCGGCCGGCTGTGCCGGCGCTGCGGCGTGCCCTTCCTCATCAACGACGACGTGGAGGCCGCCCTTCGCTGCGGAGCAGACGGCGTCCACGTGGGCCAGGACGACATGGCGGTGCAGGAGGCCCGGCGTGCCCTGGGGCCGGGCAAGATCATCGGCGTGTCCGCCCACAGTGTGGAGGAGGCCCTGACCGCTCAGCGCAACGGGGCGGACTATCTTGGTGTGGGAGCCATGTTTGCCACCGCCACCAAGACGGACGTGCACGTCACCACCCGGGACACCCTGCGGCAGATCTGCGCCGCGGTGGACATCCCCGTGGTGGCCATCGGGGGCATCACGGAGGAGAATCTGCCGGAACTGGCGGGCACCGGCGTGGACGGGGTGGCCCTGGTCAGCGCCATCTTCTCCGCCCCGGACATCGAGGCCCGCTGCCGGCGTCTGCGGGCGCTGGCCGAACAGGCGGCGCAGACCCCGCGGCAGCGGACAGAGGAGCTCTGAGGGCCGTTTCCCCCGGGGAGCGGCCCGGCGGCAGATTGGGGGCACCACTCTCTGTCGCCTAACAAAAGGAATGCGGACGGAAAGGAAGTACATCCATGAAGACAGCATTATCCATCGCTGGCAGTGATTGCAGCGCAGGCGCCGGTATTCAGGCCGATCTGAAGACAATGACCATGAATGGGGTGTATGCCATGAGCGTGATCACCGCGCTCACGGCCCAGAACACCACCGGCGTGACGGGAATCCTGGAGGTTTCCCCGGAATTTTTGGACCAGCAGCTGGAGGCGGTGTTTTCCGACATCCCGCCCGACGCGGTGAAGATCGGGATGATCCCCTCCCCGGCGCTGATGGAGACGGCGGCGGCCTGCCTGCGGCGGTACGGGGCCCGGCGCATTGTGGTGGACCCGGTGATGGTGGCCACCTCCGGTTCCAGCCTGATGGACACCGGGGCGGTGGACACCCTGCGCCGCGCCCTGCTGCCCCTGGCGGATCTGGCCACCCCCAACATCCCCGAGGCGGAGGTGCTGGCCGGCATGGCCATCCGCTCCAGGCAGGAGATGGAGCAGGCAGCGGCGCGCATCAGTGAGGCGTGCGGCTGCGCGGTGCTCCTCAAGGGAGGGCACGGCGTGCACGACGCGGACGACCTTCTGGTGGCGGACGGGACGGCCACCTGGTTCCCCGGCCGGCGGATTGACAACCCCAATACCCACGGGACGGGCTGTACCCTGTCCAGCGCCATCGCGGCCAATCTGGCCAAGGGCTTTTCCCTGGAGCAGTCGGTGGCCCGGGCCAAGGAGTACATCACCGGCGCCCTGGAGGCCATGCTGGACCTGGGCCGGGGCAGCGGGCCGCTGGATCACGGCTTCTGCCTGAATGGTTATTTCTCGCAATACGCGGACTGAATACAAAAGGAGTGCATGTACATGTCAGACAAGAGTTACGCCACCCAGATGGAGGCGGCCCGGAAGGGCATTGTCACCCCTCAGCTGGAGACGGTGGCCCGGAAGGAGCGCATGAGCGTGGAGGAGCTGCTGCCACTGGTGGCCAGCGGCAAGGTGGTGATCCCCGCCAACAAGAAGCACACCTGCCTGGACCCGGAGGGGGTGGGTTCCATGCTGCGCACCAAGATCAACGTGAATCTGGGCGTGTCCCGGGACTGCAAGGATTACGACGTGGAGATGGAGAAGGTGCTCTCCGCGGTGAAGATGGGGGCGGAGGCCATTATGGACCTGTCCAGCCACGGCAACACCCAGCCCTTCCGCCAGAAGCTCACCGCCGAGTGCCCCGCCATGATCGGCACCGTGCCGGTGTATGACAGCGTCATCCACTACCAGCGGGACCTGGACACCCTGTCCGCCCGGGACTTCATCGACGTCATCCGCCTCCATGCCCGGGACGGAGTGGACTTCGTCACCCTCCACTGCGGCATTACCCGCAAGACCATCGACCAGATCCGCCGGCACAAGCGGAAGATGAACATCGTCTCCCGGGGCGGCTCCCTGGTCTTTGCCTGGATGTGCATGACCGGAGAGGAGAACCCCTTCTACCAGTACTATGACGAGATCCTGGACATCTGCCGGGAGTACGATGTGACCATCTCCCTGGGGGATGCCTGCCGGCCGGGCTGCCTGGCCGACGCCACCGACGTGTGCCAGATCGAAGAGCTGGTGCGGCTGGGCGAGCTGACCAAGCGGGCCTGGGAGAAGGACGTGCAGGTGATGGTGGAGGGCCCCGGCCACGTGCCCATGGACCAGATTGCCGCCAACATGAAGGTGCAGCAGACCCTGTGCATGGGCGCCCCCTTCTACGTGCTGGGGCCGCTGGTCACCGACATCGCCCCCGGCTATGACCACATCACCGGCGCCATCGGCGGGGCCATTGCCGCCATGCACGGGGCGGCCTTCCTGTGCTATGTGACCCCGGCGGAGCACCTGGCTCTGCCCAATCTGGAGGATGTGAAGCAGGGCATTATCGCCAGCAAGATCGCCGCCCACGCCGCCGACATCGCCAAGGGCGTCCGGGGCGCCCGGGAGATGGACGACAAGATGGGCGACGCCCGCCGGGCCCTGGACTGGGAGGGCCAGTGGGCCTGCGCCCTGGATCCGGAGACCGCCAAGGCCATCCGGGCGGACCGCTCCCCGGAGCACGACGACACCTGCTCCATGTGCGGCAAATTCTGCGCGGTGCGCTCCATGAACAAGGCTCTCAACGGGGAGCACATCGACATCCTGTAAGACAGCACGTCAGTACCCGCCGAAAGGAAACTTCCGGCGGGTATTTTTGTGTGCCGACACAACTCCGGCACAAATCTGTGGTATTCTGCAGACGGAAAGAAAGGAGGATGGCTGCCACTGGAAAAGACCGAGGGACTGTCCGCCCCTGAAAGACAGATAGACGGAAAACAGGCCCTGTCCCACGCCGGGGACAGGGCCTGTTTTTGCCGTCAGAGCAGGTTCAGAATGGTGAGCAGCCGGCGGGCCAGCCGGATCTGGTAGTTGGCGCAGCCGTAGACACCCCGGCCCCCACGGTCCAGAATCAGGACCAGAGGCAGACGGCTGTCCCCCAGGCCCATGGCGCGCTGCAGGGCGAGCCGGTCCGCCCGGGGGCAGAGCAGGCAGGTGCCGGCGGGAATGGCCTGAAGCACCTGCTGCAGGGTGCGGTTTTTCCGCTGGTCCGGGTCGGCGAGGACCATCCGGATGGGCCAGCCGCCCTGGCGGAAGGCGCCGCTCAGCTCCAGCAGTTCCCGGAGCAGATGCTCTGTGGGTTCCCTGCCGGGCTGAAGGAACAGCAGCACGCCGCCCCGGTGGGACGGAAGGCACAGGGGAGAGGGTGCCCCGCCTGACAGGGGAATGCCCTTGACGCCGGGGAGGGTGACGCACCGGAGCAGCCGGCCGGTCCGGTCCGGTTCCAGCTCCAGGGGTATGGTCCGGTCCGTGTGGAGGAGAAACTGGATGGCCCTGGCGCTGACGGTGCCGTCGATCTGCCTGCGGGCGGTGATCAGGCGGTAGGCGCCGGGGGGCAGGGAGAGCCGGGTTTCGGGGGAGAGGGCCAGGGAGCCGAACTCCAGGACCCGGTAGTCCGTGCCGTCCCACCGGGCCAGGGTGGCGTGCTCCCCATACCGGAGCTCCGGCTCCGCTGCGGCCAGGGTGAGGGTGACGGGCGAATACGAAGGGGAATCTCCGGCCGCGGAAAAACGATGGGTAATCGTATCCAGCCGGGCGGGGATGCCCAGGGCCCGGCAGATCTCCACGGCGGTCAGCTCCCGCTCCGAGGGAGGACAGGCCCTGTGCCGCATATACCCGGCGGCGCTGCCCCGGCGGTCCGTGCGGCCGTACTCCTCCAGGGGGTGCAGGTGGGTGTCCATCCAGTCCAGCACGTCCCGGGCGGTGTGCAGGGGTTCCCCTGCCAGCAGACGGCGCAGGGCAGCCCGGACGGGGAGCAGGGGCTCCCACTCCACCCGGGGGGCCAGGATCTGATCCCGCCACACCGGGAGGGGGAACCGGCCCTTCCAGGGCAGAGCCGCGGCCAGGGCATCGGACAGGACGGCGCAGGTGACGTCGCTGAGGTCCTTTTCCGTGAGGGTGGACAGGAGCAGATCCTTGTCCTCCGTGGAGAAACAGGTCAGCCGGCAGAAGCGGGCGATCTCACCGCCGTTTTTTCCGGCGAGCTCCACCCACCTGGCGCAGGCCGGGGGAAGGCCGGAAGGGGGCTGGGGCACGCCGGCTTCACAGGGCTGCTCCGGAAGGTGGGTCTCGTCCCACAGGGCGGGGCGCTCCGGCAGCCGCTCGGCCGGCGGGGTCAGCTCCCAGCGGACGCGGCCCTCCCGGGTGAGGGGGTCGAAGCCGTCTTCCCACCGCAGGGTGACGGCCCGGGTTTCACGCACGTCCGCCCGCTGTTCCAGCAGACGGCCGCCCACACAGGCGGAGAGCACCAGGCAGCCCAGCCCCACCTCCAGGGAGACGCAGCCCGCCCCGTCGGTGTGTCCCTCCCACAGGGACTTCAGCTGGGCGTAGTTTACCAGCTGGAACCGCACCGGGACGCCGGGACAGGGGCGGCTGTCCCGTTCCACCCGCACCGTGAGCCGGGCGGTGTCCCCGTACCGGCCGGTGGTGTTGATCAGTTCCCAGCCGCCCTGCACCGGATCGGGGGCGAAGCTGCGCACCAGCATGGCCCGGGAGGCGGCGGAGGTGAACCAGCCGGTATCGGGCTGGGGCTCTGGTTCGCAGGCGCCGGTATAGTGCCAGCTGCCGTCCGCCCAGAACTCCACCCAGGCGTGGTTGTCGTCGCAGTGGGCCCACCAGGGGGCATAGCACTGCCGGGCGGGGATGCACACGGCTCGCAGGGCGCTGACCAGCAGGGTGGACTCCTCCCCGCACCGGCCCTTGCCCCGGCGGAGCACAGCCAGGGGGGCGAGGGTGCGGTCATCGGTGGGGGCGTAGGACACCCGCGACCCGCACCAGCGGTTGACGGCCAGGGCGGCGCTGAGCATGTTTTGACCGGACGGCTGCGCTTCCAGCCATCGGAGGAGCTCCGGGCCGAACTGCTGCCGGAAGCGGTCGGGGTATTCGTTGTTGACCCGGGGCGGCAGCACATAGCGGAGAAACAGCTCCTCCGGGACGCGGCTGCCCCAGGGGACGGCCTGCCTGGCGGCCAGGGATGCCCCGGCGCAGTCTGCCAGCAGCTCCAGCGGGAGGGAGAGCTGGTCCCGGCCGTCCAGCAGTGCGTACAGTGCCGGCAGGCACCGGCGCAGGTCCGGGTCGGGCAGGCGGGCGGTCAGTTCCTCCAGCTCAGCCCACCGGGCCGGGAACCGGGTCCGGGCGGCCTGCAGCCTGGCTTGCATCGGTGGGGAGAGTGTCATGAGGCGGTTTCCTCCAGGGCCTGGGCGGCCGAGCGGATGGCCTGTTCGTCGGTGCGCCAGACCTGGAATTCGCTGATGCCCGGCAGGCCCATGTTCACCTGCCGGTTGCGCCAGGCCATGCCGCTGTCCAGCACCTGTTTGCCGGACAGGTGGAAGGCCCGGGCCAGGGGAAGCTCCCTGCGGAAGGCCCGGATCACGCCGGCGTTCACTCCGCCGCCGATGAGAATGTCCGAGCGGACCTCGGCCCGGTCCAGAAGCCGGCCGATTAGCGCCCGGCCCTCCCAGGCGGTGGCGGCCTGGCCGGAGGTGAGAATGGTGCCGATGCCCAGGTCAATGGCCTGCTCCAGGGTGTCCATGGGGTCCCGGCACACGTCAAAGGCGCGGTGGAGGGTGACGGGCAGCCCCTGGGCGGCGGCCACCAGATCTGCCATCTGCTCCAAGTGCAGGGAGCCGTCGGGACGCAGGGCGCCGAAGACAAAGGCACAGGCGCCCCGGGCGGCAAAGGTGGAGATGTCCCGGCACATGATCTCATGTTCCCAGTTTGTGTACAGAAAGTCCCCGAACCGGGGCCGGATGAGCACCCGGACCGGCAGGTCCACTGCCTCCCGCACCGCGTCAAACAGGGCGGGGGTGGGGGTGGTGCCGCCGAGGATCAGATTGGCGCACAGCTCCAGGCGGGTGGCGCCCCCCTGGGCGGCAGCCAGGGCGGACTCCACCGAGTCCACGCAGGCCTCCAGAATGTACTCTTTTTTCACTTAGGATTCCTCCATTCCGGCGGCCAGGTGATACAGGGTGCTCACGGCGGCGCCGGTGGCGCCGGGCACCTGGTGCTGCCAGACCGGGGTGCTGCCGTCGGCGGTGCCGGCGATGTCCAGGTGCAGCCAGGGCAGGTCCTGGGTGAACCGCTTCAGGAACAGCCCGGCGGTGATGGCGCCGCAGCCGTCTTTGGAGTTGTTGCGCACGTCGGCCAGTTCGCTGTCGATGAGTTTTTCATATTCGGGGAAGGCGGGTATGCGCCAGTACCGCTCCCCGGACCGGGCGGCGGCGTCCTCCAGGGCGGAATACCAGCTGTCGTCGCTGGCCATCACCCCGGCGGCCACGTGGCCCAGCATGGCGTAGATGGCGCCGGTGAGGGTGGCCACGTCCACCAGCCGGGTGGCGTTCTCCTGCCGGATGGCCCAGGTGAGGGCGTCGCACAGGATGAGCCGGCCCTCGGCGTCGGTGTTCAGCACCTCGATGGTCTGGCCGGACAGGGAGGTGATCACATCGCCCGGCAGCATGGCCAGATTGGAGATGCGGTTTTCACAGGCGGGGATGACAGCGGTGACGTTCACCCGCACCCCATTGGCGGCCAGGGCGCACACCGCGGCGGCGGTGGCCGCGCCGCCGGCCATGTCGCCCTTCATACCGGCCATGGATTTGGCGTTTTTCAGGCAGTAGCCGCCGGTGTCGCAGGTGACGCCCTTGCCCACCAGGCCCAGCCGCTCTGTGCTGTCCGGCGCGCCGGTGTAGCGCAGCACCGTCAGGCAGGGGTCGTTGCCGCTGCCGGTACCCACGGCCAGCAGGGCGTTCAGGCCCAGCTGTTCCAGCTGGGCGCGGCCGTACACCTGCACCTGGACGGGCAGGCCGGCGGCCATCTCCTCCAGGGCGCAGGCGAACCGGGCGGGGGTGAGGAGATTGGCCGGGCGGTTGACCAGGTTGCGCACCTGAAGGATGTGCCGCGCCAGACGGACGGCCTGATCCAGGTCCCGGTCAGTCCAGCCCTCGCCGGAGGCGCAGCAGGTCAGGGGCGGCTCGCAGGTGCCGTCCAGGGCAAAGCGCTGGCGGTAGCTGCCGCCGTAAATGCCCTCCAGGGCGGCGAACAGCCCGGGCTGGCCCAGCTGCGCCGCAGGGGAGAGGTCGAAGTCGCAGCTCTCCCACTTCTGGGCCAACACGGTTTTCACCGCCTGGCCGTACACCTCCTTGCAGGCCAGCGGCGTCCAGTCCTCGCCCATGCCCACGGTGACCTGCGCAGGGTCCCGGTCCAGATAGTACTGTGTGCGCAGGTACTCGCCGGGGACGTGGGTGACGCGGGCCTGAACTTTTTCCTTCTCATAGCGCTTCATAATCCAAGATACTCCTTTGTCTGTCAGTGTTCGTTCAACGTGATTTCCAGCACGGTGTCAATGGGGTCGGGGAGCTGCGGGTCCGGGCCCAGATCGGCGAAGACCATGTCCGGGTAGTCGCTGTGGACCCAGCTGGTGGAGATGGGAACTTCCGCCCCGGTGGCCAGGGCGCGGATGGAGCGGATCTGCTCCCGCTTCAGCCCCGGGAGGGGCAGCGGACCCAGGGTGTTCTCAAAGATGTGGACGTAGAGATGCGCTCCGTTCCGGGTGAGCCGGCCGTATTCCGGCTTGTCGGTTCCGGCCCTGCCGCAGCCGTAGATGCTCGCCCCGTTCCGGGCCATCCAGCGGCCCATGGAGTTGAGACAATCCAGGGACTCCGGCGGGAGATTGCCCCGGGCGTCCGGTCCCACATTGAGCAGCAGGTTGCCCCCTTTGGACACGCATTCCACCAGGCCGCGCAGGAGCATGGAGGCGGGCTTGAAGAACCGGTCTGCGGCGCAGTAGCCCCAGTGCCGGTTCATGGTGACGCAGGCCTCCCAGGCCAGGTCCTGCCCCAGGGCGTCCTGGAGGCCGTGGGGGGGAATGATCTGCTCCGGGGTGATGAAGTCCCCATGGCAGGGAGTGGGGTGCCCGGCGGCCAGGGAGCCGAAGCCCTCGCCGCTGACCTCCAGGCGGTTGTTCAGGATGATCCCCGGCTGCAGGGTGCGCACCATCTCCGCCAGCTGGGCGCCCCTCCAGGCCTCGCCCCGCAGATTGCCGTAGGAAAAGTCAAACCACATCAGATCCAGCTTGCCGTAGTTGGTGCACAGCTCCTCCACCTGGGCGTGGAGGTAGTCCAGATAGCGCTCAAAGCTGCGCCCCTGGTTCCCGCACTCCGGATGGCGGCGCATGGGGTGGTTGGCGTCGCCCCAGTGGGGATAGTCCGGGTGGTGCCAGTCCAGCAGGGAGTAGTAGAGTCCCGCCCGCAGGCCCTCGGCCCGGGCGGCCTGGAGGAAATCCGCCACCACATCCCGCCCCAGAGGGGTATTGGTGGATTTGAACCGGGTGTACCGGCTGTCGAAGAGGCAGAATCCGTCGTGGTGTTTGGCGGTGAGAATCACGTACTTCATTCCGGCCTGTTTTGCTGCCCGGACCCAACCGGCGGGGTTGTAATCCGGAGCGGAGAACTCCTGGAAATAACGCAGGTACTCCGACTCCGGCATCTCCTCGGTGCTGCGGACCCACTCGCCCCGGGCGGGGATGGCGTAAAGCCCCCAGTGGATAAACATGCCCAGCCTGGCCTGCCGGTACCAGGCCATTCTGGCGTCGTACTCCCTGCGGTCAAATTGGTACATGGTGCGGTCACCTCCTGTGCTGTATCGTATTGTAGCATCGCAGGCGGGACAATGCAATGCGGGGCGGAGATTTGGGGAGATTTGCGGGAAAAGCCGGAGCAAAGTGCTTTGCAAACCTTGACAGGACCGGGAGAAAAGCCTAAACTAAACAACTGCCGGTTCCACAGAAACCGGGAAAAACAGGCAGGCTGTGGCCTGGGTGAGGTGCAGACGGATGCAGGCAGTGGGAGCGTTCTTCAAAAAGGAAACGGTATTGTGCATCGCGGTGATTCTGGCCGTGGTCTCCATGTGCGTTGTCCCGCCCGGACCGGCCTACCTCTCCTACATAGACTGGGATACCCTGGCCATGCTGTTCAGCCTGATGGCGGTGGTGAAGGGATTCCAGAAAGCGGGCCTGTTCCTGTGCCTGGGGGACTATCTGCTGCGGCGCACCACCCACTCCAAGGTGATGCTGCTGATCCTGGTCTTCCTGCCCTTTGTATTCAGCATGCTGGTGACCAACGACGTGTCCCTGATCACCTTCGTGCCCTTCGGACTGATCGTTCTGCGGCTGGCGGGGCAGGAGCGGCTGGTGGTGCCTCTGGTGGTGCTGCAGACAGCGGCGGCCAATCTGGGCAGCATGCTCACCCCCATGGGCAATCCCCAGAATCTGTATCTGTACACCCAGTCCGGTATGAGCTTCGGCGCGCTGTGCCTGCTGATGCTGCCCTATGTGCTGATTTCCGCCCTCTGCCTGATCCTGCTGGTGCTGCTGGGAAAGGGAGAGGCCGTTGCGGCGGTGAGCGTGGATGCGAAGCTGGGCAGCCGGAAGGTGCTGCTGCTCAGTGCCCTGGGGTTTCTCATCTGTCTGGGCGGCATTTTCAAGCTGATTCCGCCCCTGGTCATCGCGGCGGTGATCGCCGTGTTTCTCCTGGCGGCGGATCGGAAGCTGCTGGCGTCTGTGGACTACTCCCTGCTGGGCACCTTCATTGCCTTCTTTATTTTTATTGGGAATCTGGGGAATGTGGAGGCGTTCCGCAATCTGATCGCCTCGGTGCTGTCCGGCCATGAGGTGCCGGTGGCGGTGGTGGCCAGCCAGGTGATCAGCAACGTGCCGGCGGCGCTGCTGCTGTCCGGATTTTCCCAGCAGTGGGACGGGCTGATCGTGGGCTGCAATCTGGGCGGCCTGGGTACGCTGATCGCGTCAATGGCCAGCTTGATCTCCTACAAACAGGTGGTCCAGGAGTACCCGGAGCGGAAGAAGTCCTATTTTCTCTGGTTCACCCTGTGCAATGTGGGCCTGCTGGCGGTGCTCCTGGCGGCCTGGCTCATCATTGGTTGACAAACGGTCCGGGCGGTTCCCCAAAGGGAACCGCCCGGATGTTCTATTTGCGCCGCCCCCTGCGGATCCAGGCCCGCAGCAGTCCGGCCGCACCCCGGAAGAACTGGCCGTTGAACACCGTTACCAGCGCCCGGGCCATCTCCATGGTGACCATGCCGCCGGTGAGTTTGGCCGCCCCCCGGAAGGGCATGTTCAGGGAGAAGAGGGTATTCAGGTCCAGCCGGCTGCGCCGTGCAGCCCGGTTCAGCCGGCAGGTGAGGATGCGCCAGACCAGCCGGCCCAACCAGCTTTTGGAGTAGTACAGCTGGGCAAAGGTGTCGTTGAGCTCCAGCGGGGCGTCCGGGTCCCACCGGGACGGGGGGATGGGGCCGCCCAGCAGGGCGGCAAACTCCCGGTCCTCCACCTGGGTGACCCGGGCGGAGCAGTAGCTGGGCAGCTGTGCCGGGTCATAGGGCAGGGGCGCACCGGTGCCCGGCACCGCCAGGGTGCCGGACAGGGGGAGGTCCTGGCTGGAGGAGCCCACCTGGAGCAGGTACGTGCCGCCCTCCGTCTCCCAGCCCCCGGTTTTCACATTGAAATAGCGGAAGGCCCGCTTGTCCAGGGGAATGGTCACCTCCCTGCGCTCTCCCGGAGCCAGGTGCACTTTGGCAAAGCCCTTCAGCTCCCGGACAGGGCGGAAGAGTTTGCTGTCCGGCAGGGAGACGTAGAGCTGGGCAATCTCCGCCCCGGCCCGGTCCCCGGTGTTGGCGAGGGTGAAGCGCACCCGGTCCGGGGAGACGGCCAGATCGGAGTAGGCAAAGCGGGTGTAGCTCAGCCCGAAGCCGAAGGGGAAGCGCACCGGAACCCGGGCGGAGGCGTAGTAGCGGTAGCCCACAAAGAGCCCCTCCCGGTACTCCGCCGTGCGCTGGGGGCCGGGGTAATACCGGTGGGCGGGAGTGTCCTCCAGGGATACGGGCCAGCTCTCCGCCAGCTTGCCGGAGGGGTTGCGCCGCCCGGTGAGCACATCCGCCATGGCGCCCGCCCCGGCCTGGCCCCCCAGATAGCCGGCCACCAGGGCCTGGCAGCAGTCCAGCCAGGGGCACTCCACCGGCGCCCCGCCGGAGAAGACCGCCGCCACATGGGGATTGGCCCGGCAGACCGCCTGGAGCACGGCAATCTGGTTGTCCCGGAGCTTCAGATGGGGCCGGTCCAGCCCCTCGGACTCGGCCAGCTCGTCCAGGCCGAGGAAAAACAGCACCGCGTCCGCCCGGCGGGCCAGCTCCTCCGCCGCGGCCAGCCGGGCCCCGTCCGCCCCGCCGCAGCGGGGGAAGCCGGGCTCATAGCCGATGAGGTCCAGGCCGCTGCGCTTCAGACAGTCCAGGGGGATGTCCACCCGGGTGGGATTCACCGCGCTGGAGCCGGCGCCCTGATACCGGGGCGCTCCGGCGAAGTCCCCGATCACCGCCACCCGGGTGCCGGGGGCCAGGGGGAGCAGGTTGTCCTGGTTTTTCAGCAGCACGATGGACGCCCCGGCGGCCTGCCGGGCGAAGGCATGATGGGCCTGGACGTCGAAGCTGTCCGGGGCGTCCTCCGGGATGGCCGTCCGCTCCAGTACCCGGAGGTACTCCTCCGCCAGCCGGTCCACGGCGGCCCGGTCCAGCTGCCCGGCCCGGACGGCCGCCGCCACCGCCCGGTCGCTGTCTCCGCCGGTGGTGGGCATCTCCAGGTGGCAGCCCGCCCGGATGCCGGCCACCCGGTCGTTGCAGGCTCCCCAGTCGGTGACCACGAAGCCGTCGAAGCCCCACTCGTCCACCAGAATGTCCCGGAGCAGCAGCTTGTGCTCGCTGGCAAAGGTGCCGTTGATCTGGTTGTAGGAGGACATGATGCACCAGGGGCGGCCCTCCTGGACGGCGATCTCGAAGGCGGTGAGGTAGAGCTCCCGGAAGGTGCGCGGATCGAGGATGCTGTCTGAGTGCATCCGCAGGGTCTCCTGGCTGTTGGCCGCGAAGTGCTTGGGACAGGCGGCGACGCCGTTGGCCTGCACCCCCCGGATATAGGCCGCCGCCAGCTTGCCCGCCAGGAACGGGTCCTCGGAGAAGTACTCAAAGTTCCGCCCGCACAGGGGGGAGCGCTTCAGGTTCAGCCCGGGGCCCAGCAGCACGTTGACCCGCTGGGCCCGGGCCTCCGCTCCGGTGAGCCGGCCCACCTCCTCCAGCAGGGGGAGGTCCCAGCTGTTGGCCAGGGCGGAGGGGGTGGGCCAGCAGGTGGCGGGCAGGCTGGGATTCAGCCCCAGATGGTCGGCGGAGCCGGCCTGCTTGCGCACCCCGCAGGGCCCGTCGGCCAGGAACAGGGCGGGGATGGACAGCCGGGGGATCTCTTTGGTGGTGAACTGGCTGCCGCCGCTGAGCAGGGAGCAGACCTCCTCCAGGCTCATCTGTTCCACCAGCTGCTTTGCGTTCATAGGCACGGCTCCTCTCTGTGCGGTTTGGGCCGGATACGGCCCGTCACTCCAGACTATAGGAAAACGAGCGGGAAAAGTCAAGACACCCCGGCCTGGGAATTCAGGCCGGGGTGCCGCGGTTTTTGGAAGGGTAAGGCCTGCTTTCGCGGCCTAAGAGGCGGGGTCGGTGAGGGGCATCAGGGCCTCCGGCGGGATGCGCACCAGCTGCCCCGGGGGCAGGGCGGCATAGTCGGCCTTGGACAGCTCCCAGCGGATGGGCCGGGCCCGGGGCGCGTCCACCGGGCGGACCATGAGGATGACGGAAAAGGTATCCTCAATGGAGGAGACCACCTCATAGGGGAACACATTTTCCCCCGGTCGGCTCACGGCCTGGAGGTAGTGGGCCCGCAGCCCCACACAGTTGGCCGGCTCCTCCGGCGCCGGGGCGGCCAGGGTCAGGCCCCAGTCCGGCACGGCTGCCTGCCCCTGCCCCCACCGGGCGGGGGCGATGTTCTTGCAGCCGGTGAGCCGGGCGGTGACGGCGGTGCGGGGATGGCGGAACAGCTCCCACTTCTCCCCTACCCGGTCGATGGTCCCCTGGCCGTAGACGGCGATGGAGCGGGCAATGCGGTACACCTCGTCCCGGTTGTGGCTCACCAGCAGGGTGGTGCCCCCGAAGGAGCGGGTGATGGCCAGCACCTCCTGCTCCAACTCCCAGCGCAGGTGGGCGTCCAGGGCGGAGAAGGGTTCGTCCAGCATGAGCAGCGCCGGCCGGGTGATGAGCATCCGGGCCAGGGCCGCCCGCTGCTGCTGCCCGCCGGACAGCTGCCGGGGCAGGTGATGCTCCAGCCCCTCCAGCCGGAAGCGGTGCAGGTACTCCGCCACCAGGGGGGAGTTCCGGCCCGCCCAGCCCAGGCCAGCGGCCAGGTTCTGCTCCACCGTCATGTTGGGGAACAGGGCGTAGTTCTGAAACAGCAGACCCACCCGCCGCTGCTGGGGAGGCAGGTCGATATTCCGGGCAGAGTCGAAGAGCACCCGGCCGTCGGCCACGATGCGGCCCGCGTCCGGCCGCTCCACCCCGGCGATGCACCGCAGGGTCATGGACTTGCCGCAGCCGGAGGGGCCCAGCAGGGCCAGCACCTCGTTCTGGGCGGAAAAGGACACGTTCAGGGTGAAGGTGCCCAGCTGTTTTCGGATGTTTACCTCCAGGGACATGGGGCGCCTCCCTTCACCAGCGTTTGGGATTCTTCTCTTTTTTCGCGGAGATCAGGTTGACCGCGGCCACAATGGCAAAGGCGATGACCAGGACGATGACCACCCAGATGCCGGCGGTGAGATAGTCTCCGTTCTGGATGACCATGGCGATCTTCTGGGAGATGGTGCCCGTCTTGCCGGCGATGTTGCCCGCCAGCATGGCGGTGGCGCCGTACTCCCCCAGGGCCCGGGCGAAGGTGAGGATGGTGCCCGCGGCGATGCCCGGCCCGGCGTTGGGGATCACCACCTTCCAGAAGATGGCCCCCTCGCTCATGCCCAGGGTGCGCCCGGCGTAGATCAGGTTCACATCCACCTGCTCGAAGGCGGCCCGGGCGTTGCGGTACATCAGGGGGAAGGCGATCACCGAGGCGGCGATGACGCAGCCGGCCCAGCTCTGCACCACTTTGAGGCCGAAGTTCTCAAACAGCCAGCCGCCGAAGGGCCGGCGCAGGGAGAAGACCAGCAGCAGGAAGAAGCCCGCCACCGTGGGGGGCAGCACCATGGGCAGTGTGAGAATGCCGTCCACCACCGCCCGGGCCCGGGGCCTCAGCTTCAGCACCCCCCGGGCGGCCCACAGGCCCAGGAAGAAGCACAGCACGGTGGCCACCGCCCCGGTCTTCAGGGAGATCCACAGGGGGGACCAGTCCAGGTCCCGGAGCACGTCCAGCACCTCAGCCATATGCGCGCACCGTCCTTTCGTCACAGGGGGGGAGAACCTCACCCCTCCAGGTTGCTCACAAAGAGGTAGCTCTCAAAGATGTCCATCACCGCGTCGGTCTGGAGGAAGGCGTAGAAGTCGTCCGCGGCGGCGGTCTGGGCCTGGTCCGCCCCGGCGTTCACCACCCGGCTCATGGGGTAGACGATGCTGCCGGTGAGGGAGCTGTCCACCAGCTCCAGGATCTCCACGTCGTCGATGCGGGAGTAGGCGTCGGAATAGTAGACGGTGCCCACCTCGTTGGACCCCTCCGCCACGGCGTTCAGGGTGGCGGAGACGTTGGCGGTCTCGTTGATCTCCACCCCGCCCAGGGCCTCAGACACCTCCTGGGCGGTGAACTCGGCGGCGTCCTTGCCGCTGTCCAGGATGCCCAGGGCCTGGAGGGCGGTGCGGGTGTACTGGCCCACGGGGACGGAGCTGCCGGCCAGGGCCACGGAGGCGGCATTGCCGATCTCGGACAGGGTGGTGACGCTGGTGCCCGAGCCCTTGTAGGTGATCAGGGCCACCTTGTTCTGGAGCAGGTCCACCCGGGTGCCCTCTATGGCCAGGCCGTCGGCCTCCAGGTCATTGATCTGCCGGGCGCCGGCGGAGAAGAAGATGTCGCACTCAAACCCCTCCTGGATCTGGGTGAGCAGGGTGCCGGAGGAGTCGGCGGAGTAGGTGACGGTGATATTGGGCTGGCTGTCGCGGTACAGGGCGATGATGTCCTGGAAGGCGTTCTCCAGAGAGGCGGCGATGAACACCTGGATCTCGGCGGCGGCCAGCTCCCCGCCGTCCTCTCCGGGCTGCTCAGAGGCGGGCTGGGATACGGGGGGCTCGGACGCCGGGCCAGACGGGGCCTGAGAATTCCGGCCGCTTGAGTCGGCGCAGGCGGCCAGGGACAGGCAGAGGGACAGGGCCAGCAGCAGGGCGAGGGTTTTCTTCATGGGTTTCACAGGACATGCTCCTTTCATTCGCGCAGGGCGAGAAAAAATGGCCACTTCGTCCGAAGACAAAGCGGCCATGCGCAAAAGCCGGTCCGGCCACAGACCGGATCGGGAGCATTGTGTCGGCAATCTCTGTCTCCTTTTCAGAAAAGGAAGGCCAGGACATTTCTGTCGCTGACCCCGTGGGGCGGCGGGAACAGCTGCCCCAGGCCGTCCGGCCATGGGCGTGCGCCTTTAGGCCGGAGGGCTCGGAAACGAGTGGTATAACCAATGTAGCAGGGAACGTCTGATTTGTCAAGCCGTCAGTATTGGTTCACCCAATTGGCCAGCAGCAGCTCAGGCACCAGCCAGGCCAGCATGAACACCAGGAAGCTGACCGGGGTGAGGGAGTCCCAGGCGCCCACATAGGTGAGGTAAAAGGTGAGGCAGACGCCCAGAACGGCGCCCAGCAGGGTGAAGACCAGGCTGCGGCGGAGGGTGGAGCGCAGACGGCGGCCGCCCACCACGGCCTCGGAGTAGGCGTTGAGCCCCTCCCGGCCCAGCAGGGCCACCGGGATGTCGCTGTGCTCCTGGTCCGGCTGGGACAGCTCCAGCCGCCGCTCCACCGGTGGAAACTCCATCTTGTCCACGGGGAGCTTGAACTTCTGCTCCAGCAGGGCGGGGATGAGATTGAAGTCCCGGGTGGCCAGGATGGGGGACACGTCGGCGTGCATCAGGGCGGACAGGGCGGGGTTGACGGCGGAGCTCATGGCGTAGTTCAGGGGGAACATGCCGGCCAGCTGGCCGTCGATGGCGCAGAATACCCCGTGCTTGATGTTCAGGCCCTGGGGCAGGGTCACGTCCATCAGGTGCATGAAGGCGGCGGTGCCCACCAGCACCTCCTGGTTGCGGATGATGCCGGACAGGCCGCCCTCGTGGGGGCGCACACCGGACACCTCCCGGTAGATGGCGCCCTGGGCGCGGAGCAGATCGTGGAAGGGGCGGGTGAGGCCGCACTGGAAGACCCGCAGCAGGGTGGCGGTGTAGGCCACCACCTTCTCCGTGGACACGCCGCCGAAGACCCGAACCTGGGCCACCTGTACACTGCCGGGGGGGAAGAGGTCCAGATCGGTCATGAGGATGCCGGCGCTCCGGCAGCGGGAGACGCCCGGCCAGCCGGCCAGAGCGGCGCCGATCTTGTGCAGACGCTGGGCCAGCTTCTGGTAGGGCAGGGCGTAGGCCAGCAGAGCGGACCAGGGGCAGGCGGCGGTGAAGCAGGCGGAGGCGGACCAGAGAAACCGGGCCGGGTCGCCGCAGTTCACCGCGGCCATCAGGGAACACAGAAGGCAGGCCAGCATCAGAAGGGGCGCGGCAATGCGCCAGGCCAGCTGGGCGCCGTCCTCGCTCTGAAGCTGGCTGCCGAAGCCCACCGTGGAGCCGGACCATTTGGCGTAGGCCGGCCGGCCGCTCCATTTGCTGTCATCCAGGGTTACCACATAGGGGGTGCGGGTGAGGGCGGCGGTCTTGGCGCTCAGCCGGTCGCCCCGTCGGTGCAGGGTGTCGCCCCAGAAGGCGAAGGCGAGGCACAGGGCGGTGACTGTGCAGCAGGGCAGACCCTGCCGGTACTGGGTTGCCAGAAGCAGCAGGGTGTCCGCCAGAGTGAACAGCCAGGCCAGGGCCAGCAGGGTCTCCGCGCCGGGGCGCAGGGAGACCAGCTGGGACAGGCCCCGGACAGGCAGCTCCCAGCACAGCAGGCCTGTGAGCAGCAGCAGTCCGGCCAGGGCGGCCAGGCGGACGGTGGGCATGGGGGCGGCGCTCCAGTCCAGGAAGGGGACGTCCAGGGAGAGAAACGCCGCGGCCAGGCCGGCGAGAAAGCCCAGGCCGGTGCGGATCCTGCGCCCCTTCAGACCCCGCTGCCAGCGCTCGGCCAGATCCGCCGGGGCGGTGTCCGGGAAGAGCCGGGCGGGCCGGCGGTTTGCAGCGCGGGGTTTGGGAGGTGCCGGGGCCGGCTGTTCCTCCCGGTCCACGCCGGGGATGTAGCGCTCGGCCTTCACCGTCTCCTCGTCGGGCTCGGCCTGGTCGTACATGTGGTCTGCGTAGTGGTCCGCCCGGCGCATCAGGGTGGACAGACGGGCTGCCAGGTGCCGGCCGATGCCGTCCGGGACGATTTCCGCCACGGGGGCGGGGGCTTTTTCCCCTTCCGGGGCGGGTGCCGGGCCGCGCCTGTCCCGGCTGCGGGTCACCGGGAAGGGGTCCGGGCCGGGTTCCGGCGTGGTGGGGGAGACAGACTCCGCCCGCTCCTCCGGCAGAAGGGGAACGGTGTCCTGCCGGGCGGCGGACGGCTGCCGCTCCGGGAAGGGCACCACCTTCTGGGAGGGCTTTGGATATTTTCCGGTGCCGTATTCGGCCAGAATTTCATCCACCGAATACTGCTTCTGGTTCTCTCTCTCCTGATCCTTGCGGTCTGATGACATGTTCAGGCTCCTTTTGGGGGAAATGAATGGGGTGGGCAGGGCGGCCTCAGCCGCGCTGCCGCACCGCCTCATACAGGACAATGGCGGCGGCGGCGGAGGCGTTCAGGGAGTTGAGCTGCCCCCGCATGGGGATGGACACCAGGAAGTCGCACTGCTCCCGCACCAGGCGGCTCATGCCGTCCCCCTCGCTGCCGATGACGATGGCGGCTGGGCCCTTCAGGTCGGCCCGGTAGAGGGGGGTGGAGCCGTCGGCGGCGGTGCCGTAGACCCAGATGCCCTCCTCTTTCAGCTGCTTGAGCAGGGCGGTGAGGTTGGGGACCCGGGCCACGGGCAGGTAGCTCACGGCGCCGGCGCTGGTCTTGGCCACCACGGCGGTGAGGCCGGCGGAGCGGCGCTTGGGGATGACCACCCCGTGGGCTCCGGCGCACTCCGCGGTGCGGATGACGGCGCCCAGATTGTGGGGGTCGCTGAGCTCATCGCACACCACAATGAGAGGGGCTTCCCCCTTTTCCCGGGCGGCGGCCAGGATGTCCTCCACGCTGGCGTAGGCGCGCACGGCGGCCACGGCGATGACGCCCTGGTGGCTGTGGGTGCGGCTCATGGCGTCCAGCTTGCGCCGGTCGCACTCCACCACCACCACGCCCCGGTCCCGGGCCGCGGCGGCGATGTAGCCCAGGGTATTGTCCGTATCCCCTTTGGCGATGTAGACCTTATCGATGGCCGTGCCGGAGCGCAGGGCCTCCGTGACTGCGTTGCGGCCCTCGATCAGGCCGTCCGCGCCGTCCTCCTCCTGCCTGGCCGGCCGGCGGCGTTTGTTCTCTTCCATAGACGTACACTCCTTATCAATACACCGGCTGATTCCAGCCGGCAGGTCGGTTTTCTTTCCAATCATAACATGTTTTCCGGTGGAACAAAAGAGGAAAAATACATAGGATACGGCCGTGGGCCGATCTTTTTCCGGAGTGTCGAAAGCGGTCATAGAAAGTTTACAAGGCAGGGGTGAACATTCCTTGTTTTTGGTTGTGAAATATGTTAGAATAAAGCTCATCAAATCTGCGCCCCCGGAGGAAAAGGCGGATTTGAAGGTCGGGCACAGCCTGTCTGGAGCAGACAGAGGGCCGTGCCGGGGGAGGGAAAACGCCTCCCATCTATGAAGGAGCGTGCGCCTATGGCGGGATCCAATAAACCGAGTAATCAGAATGACAATAACAAAAAGAAGTCCTCCCTCAGCTTTCTCAGCATCGTCATCTGGGCGGTGCTGCTGGTGGTGCTGCTGAATACCTGCATGAGCTCCATGCGCTCGTCGGGAGCCATCACGGTCTCCTATACGCAGTTCCGCAGCTGGGTGGAGGAAGACTATGTGGAAGAGGCGGATATCAGTTCCAACGTCTACAAGTTCACCCTGAAAGAGGACTCTCCCCCCCTGAAGGAATACGAGGATGAGATGCTCAACCAGCTGGGCACCAGCGGGATGAACCTGATGGACATGCTCACCGGAGGACAGGGGATCAACAGCTCCTCTGTGGTTTTCCAGTGCGCCCCGCTCACCGGCGTATCGGACGACGGCCTGATTGATCTGCTGGTGGACCACGGCGTGAAGGCCGGTTCGGAACTGATCACCAACGAACAGTATATGTTCTCTGCCGTGGTCAGCTATGTGCTGCCCACCCTGATCCTGGTGGTGGCCATGGTGTTCCTCTACCGGTATATGTTCAAGAAGATGGGGTCCGGCGGCGGCTTCGGCGGCATCGGCGGCGTGGGCAAGGCCAACGCCAAGGTGTATATGGAGAAGCAGACCGGCGTCACCTTCCGGGACGTGGCCGGCCAGGACGAGGCCAAGGAGTCCCTGACGGAGATCATCGACTTTCTCCACAACCCCCAGAAGTACACCGAGATCGGCGCCAAGCTGCCCAAGGGCGCTTTGCTGGTGGGCCCTCCGGGCACCGGCAAAACCCTGCTGGCCAAGGCGGTGGCGGGAGAGGCCAACGTGCCCTTCTTCTCCATCTCCGGCTCCGACTTTGTGGAGATGTTCGTGGGCGTGGGCGCCAGCCGTGTCCGCGACCTGTTCAAGGAGGCCAGCAAGGTGGCCCCCTGTATCGTGTTCATCGACGAGATCGACACCATCGGCAAGTCCAGGGACAACCGCATGGGCGGCAACGACGAGCGGGAGCAGACCCTGAACCAGCTGCTGGCTGAGATGGACGGCTTTGACCCCACCAAGGGCATCATCCTGCTGGCGGCCACCAACCGTCCCGAGGTGCTGGACCAGGCCCTGCTGCGTCCCGGCCGGTTTGACCGCCGGATCATTGTGGACCGGCCCAACCTGGCCGGCCGTCTGGCCACCCTCCAGGTGCACACCCGGAAGATCAAGCTGGCGGAGGACGTGAACCTGCGCAAGGTGGCTCTGGCCACCGCCGGCTGCGTGGGCGCGGATCTGGCCAACCTGGTGAATGAGGCCGCCCTGCGGGCGGTGCGCAAGGGCCGCCGCCTGGTGACCCAGGAGGATCTGCTGGCCGCCTTCGAGCTGGTGATTGCCGGCACGGAGAAGAAGGGCAGCGTCCTCACCGAATTCGAGAAGAAGCTGGTGGCCTACCACGAGGTGGGACATGCCATGGTGGCCTACAAGCAGAAGAACACCGAGCCGGTGCAGAAGATCACCATTGTTCCCCACACCCAGGGCTCCCTGGGCTACACCCTGCTGATGCCGGAAGAGGACAAGACCGAGCTGCGCACAAAGGACGAGCTCATGGCCAAGATCTGCGTGTCCATGGGCGGCCGGGCGGCGGAGGAAGTGGTGATGAACACCATGACCAACGGCGCCAGCCAGGACATTCAGGACGCCACCAACGTGGCCCGGAACATGGTGGCCATGTTCGGTATGAGCGACGAGTTCGGCATGATGGCCCTGGCCTCCCGCCGCAACCAGTACCTGGACGGCGGCTACGGCATGGACTGCGCCCAGGACACCGCCGCCCGGATGGACCAGGCGGTGAAGGAGATCCTGGACCAGTGCTATCACACCGCGGTGGAGGTCATCAAGGCAAACCGGGAGGATATGGACAAGGTAGTCGCCTATCTGCTCCAGAAGGAGACCATTACCGGCGCGGAGATGGTGGCCATCATCGAGGGCCGGGATCCCTCTACGGCGGAGGACCCCTACGCCTCCACGGAGAGCGTGACCCGCAGCGGGGACATCGAGCCCCCTGCCCGGTCCATCCACATGACCAGCGAGCCCATCCCCATGCCGCCGCTGCCGGCGGAGGATGAGCCGGAGAAGAAGCCGGATCAGACTCCGCCCACAGAGCCGGAGCCCGGAGAGAAGCCGGATCAACCCTCTGACCCGGATCAGCCCGGGCAACCTTGAGGGACAACGTCCAGCCAAACAACCGCAGGACAGAGCGTAAATGGCGCTCTGTCCTGCTTTTTTGCGCGGAGAAGGGAGACGGGGGAGGCGGATGTGTCCGGACTGGGCGTGTCCGGGGAGAAAGCTCTGGAAATCCTGGCCCTCACCGATGGCGGATACGTCTTCCAGGTGATGGCCGGCCTGTTCGGGCCGATTCTGGCCAGGAAGAAGTTCCTGTTCACCGTGACTCTGAGTGTGCTGCTTTTTGTGCCCCAGTTGGTGAACTTCCTGCGCACCGAGGAATCATCATGCTGATTGTGGTCAATGCGGTGGCCCTGGTGATCCCTTACTACTATCTCCACAATGCGTGGAAGAATTTCAAGCGCTGAGCATGTATTTACCGTATATCAAGAAAAAAGCGGAGCCTTTCAGCTCCGCCGCAAATAATTATGGTACAATATAAATGCCTTACAGCCAGGACATCTGAAGCTGTCTGTGGTTGTCGGCGCAATCTCTTAAATAAAGATTGATTAAAGTTTGGTAGGGAATTCCTTCATGCTCCGCCATGGATTTGAAGTAATCAATGGTGCTGCTATCGAGGTTAATCGTAATCTGCTTCTTCAAACGGCTCGCATAGGGGTTCTTTCTTGGATTTAATTCATTGATGTCATATTCGTCTCTCATACTATCACCTCAAATTCTGTCAAGATAAGCTTGTCGCTCAGTTTTGGTTGCCCGTCTTGCCGAGATAATACGGATAGTGTCCTCTGCGTCGCGATAGCAATGGCTTACAATGCAAATTTGTTCTGTCCTGGTCGCCCCTATGATGAGGAAGCGATCTTCGTCAATCGAATGATCCGGATCATCGAACAGGATCGCGAACTCGTCATAAAAGACCTCCTTTGCTGTCTCGAAAGATAAGCCATGCTTCTTTTTGTTGATCTCATTCTTGTTTGGGTCCCATTCAAACATCAGTGCTTCCATAATTATATTATATGTATTTTATAATTGGATGTCAACCCCCGTTTATATATTTTTATTTATGTTATGATTTGGGCGCCAAAAGGTCTGCAAGGACACAGATGAGAACAATTCCAAGTGCAAAAGCTTCAAAATGAACATGGAGCTGGGCGAATCGGAATACACGCAGGAAAAGTATGAGGAACCGTGTAAATGGCCCGGCGTATACTTCCTGGAGACAACCTCAAAAAATCCGGCAGATGCGGTATTCAGTGCCTGCAAAGCTAGGTGGCCCATTGAGACCTTCAACAACTACATCCTTGTAGCACAAATCATTTTTATAGCAATGTAGAAATGAAGAAAACAAGACAAAGCCGGCCATTGGGCCGGCTTTGTCTGTACCACCTAAGCTATCATACCTTAACAGACAACCCAATCGGGCAGACGTAACTGAATCCTGGAGTGGAGATGTACCAGCAGCCAGTGTCGGTCGGCTCCCAAGATACTTCCAGGGTAATGTTATGCCACCCATCAGGAAACAGGGCGGTAAAGCCCTCCCCGGCATGAACACCACAGCGCTCCAAAAGCAATCGATGAATCAGCGTATGCCGGATCTGGCAACTGAATTTGCGGATTAATTGGGCGGCAGTCTCAGCTGCGCCGGGCGCTCGCCTTCACGGCGATGGCGCACACCAGATAGAGGACAGGAACCACGCAGCTGAGCAGGTGCTGGGTGGTTGTGGCCAGATACAGGTTCACCGCCCCGGGAATGACCGCCAGCACGCCGAAGACGATGGCGGCGGTGGCCTTGTGGGGGGTGGGTGGCGGCCCGCAGACACAGCAGGCCGCACAGCACGTCCGGCACTCCGCCCACCATGAGCAGGACTACCACGAGGATCGTGAGGGCGATGGCCAGGGGGGCGGGAAGCCGGAGTGGAAGGAGAATCCGATGTTGATGCCGCCGGCAGTCAGGGGCAGGATGCCTACGACCATTGTGATGACCGAGAGAATGCGCGAAATCAGTTTCATGAACTCTTCTTGTGGTCAGTCCAGTGCATCCACCGCACCGGGCAGGGTGGCCGGATCACCCACCGCCAGCAGCACGGTGTTGCCGGCCTGGCGGATCACCGCATCCTCCAGCCGGGGGACGGCGGCAGGCGCGTAGCTCTCGCACACGGCGATCTGGTTCTCGACGCGGTCCTGGCAGGCCTCCACTGCGGCCTGGGCGGCGGATTCGTCGGAGAGGATGAGGATGGTGAGCTCATCGGCGCTCACCGAGGTGTTGGTGGCCATGTAGCAGACACAGTCCTGCAGGCTGTCGGTGTCCAGGCCGTACAGACCGGCCACCAGATCTGAGGGGACCTGGGCCATGGAAGGGTCGAAGGCGCCGCTGTCCAGCAGTGTCTGGGCATTGTCCAGGGTGTAGACCGGCTGCTGGGCGGAGTTGTCGCCGCAGGCGCCCAGGGCCAGAATCAGGGCCAGCGCGGCGGCCAGAAGGCCGGCGCGGGAAAGAGTCCGCTTCATAGGTTAACCCACCTCCCCGTTTGTCAGGGACCGGTTATAGAAGTACCGGTCCGGATCCATCACATGGCAGCGCAGGTAGTCTGCCCACATGGTGTAGCCACTGTATACAAAATGCGCTCCGTCGGAGGCCAGCTCAGCAGGCAGCTGCCCGTCCGGCCCCCGGTAGATGGAGGCAGTGTCCAGTAGGACCACCTTTTTCTCAGCGGCAATGCGGACAATGGCCTCGTTGAACCGGTTGACATTCTCATTATTGATGTAGTACGCCAGACCGCTCTGCTGGGCCACCGTGTCGTTCACCGGGGGGAGGGTCTGAAGGTAGATGACGGCGTTGGGCTGGGCGGCGATGACCTTGTCGACCAGTGTTGCCATGCCGGTTTCATAGCTCTCGGCGGGATAGCCCAGCTCATTGATGCCGATCATGATGTACACCGAGTCATACTGCTTTTTGCTCAGTGTGCCCACCAGGGTGAACATTTCCCCGTCCACGTCGAAGATCTTGTAATCCTCGCTGTCCGCACGGAACACACTCATGCCCCGGGCCCAGTAGAAGGTGCCGTTTTTCAGACCGCTGAACAGCTGCAGGCCCTCCGTGCGGGAGTCGCCCAGAAAGACTGCGGTATCAAAGAATGTGTCGTCGGCCACCGGATCGCTCTGCTCCAGGGGAGTGCCGAACTCATACAGGGGGAACTGGGGTGTAGGCTCCGGCGTGGGTTCAGGCGTGGGGGTCGGCGTAGGTGCAGGCTGGGACGCGGGCGAGGATGGATCCTGTCCGGGGAGAGGACCGTCTCCGGCCGTGCTGCAGCCGGCTGCCAGGGACAGGCACAGGGAGAAAGCGGCAATCAGTGCGATGAATTTTATTTTGCGATGCATTTCGACCAAACTTCCTTTCAAAAGACAATTTACTATATCATTCGACTGGAAGAGCGTCAACTACAAAAGGGTAACAATAACCTGTAAAAAAGAAACAGCGCACCCGGCCTGTGGGAGGCTGGATGCGCGGAGGAGCTCTGTAACGCTGGGGTCAAGCCAGGAGACGCAAAATCTCGTCATAGCTGGCAGCGGTATAGGTGGGGACGGCGGGGCCGGTGAGGGGGAGATGGTCCGGGTTGTACCAGATGGTGTCGATCCCTGCCCGGTTGCCTCCCAGAATATCGGTGCCCAGTCCGTCGCCCACCATGACCGCTTGGGTTCGGTCGGAGAGGTGCAGGGTCTCGCAGATCCGGTCAAAAAAGGCGGGCAGAGGCTTCTGGGCTCCCAGTTCCATAGAAATGAATAGATGGGGGATGTAGCGGTCCAGCCCGGTGCGGGTGTAGCGGCCCCGCTGGGCGGCAGGCAGACCGTTGGTGGCAATGGCCAGGGTGAGCCCGGTTTTGCTCAGGGCCTTGCAGAAGTCCTCTGCTCCGGGCAGAAGCCAGGCCTCCTCCCCCAGGGCCAGTTCATAACTACGGTTGACCTCTTTGGGGTCGGCGGTCCCGCCGTGAGCCCGCATGAGAGCGGCAAACCGCTCCACCACCAGGAAATCCTGGTCGATCTCGCCCCGGGCGAAGGCATCCCACAGCGCGGCATTGATCTTGGAATAGTTCCGGATCACCTGCTCGTCCTGAGCCAGCCCGTAACGGGCCAAGACCCGCTTCAAAGCTTCCCGCTCAGAACGGTGAAAGTCGAAAAGGGTCATATCCGCATCCAGGAGGATTGTGGTATAGCGGGACATGGTTCAGCACCCCTTCTTTCTGTGACGGTGTTGGAGAATGCGTACAGCGGTGGATACCACCAGCGTGCCCAAGGCGATGCAGCCGGCGATGCCGAAAGTGCGGATGAAGGTTTCAATGAACAACTGCGTGTTGCCCTGAATGCCGTATTCCATGGCCTGATAGATGGTGAAGCCGGGAACCAGAGGAAAGTAGGAGATCACCAGATAGGATGTGGCGGGACATTTGCGCAGCCGTGCCATGATCTCTGCGTAGATGGCCACGGAGATGGCGGCGAACAGGCTGGGCAGATAGACAGGATTCCCGGTGATGGCCTGCGCAGCCAGGTAGACGGCCCAGCCCAGTGCACCGCCCAGGCAGCACAGGAATCCGCCCAGTCCCTGGACATTGTATGGGAAACAGAACCCAAGACAGCCCGCAAAGGCAAAAACACAGTAGAGAACAGGGGAATAGTTGTGGACGGTGCTGCTGCTTCCCGGCAGTATCCACAGGTTCAGGCACAGGGCAAGGGCAGCGCCGGTGCCCAGGGCGATGGCGCCGGCGGTAAGCACCGCCCGCACAAAGGTGGACAGCCCCGCCACGATGTCTCCGGTGAGCAGGTCGCTCATGAAGTTGGTGAACACCAGACCGGGCACCAGCACCATGATGGCACCAGTGATGACGACTTGAATATTTACCGGCATACCGAAGGCCAGCAGGGCGTAGGCAGAAAAGGCCAGCACGAACCCGGAGGCCAGGGTGCTGATAAAGAAGTTGGACTGGGACCGGTTGAGGAGGATCAGACACAGGCCGGACAGCAGTCCGGCGATGGCGGCGGCGACGGCTTCCAGCCAGCCGCCGGAAAAGAACAGCGCGAAGGCACCGCCGCCGATGAAATAGCCCATCAGGTGCATCCAGGGGGCGTAGCCCTTGAGCCCGGCTGCCACCTGACGGACCTGAGCGGCGATCTGCCCCGGATCCTCCGGCGGGGCGGCGCACAGCCGGCGGGACAGGGCGTTGTAGCCCTCCAGGGCCTCAATGTCGATGCCCCGGATTTCCGCCCGGCGCATCCGGGTGTGGATGTGCCCCTGGCCGTCGGTGACGCTGACAATGAGGCAGTTGGGGATGGCAAACACTTCGCTTTTTACCTGATAGGCGGCGCACAGGCGGTGAACGGTGTCCTCCACCCGATGAATTTCCGCGCCGCACCCCAGCAGGCGGCAGCCCATTTCACAGCAGCCGTTGAGCAGCAGATCGTAGTCCAAGACAGACTCCTCCCTGTTTGAAAACTGTTGGAAGGCCGCCGGGAGCCGGCGGCCTTCCCAATTATATCTGCCGGAGGCCAGCAATGCAAGAACAGATTTTCCGGAGAGCGGAAATGAGGATCGTTGGCGAAAACCTGGGAAGACCAGATGGGGGAAAAGCCATGCGGACCGGTTTCGTGCGGCCTGCATGGCTTTTTGTCATAATGTGATTTGAGCGACAAAAGGGTATGATCCAAAGAGCTCTATCCTAATTCACAGGCTTGATTTGGGAGATATTTCTATT
>CALWXG010000025.1 GCA_944385435.1 uncultured Oscillospiraceae bacterium
CTCCTCCGACTGGCGCTTCAAGACCCACCTGGCCAACCTGCCCATCTACTTCGAGTACCAGGACAAGGGCATCACCTCCACCGACGCCATCGAGGGCACCTATCTGGATCAGTACCGGGCCGTGTGGGATCTGTACATCAACAACGCCACCTGCGATCCCGCGGAGCTCACCGCCAAGACCGCCAACGACGCCCTGAACGACTTTGTCACCGGCCAGGCCGTGTTCTATCAGAACGGCTCCTGGGAGTACGCCAATGTGGTGGGCGAGGGCAAGCTGTCCGATGAGGACGTGACCATGATTCCCCTGTACTTCGGCGTGGGCGACGAGGCCAACCAGGGCCTGTGCACCGGCTCTGAGAACTACTGGTGCGTGAACAAGAACGCCAGCGAGGAGAACATCCAGGCCACCCTGGACTTCATGTACTGGTGCGTCACCGACGAGACCGCGCTCCAGGCCATCACCGGCAGCGCCGGCGCCATGCCCTCCGGCGAGGCCGGCATGGGTTTCGCCATCCCCTTCAAGGCCGCTCCCGAGTCCGCCAACCCCTTCGTGCGCCTGGATGTGGAGATGACCGCCGAGGGCAAGACCCCCATCAGCTGGAACTTCACCACCATGCCCTCTGAGGAGTGGAAGAACATGGTTGGCTCCGCCCTGGCCGTGTACGCCGCCGACCAGACCGACGAGAACTGGGCCGGCGTGGTGTCCGCCTTCGTGGACAACTGGGCCACCGAGTATCAGCTGGCCAACGGCTGAGCTCCGAGAGAAACAAGGCAAACACCCAGGTTTTACGGGGCTGCCGGAGTTGCTCCGGCAGCCCCTTTTCCAATCAGGGAAGCGGAGTTTTCCTGGAACGCTGTCCGGGCAGACCGTGCGCCGGACGGAGCACGGTCTGCCCGGGCGGCGTATCTTTTCTGTAAGGAGGAACCATTGTGCAAAAAGCGATCAAGAAATACTGGCCGATTTTTGTGCTGCCCACCCTCGCCGCATTTGTGATCGGCTTTATCATCCCCTTCGTGGAGGGCGTGTACCTGGCCTTCTGCCAGTTCACCACGGTGCGGGACGCCACTCTCATCGGATTCAACAATTTTGTGCGCGCCATCAGCGACAACACCTTCACCCACGCCTTCTGGTACAACTGCGCCTTTGTGGTGGTGACCACCATCGCTATCAACGTGGGCGGCCTGCTGGTGGCCGTCCTTCTCACCAAGGGCATCCGGGCTACCAACGCCTTCCGCACGGTGTTCTTTATGCCCAACCTCATCGGCGGCATCGTGCTGGGCTATATCTGGCAGATCCTGCTCAACTGCGTGCTCAGCCTGCTGGAGCGGCCCCTGCTTGCCCTGGATGCCACCGCCGGCTTCTGGGGCCTGGTGATCCTCATGTGCTGGCAGCAGATCGGCTACATGATGATCATTTACGTGGCCGGCCTGCAGAGCATTCCGGACACCCTGGTGGAGGCCGCCGAGATCGACGGCGCCACCCGCTGGCAGACCTTCTGGAAGGTAAAGCTGCCCATGCTCATGCCCTCCATCACCATCTGCCTGTTCCTCACCATCACCAACAGCTTCAAGCTCTTTGACCAGAACATGGCCCTCACCGGCGGCCAGCCCGCCCACCAGAGCGAACTGCTGGCCTATAACATCTACTATACCTTCTACGGCCGCTCCGGGCCCCAGTGGCGGGGCATCGGCCAGGCCAAGGCCGTCATCTTCTGCCTGATCGTAGTGGCCATCGCCCTGATTCAGCTGCGGGTTACCCGCAAGAGGGAGGTACAGCAATGAGAAAACGTGTTCAGCGCTCCCACCGTCTCTTGAGCGTTATCATGACCATCGTGTGTGTGGTCTATATGTATCCCATCTTCATGGTGCTCATGAACTCCCTGAAGGTGGAAAACGCCATCTCCACCAGCACCGCCTTTGAACTGCCCACTGCGGAGACCTTCGCGGGGCTTGCCAACTATGAAAACGCCGTCAACACCCAGGGCTTTTTCATGAGCCTGTTCTGGACGGTCCTGATCACCGTCACTTCGGTGCTGGCCATTTTGATTTTCTGCTCCATGTTTGCCTGGTACATCACCCGGGTGGAGAACAAGTTCACCAAGGCGCTGTATCTGCTGTGCGCATTCTCCATGGTGGTGCCCTTCCAGATGGTGATGTTTACCCTGTCCTCCACTGCCCACGACCTGCACCTGAATACGCCGTGGACCCTGTGGATCATCTACCTGGGCTTCGGCGCGGGCCTGGCGGTTTTCATGTTCTGCGGCTTCATGCGCAGCGTCCCCATTGACATGGAGGAGGCTGCCATGATCGACGGCTGCAACCCCATCCAGACCTACTTCTACATCGTGTTCCCCCTGCTGCGCCCCACCATGATCTCGGTGGCGGTGCTGGAGGCCATGTGGATCTGGAACGACTATCTGCTTCCCACCCTCATCCTGGATGTAGACAAATACAAGACCATCTCCATGCTGATCCAGTTCTTCCGGGGCAGCTATGGCCGGGTGGAAATGGGACCCATGATGGCATGTATTATGCTGGCGATCATCCCCATCATCATCGTCTATCTCTTCGGCCAGAAGCATATCATCAAGGGCGTTGTATCCGGAGCTGTGAAAGGATAACCCCATTTCCCGGAAGGCGGTGACGGTATGACCATCAAAGACATTGCCCGGTTGTCCGGGTGCAGTGTGGCCACAGTATCCAGAGTGCTCAATCAGTACCCGGATGTGAGCGAGCAGACCAGGCAGCGGGTGATGGAGGTGGTGGAGCTGCACCACTTTCGGCCCAACAGCAATGCCAGGCATCTGAAGCAGCAGGCGGGCAAGCGCATTTCTGTGATTGTCAAGGGCACACAAAATATGTTATTCTCTGAGATGGTAGAAAAAGTGCAGCTGCGGGTGCAGGACCGGGGTATGGACGCCGCGGTATACTATGTGGATGAGGACGCCAACGAGGTGGCCTTTGCCCTCCAGGTCTGCCGGGAGTACAAACCGCCCGGAGTTCTGTTCCTGGGGGGAGATCTGGAGTATTTCCAGCGGGATTTCGCCCCCATCGGCGTTCCCTGCGTACTGCTGACCAACTCGGCCCAGTCCCTGGGCTTTGCGAATCTGTCCAGCGTATCCACGGACGACACGGCGGCCTCGGAGCGGGCCACGGACCATCTGTTCTCCCACCGCCACCGGAACATCGGCATTCTGGGCGGCAACTGGTCCGGTTCCCAGATCA
Organism: uncultured Oscillospiraceae bacterium; assembly: GCA_944385435.1. Classification (GTDB taxonomy): domain Bacteria; phylum Bacillota; class Clostridia; order Oscillospirales; family Oscillospiraceae; genus Enterenecus. The sequence continues at coordinate 3,226 of CALWXG010000025.1, forward strand.
GCTACCGGCGGATCGTGGGGTGCCGGAACAGCTTTGAGAAGCACGCCGTGCCCTTTGACGGGGAGCGGCAGTGTGAGCCCTGCCGGTATTCCTTTGCGGGGGCCTATGCCGCTACCGGGCGGCTGCTGGAACGGAATCCGGGAATGACGGCCATTTTTGCCCTGTCTGACGTCATGGCCATCGGCGCCATCCGCGCCCTGCGGGACAAAGGCTTCCGGGTGCCGGAGGACATCTCCGTCATCGGGTTTGACGGCATTCCCGTGGGGGAATTTTCGGTGCCCAGACTGGCGACCATCCGCCAGGATACGAAGCGGATGGCGGAGCGGGGAGCGGATATTCTGCTGGACCGGCTGGAGCGGAAGCTGCCCCCGGTCCATGAGACCGCACCCTTCCAGCTGCTGGCGGGGGAGAGCGTGACGGTCCGGCGGGATTGGGGCTGAGTTGGAGTTCTGAGTTTGATTTTCTGAGAGAGGTGAGCTGTGATGCGGCGTGCGGGTGTTTTGATGCCTGTGTTCTCCCTTCCGTCTCCCTATGGCATCGGGACCATGGGGAAGGCGGCCAAGGAGTTTATCCTGTTTTTGGAGGAGGCAGGGCAGTCCTATTGGCAGACCCTGCCTCTGGGGCCTACCAGCTATGGGGACTCTCCGTACCAGTCCTTTTCCTCCCGTGCCGGCAATCCCTATTTCATTGATCTGGATCTGCTGGAGGAGGAGGGATTGCTGCAACAGGAGGAGTATGCGGAACTGGAGTGGGGGGATGACCCCCAGCGGGTGGATTACGGCCTGCTGTACCAGGTGCGCTACCCGGTGCTGAAAAAGGCGTGCCGGCGGCTGTTGGCCGGAGACCGGACGGAATTTGACCGCTTCTGCCTGGAGCAGTGGGACTGGCTGGAGGACTATGCCCTGTTTATGGCGCTGAAAGACAGCCAGGGCGGTGTGGCCTGGAGCGAGTGGCCGGATGAGCTTCGTCTGCGCCGTCCGGAGGCTGTGGAACAGGCGAGAGAAGAACTGGCGGATGAAATCCAGTTCTGGAAGGCGGTGCAGTATCTCTTCTTCCGGCAGTGGTCCCAGGTGCGGGAATTTGCCCACGCCCATCACGTGGAGATCATCGGCGACCTGCCGATCTATGTCTCCCTGGACTCCGCGGATGTGTGGGCCAATCCGGACCAGTTCCAGCTGGATGAAACCATGACGCCCACTGAGGTGGCGGGCTGTCCCCCGGACGGGTTTTCCGCCGATGGACAGCTGTGGGGCAATCCCCTGTTCCGGTGGGACCGGCTCAGAGCGGAGCATTACCGCTGGTGGGTGGATCGCGTGGCGTTTCAGCTTCAGCTGTATGACGTGGTTCGTATCGACCACTTCCGGGGCTTTGATGAGTATTACGCCATCCCCTATGGGGACGATACCGCCCGCAACGGCCACTGGTGTCCGGGCCCGGGCATGGATCTGTTCCGGGCAATCGGGGAAAAGCTGGGCAAACCGAGAATCATCGCGGAGGACCTGGGATTCCTGACCCAGACGGTGCACCAGCTGCTGGCGGATACCGGGTTTCCCGGCATGCGGGTGCTCCAGTTTGCCTTCGACGCCAGGGACAGCACGTCTGCCTATCTGCCCCACTGCTTTGTTCCGCACTGCGTCGCGTACACCGGAACCCACGACAACGACACCATTCAGGGGTGGATGGACGCTGCGCCGCCGGAGTCCGTACAGTATGCCAGGGAATATCTGCGCCTGAACAAATCGGAGGGATACCACTGGGGCATGATGCGCAACCTCTGGGCCAGCGTGGCGGACCTCACCGTGGTGCAGGCCCAGGACCTGCTGGGCCTGGGAAATGAGGCGAGGATCAACGTGCCCTCCACGGTGGGAACCAACTGGCTGTGGCGGGCCCGGCCGGGCAGCTTCCCGGCAAAATTGGCGAAAAAACTGCGCCATGAAATGAGCCTGTACGGCAGATTGCCGTAACTGACAAAAAATTTACATGTTTTTTACTCCGCCATAACAGAGGTATGGTGGAGTTTTTTTCGGCATATCCTTAAGATACCATTGGAATGATAGGCCCCTGACTGATGAGAAAGAGGAAAAAGAAGCCCGATACCGGGCGAAAAGGAGATTTTACATGTACGCGGTCATTGATATCGGATCCAATACCATCCGGCTGGTGTTGTACCGGGTGGTGGACGGCGAGCCCCGTCAGATGCTCAACAGCAAACAGGCTGCCGGCCTGGCGGGATATGTGGACAGAGAACAGTGCCTGAGCCCCAAGGGAATCCAGAAGGCCATTGAGGTTCTGAAGAAATTCCAGGCGATTCTGGACAGCGTGAAGCCCCGGGAGACCTTTGTATTTGCGACAGCCTCCCTGCGCAACGTGGTGAACACCAAGCAGGTGATCCAGGCGATCCGGGTGGCCTGCGGTTTGGAAGTGCGGGTGCTGACCGGCAAAGAGGAGGCCCTGCTGGACTACCAGGGGGCGTTCCGGGCGCTGAACACGCAGAACGGCCTGCTGGTGGACATCGGCGGCGGCAGCACAGAGCTGGTGTGCTTCCAGGATGGGAAGGCGGAGTTTGTCTGTTCCCTGCCCATGGGCTCCCTGAATATGTTCAACCGCTTTGTCCGGGATGTGGTGCCCACCCCCGAGGAGCTCAAGCACATTTCGGAATATGCCTGCGACCTGCTGCGGGACGCGGAGTTTCCCATGGAGGAGGCGGCCTGCCTGTACGGGGTGGGCGGCACCTGCCGGGCCAGCTGCGCGCTGAACGACGAGCTGTTTGAGGAGCAGTCCGGCTATGCCGGCTATCCGTGCAAGCGCTTGAAAAAAGTGCGCAAGCTGCTGAAAGAAGACCGGAGACAACTCATTTCCGCCATCATCAAGGCGGCGCCGGACCGGGTGCACACCATTCTGCCCGGCATGGCGATTCTGGAGGCGGTGGCCAACCGCTACCATTGTGATTCCTTCTCTGCCAGCCCCTACGGAGTACGGGAAGGCTATCTCTTGCACATGCTGGAAGGAGAGAAAGAACATGATTGAACATTCGATGCGATTTACACAGAACCGGGAGCTGTCCTGGTTGCGGTTCAACGAGCGGGTGCTTCAGGAGGCGGAGGACGAATCTGTCCCCCTGCTGGAGCGGCTGAAGTTTGTATCCATTTTCACCAGCAACCTGGATGAGTTTTTCATGATCCGGGTGGGCAGCCTTCACGACCTGGATGCAGTGGACCGGGAGGCGGTGGACAAGAAATCCGGCATGACCTACCGCCAGCAGCTGGACGCCATTTACGATGCCGTCCGCCCCCTGATTGCCCAGAAGGACAAGGTTTGCGCCGGGATCCAGAAGCAGCTGGCGGAGTACGGGATCTGCGAACTGAGCGTGGGGCAGCTGGAAAAGCCGGAACAGAAGTATGTCAGGGAGTACTTTGACCGGGAGATCAACCCCATCCTCTCCCCCCAGATCGTGGACAGCCACCACCCCTTCCCCCATTTTGTCAACAAGGTGCTTCATGTAGGCGCGCTGCTGAAGGACAAACGGGGCGAGGTGTTCGGCGTGATCCCGATGCCCGCATCGCTGCCGCAGGTGCTCTTCCTGCCCGGCGCGGATGTGCGCTACGTGAAAATGCCGGACATTCTGCTCAGCCAGATCGAGAAGGTTTTCAGCAATTATGAAGTGGTGGAGAAGACGGTGTTCTGCGTGACCCGCAACGCCGACATTACCCCCAACGATGAGGCCTTTGACGTGGACGAGGATTTCCGGGCCCAGATGAAGCAGCTGCTGCGCTCCCGCACCAAGCTGGCCCCGGTGCGTCTGGAGCTGGGCAGCCAGGTGAGCGGCCGGTTCCGGGACTACTTCTGCCAGCACCTGGGCCTGACCAAGGAGCAGGTGTACACCACCTCTTCCCCCATGCAGATGGGCTATGTGTTCTCCCTGGCGGACAAACTGCCCGCCACCCTCCACTCCGCCATGACCTATCCGCCCTTCAGTCCCCAGGCGCCGGCCTGCCTGGTGCCGGGTGAGCGGGTGATTCCCCAGGTGCTCAGGCAGGATGTGCTGCTCTCCTACCCCTATGAGAGCATGGATCCCTTCCTGAAGCTGATCAAGGAGGCGGCCAGTGATCCGGAGGTTATCTCCGTGAAAATCACCATTTACCGCCTGGCCAGCCGGGCCAAGCTGGTGGAGTATCTGTGCGCCGCAGCGGAGAACGGGAAGGACGTCACGGTGATGATCGAGCTGCGGGCCCGGTTTGATGAGCAGAACAACATCGACTGGTCCCAGCGCCTGGAGGAGGCCGGATGCCGGATTCTCTACGGCTTTGACGGCTATAAAGTGCACTCCAAGGTGTGCCTGATCACCCGGAAGGACCGCAACGGAGTCTCCTACATCACCCAGGTGGGCACCGGCAATTACAACGAGAAGACTGCGGCCCAGTACACCGACCTGTCCTATATCACCGCAGATCCCGGCATCGGAGCGGATGCCACGGAATTCTTCAAGAATCTTGCTATTGGAAACCTGGAGGGGGAGTACCAGCATCTGATGGTGGCGCCCCACACCCTGAAGAGCAAGCTGATGGTGCTCATTGACCGGGAGATCGCAAAAGGGGACCGGGGCTACATCTTCCTGAAGCTGAATTCGGTGACGGACCTGGATCTCATCCTGAAGCTGCGTGAGGCATCCCAGGCGGGGGTCCGGATTGAGATGATTGTCCGGGGAATCTGCTGCCTGCTGCCCGGCGTGGAGGGAGAGACGGAGAACATCCATGTGACCAGCATTGTGGGCCGGTACCTGGAGCATGCCCGGATTTATCTGTTTGGCCGGGATCAGGAGGAGATCCTCTACATTTCCTCTGCGGACTTCATGACCCGGAACATGGAACGGCGGGTGGAGGTGGCCTGCCCGATCCCCATCCGCAGCAAAGCCGCCCGGGAAAAAATCCACCGCCTGATCGAGGTGCAGAGTATGGACAACACCAAGGCCCGGCGCATGGGCCCGGATGGCCTCTATCACCCGGTGACGGACCGCACCGGCATGGTCAACTGCCACGATGTCCTGATGCGGGATGCGGTGGAGGCGGCGCCCAAGGGGCAGCCGGTCCAGCACAAGAAGAAGGGCGTCTCGCTGTGGGAGCGCCTGCTGGGACACAGAAGCAGGGAGAAATGAGAACAGTGTGCCCGGAGAACGGAAAGCCGTTCTCCGGGCACACTGCGTTTTGAGCTGGCTGCGCTTGCGGGATTGGTGTCAGCTGCCGGTGCTGACGCAGAAGCGGTGCAGCATGGCGGCAAGCTCCAGCCGGGGGGCATCCGCCAGAGGCGCCAGCTTGCCGTCCCGGCCCTTGATGAGACCGATGGAGACGGCCCAGTTCATGGCGTCCCGGGCCCAGCCGGACACCTGGCCGTGATCGGCAAAGCCGGACAGGTGATTCTCACTGACCTGGGGCTTGCCGGCGTAGCGGTAGAGCATGGTGACAATCTGCTCCCGGGTGATGTGATCCAGGGGAGCGCTGCCGTCGGAGATGCCCTGCTCCATGGCCCAGGCCAGGCCCTTCTCATACCAGGTGGCGCCTCCGGTGGTGTCCTCGCCGTCCAGTCGGGCCAGAACCGTCATGAGCATGACCCGGGTGACGGGAGAGGCGGGGCTGAACAGACCGTCGCCGGTCCCGTTCATCAGGCCGCGGTCCCAGATGTAGCAGACAGAGCTGTAGTACCAATTGTGCTCACTCACATCGCGGAAGGGAAGCTCGGGCTTTTCCTCATCATCGGGATTCTCCTCGTCATCCGGGGTTTCCTCCTGGATGGGAGAGAAGCTCACCGTCACGGTGACGGCAGCGGCGGGCATTTGGAAGGTGTAGGTGCCGTTTTCCTGAGCGGAGACAGTCACATCGCTGCCGTCCTGCTGCGCTGCGGCGACATGGTCCGCCTCATACCCCTCTTCCGGCGTGACGGTGATAGTGACCTCCGTGCCCTGGGCGGCCTGCTGGGGGCTGACGCTCACCTGGCCGTGGTCCGCAGGGGTGACGGAGACGGGGTAGGTGACGGGAATGAGCTCCCACTGGGCCTGGAAGGTGTAGGTCTTTTCCGCGCCTACGGTGAGGGTGACGGTGCCCCCGGAGACGGACACATGGTCGCCGTAATCCCAGCCGGTGAAGGTGTGTCCCTCTTTGACGGGATCGGTGGGCTGGACGAAGGTGAGCTGGCCGCCGGACTGGGTGAGCACCTGGGTGAACCAGATCTGACCATCGGCCAGATAAGTGACCCGGTAGCTGTCCGGAGCGGTGGGCTCGGTGGGGGTGACCTGGCCGGAGATGGCGCCGTTGTTCACAATGTTGCCCTCGCCGGAGAGCTGATCATTGGTGGTGAGGGTGACGCCCTCCTCCACGGTGAGGGTGACGCCGGCGGGGAGAACGGCGGCGCTGTCCAGGGCGGCGCTGCGCACCACCTTCAGGGTGTGACCGGCGGAGACGGCGGCCAGAGCGGTGTCCAGATCCTCATAGATGGTCTGGGTGGTCTGGTTGTAGCCCTCGCCCAGCTCCGCCACGTTGTCGGTGTAATAGGTATAGCCCTTCAGGGAAGCGCCCTCACCCCTGACCGGCTTCAGGTTGGACCCGCTCACGTCGATGGTGACGGCGCCCGCGCCGGAACCGGCGGGTTTCTCGGTCCAGAGCTTGACCGCCTCCTCCATGGCGTTATCAGAACCGGTGAGGGTGAAGCTGCCGTTGTTGTCCACGTTGACCGCGCCCCAGACATTGCCGGATGTGGTCAGCCCGGAAGCGGTGACGGTGCTGTTGTTCACCACCATGCCGGCGGTGCCGCAGTTGAGGATGGCCACATTCTCCACGCTCAGCGTGACGGCGTCGCCGGAGCCGGTGGCCCAGACGTTGATTCCGTGCTTGGTGCTGGCGCTGCCCTGAATGGTCAGATCCTGGATGGTGACCTGGGCGCCGTTCTGCACGGTGATGATGTGGGCCTGGGGGTTACCGGATCCGTCCAGTTCAAAATCGGAAGTGGTAATGGTGTGGCCGGCTCCATCCAGCACAATGTCGGCTGTGATGTTGACGGCGGCCTGATTCTTGCCCTTGCCGGCACCGGAGACGGTTTCGTCCCGGAGCAGCTGGATGGTTTCCCCGTCCTGAGCCGCTTCCACAGCGGCGGCCAGAGTGGGGTACTCGGTAGAGGTGGTCTGGTTGACTGCTGCGTTTCCGCCCTGCCCCGCGCCCTGCGCGAAAGCGGTGAGTGCCGCGGCGGGCAGGAGCGTCATCGCCATGCAGGCGCTGAGCACAGCCGCAAGTAGTCTCTTTTTCACTGGTTACATTCACTCCTTAATGGTTTGGAAAAAGTTTTCCGGGCGGGTTGAAGCGCTGCCTCATTGCCCTCCCGAGTTTCAGATTGTAGCAGGCGGCGGCGGACAAATCAAGAGGAAAAACACAACTTATTCGTCAAAAATATTTCCTATATTCAATTATTTAACCACCTGAGATAACTTTTTCCTCAAAATGATGTGGAAAAATCAGACAGGGGCGCAGACGGAATAAGTTGTTGTGAACTGCGGATAATATTGGGGTAAAGAACTCTTTCACGAGAAGTGGAGCGGATTGTCTGAGTGAACGCAAGCACAGCAGTGAAGTGATAAACAGAAAGGTTTGAAACTATGAAAGCAACAGGAATTGTCAGAAGAATCGATGACCTCGGCCGTGTGGTCATCCCCAAGGAAATCCGGCGGACCATGCGGATCCGGGAGGGTGACCCGCTGGAAATCTATACGGACCGGGAGGGAGGCGTCATTTTCAAAAAGTATTCGCAGCTGGGGGACGTGACGGATTTCGCGGTGCAGCTTTGCGATACCCTCAGCCGGGTGGCGGGGACCGCAGTGGTCATCACGGACCGGGACAACTGCATCGCCTCCGGCGGAGTGCCCCGGAGAGAAGTGGTGGACAAGCGGATCTCCTCCCGGGTGGAGCAGATCATGGAGGGACGGCAGAGTTTCCGGGCCAGCGGGCAGCCGGTGTTTTTGTGTGACGGCAGCGAGAAGTATCAGGTGCTGGTTGCGGTTCCCATTCTGTCGGAGGGAGATGTGCTGGGCTGTGTGATCTTTCTCAGCGAGGGAGAGGGCACACCCCTGGGCGAAGTGGAGGTGAAGCTGGCCCAGGCGGCGGCAGGCTTTCTGGGAAAGCACATGGAGAGCTGAAAGAGAGGGCGGAAGCCCGATTGGAAGTTGAAAAAGAAACTGCAAGGGGCTCCGGACAAGCGTCCGGAGCCCCTTAAAACGATTGTGAATAGTTATTTTTCCGGGAGATAGTCCTCTGGGTTTACAGCCTGCCCATCCTGATAGAGGGCAAAATGCAGGTGTGAGGCCCGGCCGCTCTCCGCCGGGGCGGTATCGCCCACTGCCCCCACAATGGTGCCGGTATAGACCTCGTCCCCCACCTGGACTGCGGGGGTGTCTGCCAGGTTCGCATAGAGACTGGTCAGGCCGCTGCCGTGTTCCACAATCACCGTTGTGCCCATGAGGGGGTCGTCATAGATGGCGCTCACCGTGCCGGCGGCGGTGCACAGGACTCTGGTATCCAGATCGGCGGCAATGTCCAGCCCGCTGTGGGTGCGCCAGTCTCCCATGGTCTCATCATAGGCAAGGACATCCACAGAGAACGGGACGATGACAGCGCCGCTGACAGGCCATGTAAACACCAGAGGGACGGATGCGGGTTCCGGTTCAGGAGTTGCGGCAGGTTCCGGGGCGGCGGACGGCGAGGGGGTCGGGCTGGGCTGCGCAGAAGCGGCTGCGCTGGGGCTGGGGGCAGCGGAGTACTGGGGGCGGCGGGTCGCGTCTGGCGTGGGTGTGACCACGATGTGGGCGGAGCCGCCCGCGGGCTGGTCCTCCGGATCATCGCCCAGTCCCCGCTGTACGCTGCGCATCAGCACGAAGCCGGACAGGCCGATGGCGGCCACGCAGGCCAACACAATGAGATAAAATCCTTTCCCTGTGACAAAGTCGGCAATTTTTTCGAATATACTGGGTTTTCGGTTCATAATAACACCTCCGCCCCTATTGTGGACAGGGGGGAGGAAACTTATACCTCAACGAACCGTCCCGCCGTGAAAACACGGCGGGACGGAGAAAATGGTTATTGTGTTTGCTCCAGACCGCCGGGAAGGGGGTCCAGAATACATCGCTCCGGCCGGGTCGGGTCGTAGCGCACCGCAACGGCTTCCCCGTCGCAGGGGCACCGGGCGGACCAGCTCAGGATGTCCCGCCCGGTGTAGCTCCGCCCGTCCGCCTGGAACGAGAAGGTGACGGAGTGGGGGAAGCGGGCGCCGTCCGCCATGTGGCGGCGGACGGGTTTGGTGTTGACCTTGATCCACCACAGGGTGCGGGTGCGAATCACCCGCCCCAGGGCGGAATGTCCCTGCTCCCGCAGCTTCCGGCGGCCCAGAAGGGTGAGATGGACGCCGGGCATAGCGGCTTTCCCCCTTACTGCTTGGGTTTGGCGGCGGGGGCGGCAGCGTTGGGTTCCACGGAGTCAAAGACGCTCTTGGCGGTGGCGGCCAGGCCGGCCAGACCCTGCAGCTCGCTGGGGATGATGATCTTGGTGGCTCTGCCGTCGGCCACTTTCTGCATGGTCTCCAGGGCGCGGATGGTCAGGACGCCCTTGCCGGGGTCGGCCTCGTTGATGAGGCGGATGGCGTCGGCGGTGGCCTGCTGCACCTTGGTGATGGCCTCAGCTTCGGCCTCGGCGGCCATGATCCGGGCGGCCTTGTTGGCCTCAGCCTCCATAATCTTGGCCTGCTTGGCGGCGTCAGCCCGGAGGATGGCGGACTGCTTTTCGCCTTCGGCCACCAGGATCTGGGACTGCTTCTGGCCCTCAGCCTGGAGGATGGCTTCCCGGCGTTCCCGCTCGGCTCTCATCTGCTTCTCCATGGAGTCCTGGATGTCCTTGGGGGGCATGATGTTCTTCAGCTCCACCCGGTTTACCTTGATGCCCCAGGGGTCGGTGGCCTCATCCAGGATGGCCCGCATCTGGCTGTTGATGTGGTCACGGCTGGTGAGGGACTGGTCCAGCTCCAGATCGCCGATGATGTTGCGCAGGGTGGTGGCGGTGAGGTTTTCAATGGCGCTCATGGGCTGCTCCACCCCGTAGGTATACAGCTTGGGGTCGGTGATCTGGAAATAGATCACGGTGTCGATCTGCATGGTGACGTTGTCTTTGGTGATGACAGGCTGGGGGGCGAAGTCCACCACCTGTTCCTTCAGGGAGACGGTTTTGGCGATGCGCTCAATGAAGGGGATTTTGATGTGCAGGCCAACGCCCCACACCGTGCGGAATGCGCCCAGGCGCTCCACCACAGAGGCCTTGGACTGCTGGACCACTTTCACATTGGCGGCCAGGATGAGCAGCACCAGCACAATAATGACCACAATGACAATGATGCCGGAAAAACGGGCGAGATCAAATCCCAGGGACAGTGCGAGCATAGTGACTTCCTCCTTTTTCTCTTGACTGGTCACTGCCCGGGCGAGCCGGACAGTGGGGCGGTTTCAGGCAGCGTTACACCGGGGCCTGTTCCCGGACGGGCTCCACAAATACCTTGACTCCCTCGATGCGCAGCACTTTTACCAAAGTGCCGGTGGGAATGGGGTCGCCGCTCTGGCTGCGGGCGGACCAGGTGAGTCCGCCGATGGTGACGGCGCCTTTGCCGCGGATGTTGTCAATGGATTCGGTGACCTGCGCCTCCACGCCGATGATGCGGTCGGCGTTGGTGGGCTCCACTTTGCCATTGAGGTACTTTTTGGCCAGGGGACGCACCGCCAGAAGGCACAGAATGCTGACCACGATGAACAGAGTGATCTGAAGCCATAGCGGTCCGTTTGCCAGAGAACAGATCAGGGCGGCCAGAGCGCCCGCGGCAAACCAGATGGAGGTCAGCCCCACGGAGATGGCCTCTCCTGCGGCGAACAGGACGAGGAGTCCCAGCCAGATCAGCATTGGTACCATTTCATTTGACGCTCCTTTCATCAGACTGGTGCTGAGCAGAAGGATCAGCAGGATGGCCACTGCTATGGGGATCAGCCATATCAGCAGCTGATTGTGAGGGGACAGATTGGAAAAGAAATTGCTCAGGGCTTTTTTCAGGGAGGGGCTCTCCAGAGGCTGGGAAGGCAGCTCCTTCTGCTGCGCGGAAACCGGCGGGGAAAAGGGAACCTCGTCGGCGAACAGCTCATCCATGGATACGCCGTAATGATTGCAGATGTAAATGATTTTTTCAATTTCCGGATAACCCCGGGAGGATTCCCATTTGGATACCGCCTGACGGGATACCTTCAGCTGCTGGGCGAATTCCTCCTGGGTCATGCCGGTCCCACGGCGAAGAGCTTGCAGCCGGTCGCCAAATGACATGTGCGCTTCCTCCTTTTCTGCCTCTATCGTAACGGGTCGGACCGAATTTGTCTACCAACTTTAATTTGCGCCAGGTAAAATTTTCAGCGCAACTTCAGGTTTCCATGTTCAGGAACCGGATGGATACAGTATAGCATAGGTCAGTTTGGAAAGCTACTGCTTCCGCACAAACAAATTCCGGTAAAAATGATTGCACCCGGCAGGCTTTTCCGATATACTGAGGGAAATGATGCCCCGGCGGAAATCCGCCGGAGGGACAGAATCTGAACACTGGAGCATGAACGATGGAACAGTCGCTGCAATTTGTCATTCCCACGCTGCTGGGGGTGGAAAGCCTGGTTGCCCGGGAGACGGAAAAACTGGGCCTGTCGGAGGTCCGGGCGGAGAACGGCCGGGTGTTGTGCAAGGGAGGCCCGGGGGATATCGCCAGACTGAATCTGAATCTGCGGGTGGGGGCCCGGGTGCTGATTGCCCTGGGGTCTTTTTCCGCCCGGAGCTTTGAGGAGCTGTTTGAAGGGACGCGGCGCCTGCCCTGGGAGACCTGGATCCCAAAGAACGGACGGTTCCCCGTGAAGGGCTACTCCCTGCGCTCCAAGCTTCAGTCGGTGCCGGCCTGCCAGTCGATTGTAAAAAAGGCGGCCGCCAAACGGCTGGGGGAGAAGTATGGTCTGGAGACCCTGCCGGAGACGGGGGAGCTGTACCAGATTCAGTTTTCCCTGATGAATGACCAGGCCACACTGATGCTGGATACGTCCGGTGAGAACCTGTACAAACGGGGCTACCGGGCTCAGGGGGTGGAGGCACCCCTGCGGGAGACTCTGGCTGCTGCCATGGTGGCCCTCTCCCACTACCGGGGAAGGGACCCTTTCTGCGACCCATTCTGCGGTTCGGGGACCATTCCCATCGAGGCGGCGCTCATCGCCCGAAACCGGGCGCCGGGGCTGAACCGCTCCTTCTCTGCCCAGAAATGGGTCTGGCTGCCCGGAAAGGTGTGGATGGACGCGGTGGAGGAGGCCATGGATCAGGAGTACCACGGCAGCTATGAGATCTGGGGCGGGGATATCGACCCGGCAGCGGTGGAACTGGCCCGTCACAATGCCGCGCTGGCGGAGGTGGACGACCTGGTTCACTTCGAGGTGGCCGATGCCACGCGGTTTCATTGGGGCGGTCTGCGGGGCAGAGTGGTGACCAACCCGCCCTATGGGGAGCGGCTGATGGAAAAACGGGAGGCGGAAGAACTCTACCGGGCGTTCGGGAAGGCCTGGGGCAAATTCCCGGAGGGCTGGCAGCTGTATCTGCTCTCCTCCCACGACCAGTTCGAGCGCGCCTTTGGAGCGCGCGCAGATAAAAAACGCAAGCTCTACAATGGTATGCTCCGCTGTGATCTGTTTATGTATGGAGTCCGGTGAGCGTTTCCTGGAGACAGGGATGAGGACATATCCGAAGGAAGAAGCGGGAAGGTGGGCGCTTTGAGACATCTGTTTATCATCAACCCCGCTGCGGGCAAAGGGGAAAACCGCATGAGATTGGAGCAGGCCATACGGAGACTGGACGTCCCCTGGGCCATCGCCTGTACCCAAAAGGCGGGGGACGCATGCCGGTATGCCCGGGCAGCGGCGGAGACCGGTGCGCCGGTGCGCCTCTACGCCTGCGGAGGAGACGGTACCCTCAATGAAGTGGTGAACGGCGCGGCAGGCTATGACAATGCGGCGGTGACCAACGTCCCCCTGGGGACGGGAAACGACTTTCTCAAGATTTTCGGGCCGGATTACCGTCAGCTGTTTTCAGACGTGCCTGCGCTGGCGGCAGGCCCCCAGGCCCCCTTCGACCTGATGGACTGCAACGGCAAGCTGGGCATCGGGGTGGTGTGCGCCGGGGTGGACGCCCGCATTGCCGCCGACGTGCACAACTACACCTCCATCCCCCTGGTGCGGGGCATCGGTGGCTACATCATCTCTCTGATTGTAAACACCCTCATCAAGGGCATCACCCGCCCGACCCGGGTCCAGATGGGAGAGCTGGACTACCGGGGGGACACCGCCATCATCTGCATCTGCAACGGGCGGTACTACGGCGGCGGCTTCATGCCCGTGGGGGAGGCCATGCCGGATGACGGGGTGCTGGATATGCTGGTGGTGCCCAAGGTGAGCCGGTTTACCTTTTTCCGCCTGATCAAGCAGTACTCCACCGGACATTACCGGGAGCATCCGGAGCAGATCTATGACTATCATGGCCAGGAAATCCGCTATGCTTCCCTGAACGGAGCGGATGTTACCACTGTGGTGGATGGGGAGACCATGCGCGCCCTGGCGTTCACCGTGAAGCTGTCCGATAAGAAGGTGAACTTTTTCTATCCCGCCGGGGCCAGCTACCGGCCAATTGTGCGGCTTGACAAAAAAACTCATCTTTGGAAAGAAATCGGCGCAACGCCTTGAAAACAGGGCGATGCGCCGATTTGAGTATATGGGTTATACGCAAAGTTAGAGGTGGGTAACGAAAAAATTTAGTAGCGGAGGAGACGACGCAACTGCTGCTGGGTGCGGTACTTGTTGTTCAGGTCCATCTGGAAGAGGACACCGCAATCCTGAAGGATCTCATCGAAATAGAGGAACTGGTAGTAGCCGGTGCCAATGGGCACACAGCCATATTTCCTGAGACTGTCCAAGATACGGCCGATGGGATATTTGTGTGAAAGCTTGGCCTGGAGGATGCGGATGAGAACAAGTGCAGTAAAGCAGGTCGTGAAGTGGGCATCGATGTGGTCGTTCGTGGAGACGTAAACAGGACGGGAGGAAAAATCAGACTTGGTGATTTTAAAGGCGTCCTCGATGCGGGAGAGCCCCCGATAGACGTTGCGCAGCTCGAAATCGGACATGGTGAGTTCGCTGGTAACAATGGAATAGTACCCATCGTAGCGTTCCTGCTCGCGAATCTTCTCTTCGTCCAGCAGCAGAGCTCTGTCCAAGATCACTTCACCGGTGGACTTGTGGAAAGCCAGATTTTTGATGTAGGCAGCACTGCCGGCACAGGTAACCCGGTCATATCTTTGCGGATGGGCAATGAGGTCCAAAGCCCGGGCAACCATTACTTCTCGGTCTGCCTTTTGCTTCTTTGCGTATTTCTCGGAATAGTAGACCATCTGTTTCTGATCCACCAGTACATCCCTTTTAGCTGGCTTGCTGCTGTTGGGCTTGGTAACAGTAACTTGTAACTTTCTCTTCACAATACGAGACTTATGGGTAAAGAACACATCCTCGTCATCACGTTCAGCGGCCAATCTTTCTGTATGATAACCGCCGCTCAGAACCCAGTGTTTAAACTCCTGGTCGGCACCGCGGATCGATTGGCCATACACGTACCCGTCTCTGGGATTGTGCTCTTTTGTGTTGTCGCCATTCAGCCAGTAGATATTATCAGAGGTATTCAAACCGCGGTCAGCGACAAAAATCACCCGAGTATCGGTGAACTGGTTCTTTACCCGGGACACGGTATCGCGCATGTGAACCTTTTCAGATTCGTTACCTGGGAAGAGATCAAAGGCCAAGGGGATACCGTTTCGATCCATGAGCAACCCCATGGAGACAATGGGATCCGGACGATGATTCTTTTCCGGTCCGCGTTTCCTGTATTTCGCGGGCACCTTGTTTCCCTTCTCGTCAACAGGGACCCGATTGTCATCCAAAAGGTCTGTATCGGGTCTTCCGATGTCAAAATAGTAGTTGGTGCAATCAAAATAGGAGATTTGCAGATCTCTCGGATACAGCGCTTCAGAATGGTCAAAAATCCATTTCTGGAGCGCTTCGCTGTTTTTTGCGATAACATCCAGCGCATAGTAAACGTCATCCAAACTGAATCCATGAAACCCTTCGAAAAAGATCCTTTTCTGATCAAATGTACGTTTTTTCGAACCCGGATAAAGAATACGGGCGAATACCAGCAGACGGAAAATCTGATCGATGCTGTAATCTACTTTTAGGTTCCTGGTCTTCCAATTCCAGAATTTATCCAACTCAAGTTGCTTGTACAGGTGCTTGAGGATACCATAGCCCACGTTCTTGAAACTATCCTCCCC
The DNA here is from genome assembly GCA_944385435.1 of uncultured Oscillospiraceae bacterium. Taxonomy (GTDB): domain Bacteria; phylum Bacillota; class Clostridia; order Oscillospirales; family Oscillospiraceae; genus Enterenecus. The sequence goes on from CALWXG010000025.1 coordinate 18,679, forward strand.
AATTGGCATCTGCTCATCCAGGTCAATTTCCAGAGAGATCTTTTGTTTCTCCTTCTCTGCGGAGGTACGCTGTTCACAAACTGCTTTGAAGTGTGCGATGGGATCATCATACACTTTTTGGAGCTCATCCAATCTTCCCAGCGGTTCGATCAGCTTGCTGCGGGTTCGTCCCTTCCCAGTGACCGGATCTCTCTCATAGATGGTCTCATAGATGTACAGGCGAGTGATGCCCTTTGAGGTGATGGCCTTGATATGCATCGAAATCCCTCCACTTACCAGATAGACCATTATATCACATTTTCGAGAATAAATCAAGATAAATCTTACAGAAAAAACAAAGTATTGACAAAGAAAACCCTGATCCCCCAAGGCTTAATAGTGACAAGTAACTATTTTGTCTTGCGATGGGGCAGAGAACGGTGTGACCGCAAGGGTCACGCCGTTTTTCTGCGTCCATAGGTTGTTTCAGTCATAATTTCTCCGGATAGAACAGGAATATCAATTTCATCCACAAAGTTGAAGAAAATCTTGATGCGCTGTTGCCGCTTGCCGCTGGACTTGTCCGGGGCATACACAAGTATCTTCTTGATATACTCGTTCACAATCGTCTGCGTCAGCTCGGTCACATCTACATACTTCTCGGTCAGAGCAATAAAGGCATCCAGACCGTCGTTCATTTCCTGCTGCTGTTCCACCCATTCTTCCGTTACTTCAATTTCGAGCTTTAACCGTTCAGTTTCCGATTCATAATCAGTGGACATCTTCTTGTAGAGAGCCAAGTTGATGTGTCCGAGAGCGTAGTCCTCATAAAGCTTGCGGATGATGATTTCCAGATCAGAAAGGCGCTTCTTTGCCTGCTCCACCCGTTTCTTATCGTTACGGATGTTCTTCTCATGATCCTGTCTGCGGCATTGCAGCCATTCCTCCTGAAAGCCATCCACATCACGCCGGATATACTCATTGACCGCCCTAATACGTTCCAACACTATTTCACGGAGTACATCTTCACGGATATAGTGAGCGGTGCAAGTGCCACGGTTGCTCTTGTAGCTAGAGCATACATAGTGGTCTTGCTTGCCGTCAAAGCTCTTGCAGGTGGCGAAATGCAGCTTGTTCCCGCAATCGGGACAGAACAGCAAACCTGAGAATAACCCTTGCCGTTCCGCTTTTGCGAGGCGGCGTTTGTTTTTCCGAAGCTCCTGCACCCTGTTCCACTGAGCCTGAGAGACAATAGCTTCCTGCGTGTCGGGGAAGATACACATATCCTCTACGGCATTGGGGATACGCTTTTTCAACTTGTAGGATTTGGAATAGGTCTTGAAGTTACAGGTGCAGCCTGTGTACTCCATCCGTTCCAAAATTCCCACAACCGACTGCCCAATCCAATGGTAAGGGCGTTCCGGCATCTTCTTCCGTTTTTTCGGGTCAGGGTGATTTTCCGACTGCTTGGCATACAGAGCCTTTGCGGTCAGCACCTTATCCTGTTCCAGAATACGGGCAATCTGCTCCGGCCCCTTACCGTCAATTGTCAGGTCAAAGATACGCTTGACCACAGGGGCAGCTTCCTCGTCAATCACCCAACGCTCTTTATCAGCAGGGTCAGTACGGTAGCCGTAAGGTGGCTTTCCAAGATGCTTGCCGCTGGTACCTTTCTGGCGGAAAACCACACGGACTTTCTTGCTGGTATCCCGTGGATACCATTCGTTAAATAGATTCCGAATTGCAGAGAAGCCGTCTGCATCGCCTTTGGCGCTGTCCACCCCGTCATTGATGGCGATGAATCGCACATCGTAACTGGGGAAGATGATGTCAGTGTACTGTCCTACAGTCAGGTAATCTCTGCCAAAACGGCTGAGATCCTTTACCAGCCAGCAACCAACCAAACCCTGTTTCACAAGCTCAAAGCCTTCTTTGACAGCGGGACGCTCGAAGTTCGTGCCGGTATAGCCGTCATCCACCAATACTTTCAGATTTGTGTAGCCATGCTCACGGGCATATTGGGTTAATAACTCTTTTTGATTCTGTATTGAATTTGATTCCCCATCCAATGCGTCCTCGTTACTGAGGCGGCAGTACAGGATGGTAATTTTCTGCTGATCCATAATGTCCTCCTTCACATCTGGGTCAGCTGACAGAATCGGTGTACATATCGGAATTATATCATGCATTTGAGTCCTTGTCATGAACAAACCACCCCCTTATCAGAAAAGATCAATCTTTTTACCTTATCGGACAGCTTTTCCTCCCCAACACACTCGGTTTCAATGAGGTACCATGTGTTGCCGATTTTCTTTTCTATGGTTGTACGGAATGGGGACTGCTCCCAGCGTTTCCGACATTCTTCAATGAAGTCAATAGGCGGCTCATAAACCATGTCGAAGCAAGAAAAAATATCAATCTCCGCACAGGCATCAATCAGCTTGTCAATAGGTGCATCATCACGCACCATGTTATTCAGTTTTACAATATCAATCATAGGCAAATCCTCCATTAAATTTCCATGTCCTGTCCACGCCTGCGGGCAGGCTGTCTGTGTTCCTGTTTTTCACGTGCTCTGCTGAGAACTGCATCAATAAAAGCCCGAACCTTTTCGGATGCGATTTCCAGTGCATCCAGATAAGGTTGGGCTTTCTTTTTAAGTTCCTGATATTTATCGTTTGCGGCTTCATATCGCTGCTTCCAGATGGAAACCGTCTTTTCAGCGGAAGCCAGTTTTTCCTTCAAACGCTTGTTGTCGGCATTGGCAATAATGCCATTGACCGCATAGCGTTTGAGCGTATCACACTGATCTGGTGTGAACGAAATATTTCCGGTGATGGCATTTTTCTTGCCCATCGCATCAATATCCTGCACCATCAACGCAATGGTCTTTGCCGCCTTGGTTTCCCTTTGCAGAGCTTCCAGTCTCTTTTTCTGCTTCTCCGTGGCAGATTTGGCATCCTCCAAACTCTGCTCGGCCTGTGCCACCTGTCCGGTTACAACTTCCAAACGCTGCTGTTCAGCCTGTACCTTAAACTGTGTCACGGTCAGATGTTCCTCTGTGCTGCCACGCTCTCCACGCTCCACATCGGTATATCCGGCAGCTCGCATGAAATTGAAAAAGTCATCCTGCAACACACTGTAGGATGACTTCAAAATCTTTTTCCCTTTTGCGTTCAACATCGGATTGCCGTCCTCATCAAGAACGGGTTTGGATTCCCATTTCTTACTGCGGCTGACCTGTGTAATGGTTTCCTTTACTGTTCCCCGGAGGGCTTCATCCTTGCACCGCTTTGACCATAGAATCTGTTTTTCCACCACCGGGATATAGACCACATGAAGATGGTAGTGGTACACATCCTCGCCCAGAGCTTCAGTCATTGCCCGGTTGCGTTCATCAGCGTGCATGACAGCGGATAGGATATACTGCTCACCGCCGACGATCTCCACGGCGGCTTTGTAGGCATCGGCATAGAACTGTTTGGCATATTCATAGCCGCCGTGGTTGTGGAAGTAGGCAGAGTTTACATCAAACAGCAGCTCCCCATATTTCACCGCATCGGCTTTCAGACCACGGGTGGAGATAACACCATCTGCAATCATCTGATCGAACATGGCGGCATAGCTGTCGGTAGGTTTCTTGAAGTGGACATTGCGGTGGGTCTGGGTGATATCAATATCTTGATTGGAGTAGCTGTCTTTTTCTCGCTCGTTATGCTCCTGAACTTTCGCCACATCGTCGAGGGTGGGCAAGTCCTGGTTACGGGCAAAGGTACGGTCAATTCCATCGTTTCTTGCCATAGGCTTTTTCCTTTCTTTCGAGAGTAGCAGACGGGCGGGGGCTGCGGGGATGCACTTCTGCGGAAGTGTAATAACCCACTATAACACTTTCATCCATTCTGGCTGCAAAGTGCCGTGGGCTCTCCCGAGGGGGTGTGTGGTCACTGTGGTGACCTCTGCTGACCAAGGCGAAAATGTCTGCAACTTTTCTCATGGTCAGCCCGTCTGCATGAAGCTGTTCTGCGTAACTTCCTCTTGCAGCCGGTGTCCACAGGAGCTTTTTTCAAAAGTCCGTGGACATAGAAACAGCCCAAACGAGGGGGATGTGCTGTTTCTATAACGAGCGTTTCACGCTCTTTTGCTGCGTACATACGTACCAGCAATCGGTTTTATGCTCCGTTTCGCCATTCTTCCGGAATGTCCTCCGGTACGTACGTACACGGCAAATCTCCGTAAAACCCATTTATATCAGGTCGTGCCACAGCCTCCACGCCCATGAATCCCCACACCCGCCGTCCGGCAGAGTTGGTGATATTATTGCAATGCTCCAGATTGTACTTCCCGGCATTGGCAACCATGGCGTCGCTGAAGCTGCGGGATTTCAGCGGTGCAAGAGAGTTTTCCTCGCACCACATCCGATAGATCGCATAGAAGTCTTTGGAGCTGATAGACGCATCCGCTTTGATACGGATATATCCCTCCGATTCCATAAAATCAAAGATATTGTTGTTGTCACGCTTGACCGCTTCCCGGTTTTCACGGATGCGGTGACTCTCTGTAAATTTGAAGTTGTTGGAAACAAGCCGCTTCAATCCCTCGAATGCCCACAGGAAGATTTCCTCTGCTTCGGCTTTCATTTTCTCCGCAAGGTCAGGATCATCGGCTCTGTCCACAGGCTTTTCCTTGGTGGTTAGCACAAGCTGTCTGCGGTAAAATCCGTCACTGCGGTCATACAGGGCTTGCAGATCGCCGTTACTGAATGCCATTAGCCGGGCAAACATCCAGCCCTGATAGCTCTGCTTGCCCTTGCGTTCCAAATCCATCTTTCCTTGTGCTGTCACGATGGATTTGACATAGTTTGTCTGGCGCAGAGCTTCCATCCGCATATCATCATCCACGCACAGCAGAATGTGTTCCAGATCGGCCCGGGCAAAGCGGTTTTCGGAGATTTTGCCGATGCTGCCATCCTTTATACTTGAGCCGAAGATACTTCCCAGCACAGCGCCGATCTGGGACTTTCCCTCGCCGCCGCTGCCCTTGATCACCATCATGCGCTGTCCTTTGTTGCTTGGGATTAGGCAGTAGCCGATGAACTCCTGCAAGGTGGGAATGTCCTCCGGGTATAGCAGTTCACTCAGGAAGCGCAGCCACAAGACCGGCTCCGGTGCGTCTGGACGATAAGCAACCGGCAGACGGTTCCGCACGATCTCCGGCCTGCCCTCGGAAAAAGTGCCGTCCAGCAGCAGCGTTCCGTTGGAAAGATGAATCCGATCCTGCTCTGGTGGAAAATCCTCCACCTGCGCTTCCAGCTTCATCACCTCCAGAATGTTGCTGATTTTCCGGGGAATGTTGTTTACGGCGCAGCATTTCAGCTTTTCATAGATTTCACCCCGGAGCGGGAGATCGTCCGTCACACGCCCGTCCGGCGTGAAAAAGGCTCCGTTTGCGAAGATGATCCTGCGCTCATGCAGGAATTCTTCACAGAACAGAGCCTCATTGATATTCTTACCGTTGAACCAGACGGGTAGGTTCATATCAGGCAATTTCCGGATTTTTGACATGGTGCTTTTCCTCCTTCTGCTTTCGGGCAGTGTAGTCCCGTAAAAACTCAATCTTGCCGTCCTTCATCAGCTCGTCCACCGCAGCAACATGTTCTTCCAAATTGCCCACTGTCAGAATATCCGCTAGATACTCGACACGGTCAAGCATTTGACAGGCTTCTACAAAACAGTCATCCAACTCATCCTCTGGTGATGCCGGTGCATACCGCACCTTCCAGTCTTCCAGAAGATGCAGATAATCCGTCAGCACCCGGAAGCACAGCATTTCATCTTCCCGGAACTGACGGATATAGGGATGTTTCGGCTTTTGCATGGCAGCAACAGTCGGCGGTTTCGGATCAAATCCAAAATCAGCAGCCAACTTTTGCGCTGCTTCGTAGCTGCTCAAATCAAAGAGCTTTGCCACAAAGTCGATTACATCCCCCTTGGCTCCGCAGCCGAAGCAGAAGAAATAGTCCTCGTTCAGCTTCATGCTGGGATGCCTGTCATTGTGGAATGGACAGCAAGCCATACCGTTTCGGTTGACCTTCAATCCGTAGTGTTTGGCGGCTTGTTTTACGGGAACTGCCGCCTTGATGGTTGCAAATAGATTCATACGCATACCTCCGTAATTAATTTGACAATTCTTGCTTGTCACCTGAATATACGGAGAAAACAGCTTTCAACCGAAAAATCCGGCACTTCTGCAAAAAAAGAAATCGCCGCCTTGGATTTTTGCAAAAATGCAAAATACACAGGGCGGCGAATGTTCACAATGCGCACCTTGATATTGTTCCGAAAATAGAATATAATATTGTCAGATTTAGACGAAAAGGGGTGTTGAGGGTGCGTTATTTATCAACTTTTGAGGTGGCGGAAAAATGGGGGATTTCTCCTCGTCGTGTGGGTGTTCTCTGTAGCCAAAACCGCATTCCCGGCGCACAGCAAGCAGGAAGCCGCTGGATTATCCCAGAAGATGCAAAGAAGCCCGCTGATGCCAGAATCAAAAGCGGCAAATATATCAAAGCGAAAAATAAGGAAAGGGGGACATAACGAATGGAGAATACATTTTTGCCCGGTACTGTCAGACAGCGGCTTGCCGATCTGATGAAATATCACAAGGTATCTCAGACTGACATTGCGCTAAAAATTGGATGCGGCGACAGCTTGCTCAGCCGTTTCCTAACCGGAAAGACGGACAAGATCGGTGACGAAAACATCATCCGTATTGCTAGAGTATTCAATGTGTCCACCGACTTTCTTTTAGGCGTGACCAATGTTCCCGATAGAAAAAATTATGAGATTGAAGAGCTGGGCTTGTCAGCCCAGGCGGCACGAAACCTCTACACCGGCAAGGTTAATACACAAGTGGTCAATCGGCTCTTGGAAAGTCCCCGCTTTGCTGAACTGACCTACACATTGGAGCAGTATTTCAATGACACTATCGCATCCGGCTTTGCAGCTCAGAATCAGCTTTACGCTACCCTCGCCAATCTGACAAGAAGTACCGTACAAACCGATGCAGCGAAAGAAGCTGCCAAGGACATTAGCCGTTTACGGACACCGGCATATCAGGCAGATCTCGCCACTATTGAAGCTCAATTTATGGCGGCGGTCAAAGAAGTGAAGAAAGAGATCGGTCACGATTTTACAGTACAGCAGGCCCTCACTAAAGAAGCCGCCGAGCGAATGTTTACAGAGCTTACAAAAGGTCAGGATATGGAAAACCCCAAGGTCACACCGGAGCAAGTGACCGAACTGATTATCGACAGCGTTGCCGGTATGGATGGGGTCAACCAAGAAGCACTGGACAAGCTCAGTCAGGCGTTGACCGCCTTTATGCAGACCACCTTGGATCAGGCGGCAACACAGGAGAAGGACGATGAAAAACCGGAGCAATGAGCAACTCTGCGCTCTGGCACAGAAGGGGAATGCGAATGCCCGTGACCTGCTTCTGGAAAACAATCTCGGCTTTATCCGCAAAACCGCCAACGAGATTTACTTCGGTATGAATCTGGGCGAAAGCGAACTCAGTATCGACAAAGACGATCTGGAGCAGGAGGGCTGCATCGGCTTATTGGATGCCATCCCTCGCTTTGACAGCAGCAAAGGCACTAAGTTTCTGACCTATGCCGCGCCGTCCATCCGAAACGCCATGACCGATTTGATACGAGATGCGTTTTCTCAATATGAGCAGCGGATGACCGACACCACAGACGGACTTGCCTTTCAGAAAATCCGGCTGGATGAAGTTGTCCCCGGCGAGGAACGGTTACTGCGTATCGAAGCGATTGCTGACCCGATTGCCAAATCACCGGAGCAGATTTATGTGGAACAAGAAACATTGCGTGAACTGTATGAGGGACTGGATAGAATTGGCAGTCGAGAGCAAGCCTATCTGCTTTATCGCTATGGTTTTACAGATGATGTTGAACACACGATGGTAGGAACGGCGATTCATTTCAATTTGAGAGAGAGCCGAGCCAAAAAGATAGAAGAAGATTCTATGGACAACCTCTGGCTGGAGCTTCCGTGGTGGTTTTGATAAAGGCCGAAACCTCATGTAATCCCCTTCCATGGGCATCCAAATGAAAGTCGTTTTTTCGTGAAAAATGCTGGCAAAGTTCATATCTTGGTAGTATAATTATTATGGTAAGTTATATCCGATTAGTGCATGGAAACTTGCCAAGAGAAGAAAAATAGTCCACTGATTTGTCAGTGTTATGAGGGGGACAATAAAGATGGCGAAAACAATTAAATTTAACCTCATCTGCGATGAAAAGCCTGTGCGTACCATTGAGGACTTACAGAGCAACTTTTCTATCGAGGATGTACTGGATTATTACAACAACAAGTTGCTCCACCGGTGGCTCAGTGTGCGAGGATATAATTCCGAACTGGAAGCTGTGTCTGCTATTACCAGCAACGATCCGATGGAGATCATCAAGGAACTGATCCGCATTTTTGATGTTTCCACTGATGAGAAAAAGGTGGAAGAAAGTATCTATATGCTCAAGTATCTGGATGAGCGCAAGGAACTTTGCGCTATCTATGAACAGGAGAACTATAAGGCGAAGAGCATCATTGATGATTATGAGGCTGGATATCGTCAGCTTGTAGATGGAATCCTCGAGAATCCGAGTGATGTAGCTATAATCAAGGCAAATATCGCTGAAATAGCGTCTAATTACGCTTGGATATTGAAATTAAACCACAGAAACCTGTTTTATATTTTGCGGGAAAAGTCGGTTTTAGCTGTCATGTGCCTCCTCATGAACGAAAAATCCCGGAACTACTACCTTCCTGTGGAGATTACCGAAGAAGATGGAACCGTTACGCTGGATACTGCAAAGAACGCTGATAAAAAGGCGATGTTTGAGTATATTTGCCTCATGATTAAGAGAAGTGATTTCACAACTACTTTGGAGGGAAATCTTGTTTCATTTTCTGGTATGACGGATGGTTATTGGAAAGATCTTGAGCCAAAGGGTAAGCGGTATATGATCGTAAGCATGGGTGATGGGGATTATGTTCGTTCTGCCGGGCATTCTGGTGGCGATTTGTCCAGTGCTGATATTTTGAATAAGTTTGTCATTGTTGATGGCGTTGACTATAAGAGCAATTCTGATACTCGCAAATTGCTCTACATGGAGGTATAAAGATGAAGCGAAGCACAGTTAATATATTGGCTTCCTACATCGACGCACTGCATCCAATTATTTACATTAACCATTTCGATTTTAAGGTAATTGATGATGCAATCGCTCAGGTCGGGGAAGCCGTCAAATGCGTGGAGTTCAATAACGCTTTAGGGTTGGTGGATTTCAAAACCAAAAGTCCTATGCAGGAGTGCGATTTAGAGCAGTTTTTGAAGTTCACGATGGATGATGGCTTTGAACATGATACATTTCTTATCCTCAAGGATGTTCATGGCGAGCTGAACAATCCTAAAATCATTGCTCTGTTGAAAAAGATTGCAGAAAACAATCTCTACAATGATGATTACAATGCAACAATCTTTATTATCTCCGAAATTACGGTAATTCCTCGTGAGTTGGAAAACTATATCACGGTGTTTGATATTCCTCTGCCGACGATCAATGAAATTCACACTCTTATCCGTGAGTTTATTGATGATTTGGAAATTACTGTTGAAGAAGATACCATCAACGATATTGCACTATCTTTTAAGGGACTCAATGAGTTCCAGATCAAGCAGATTTTGAATCTCGCTTATCAAGACGGTGGCTGCATCGACAAGGAGGACAAGTTGTTGATCCTCAAGGAGAAAGAGCAGTTTATCAAAAAATCCGGAATGTTGGAAATTGTTTCCTTTTCAGAAACCATTGATGACATTGGCGGTCTTGAAAATTTGAAAGAATGGCTTGCTCGAAAGGCCAAGGTCTTTGCTAATCTGGACAAGGCCATTAAGTTCGGCGTAGATATTCCCAAGGGTATTATGATTATCGGTATGCCGGGTTGTGGTAAGAGTTTGACAGCTAAAGCAACAGCCAGTCTGTTTGAGATTCCCCTCGTACGTCTTGATGTTGGTCGGTTACTTGGTAAGTATGTAGGCGAATCCGAGGAGAATATGAGGAAAGCTTTGAAGCTGTCCGAAGCAATCAGTCCTTGTGTCCTGTGGATTGATGAAATTGAAAAAGCGTTTGCTGGTGTTGGCGGCGATGGTGGCGGTAGCGATGTTACCACACGACTGTTCGGTCAATTCCTAACTTGGATGCAGGAAAAAGAGAATACCGTGTTTATCGTGGCAACTGCCAACGATATTTCTCGTATGCCTCCTGAGTTTCTGAGAAAAGGCAGGTTTGATGAACTGTTCTTTGTTGATCTTCCGAATGGTGAGGAACGCAGAAAGATTTTGGACATTCATCTGAAAAAGCGCAAAAAATGGAATAAGTCTATTGATTCCATTGCGCTGATTAAAGAAACCGAAGGGTTCAATGGAGCCGATCTGGAAGCCGTTGTCAAGGATACGATTGAGATGGCATTCATCGACGGCAAAACAACGATTACAACCGAAGATTTGATCCGTTCCGTAAAAGATACTAAGTCCATTTCCAGCACACTAAAAGATAAAATCATGCAAATCAAGGATACTGTCAGCAAAATTGACATTAAACCTGCCAGCATTCCTGATAAGGCAAAGTAAAGCGGGGTGAATATAGTGGTTGATAAAGAAAGTGATATAATTCTTGCTGTTGATGAAGAATTAGCTCCCCATATTTCCATGGTTGAAGCACAGGAACTGCAGCCTATCCAGAAGAAGTTTATGGAGAGTTATCTGGAACACAAGGATACTATGCCTGTTGATGAATGGCTTCGTGCTGAAATGGCAGAGAGTCTCCCGGAATGCAGTTCTGAAGAAATCTCTCAAATGAGTGACGAAATCATTGCCACACTCAAGGTACAGGAAGAAAAGAAAGCGTCCTTGGAAAAAGCAATCGCCAATGGCAGAAGCAAAGAATCGTGGTTTGTCAGCGAAGCAAAAACGGCCACCTCCTATATGAGCGCACAGGAAGCCTCTAAATATTTGCAGGGGCTGGATAATGCGCTCAATACCGCAAATGAGTCTTTATATCGCACTATTCATACACAGGCTGGTACGATCAGTCAGAATCCGCATTTGGATGGATTTATCGCAGAGCAGTACCACGCTCAAACTTTCAACTTAAATGCCGAAGTAGCGGGAAGCCCATACCGGGCGAAGGTACTTGAACCTACTGGAAATGGATATGCCAAAAACTCCGTTGATATTGTAATTGTCGACGAAAGTGGTCATGTTGTTAGACGCTATCAATCCAAATATTGCAAAGATGCGGAAGCTACGGCAAAGGCTTTTGAACATGGTGATTATCGTGGTCAACAGAAGCTTGTTCCGGAGGGACAGGAACAGGATGTTGCCAAAAAAGTTACAACGGTCATTGAAGCTCCCGACGGAACAACCAGTACACCACTCTCCAAAGAGCGGGCAAAGGAATTGCAGGATGAGGCACAAAGTGGCAAGTGGAATGATCTAAACTGGAACGAATATAAGGCGAAAGATCTCGCTATCGGCATTGGCAAACAGGCTGGACAAGCCGCTCTCATGGGCGCAGCTATCGGTGTTGGCTTCGATGTTGCTCAAAAGGTTTGGAACGGCGAGGATATCAAAGGCGAAGAACTGGTTGAAACCGCTATCGTGTCTGGTGCAGACTTTGGCGTAAAGGCAGCAGCAGCTGGTGCATTAAAGGTTGGCGCTGAAAAGGGAATCATTAAGGCAATCCCGAAGGGCACTCCTGCTGGGACGATTGCGAACATTGCTCATGTTGCTATTGAAAATGTCAAAATTGTCGGCAAGATGGCTACTGGCGAATTAACCGTCAAAGAAGGTTTCGAGAAGATGGAACAGACCACTGTGGCTACGGTTGCAGGAATTGCTGCAAGTACCAAAGGCGCCGTTATTGGCGCTACCATTGGCACAGTATTTGGCCCTGTTGGTACAGCTGTTGGTGGATTTATTGGAGGAACCATCGGCTATATGGCTGGCTCCAAGGTGGGCGAAACTGTGGTTAAGGGCGTACAGAAAATCCGTGAAAAAGCCAAAGAAGTGGTTAAATCAGTTGGTAGAACTGTGTCAAACGTAGTTACATCCGTATCCAGCGGTATCCGTAACTTTTGCAGTGGCGTAAGAAGCTTGTTTAGTTGGTAAGCTCAAAATGGGTGCGCATTCGTGTGCACCCATTTATGTTTACGTAATTTTGGAGGCTATATGGAAAATAGTAAAAATGAAATCAAAAAAATTCTTGATACTTATGAACTATATGAGGATTTCTCTATTACGAACGATGAAGATATTAAACACGTTATTCAGCACAGAAAAAATTATGTTCCCTCTGAAAAGCCAGATGCATTTTTTAAACAAAACAATGTTATTTATGGCATCGAACATTTTCAAATTTCATTATACAAAAAGCTTAAAAGTGGTGACATTTCTAAGCAAGCAAAGGCTCTCAGTGCAATAGAGAAAAAATGCGAGAAGATAAAGATTTCGATCTTCACCCATCCATTGAAAATCTTTTGACCGCATTAAGCGATAATTTGCATTCACATTCTGGAAGCTTTGAAGCATACAGAGACCGACTGACAAAAGATAATAACTGCAAATACAGGTTGATAATTTTTGTTGAAGATTCAAGTGAATCTGGATATATTGTCCGTAAACGAGAAACACAAGCAATCAACCCGCTGCTATTAAAACAAATTGCAAATGTCTTTTTAGAATATAAAGATGATATTTGGGGTGTTATTGTCACGACCGGAAATGAAAAGCAAAAGAGAATTACAGGCTGCACTTTAGCTGAGTTGGAGAGCAAATTAGGTAATGGCGAGCTATTTGATGCAAATGAATATGCCCCTTTCGAGGTAGAAAGAAGAGTCCATGTAGCAAAGGAAGATCCTACCCAAGATAGTAATAATATCACCATACGTCTTTGTGACCGACTTTAAGCAATATGAAAGATAAGCAGTATGCATTAAAGAGTGGACGAGCAGAGAGAGAAGTTTTCTCTCACTGCTCATCGGATAGTGCTCAATTTTCAAAGGGTTTATACACAGTAATGGTTTTCAGATATTTTACAGGATCACCATTCAAAATCAAGTTGGTATAGCCAATCGGGTCATTGTAGATCAGATAATCCAGTTCTGATCGCTGATACAAATTGTCAGCAACTTCATTCTCAACTGCAATTGTATCAATCGCAATCATGCTACCGTTTGCAAATTTAAGTTCCACACAGCAGTTGTCCATATTGTAGGCACAAGATAGTAAGGTTTTCATGGTATGTCCTCCATAATTCGTAATATAAAGCGAAAATCCCGTCTGACTTCCTGTTAGAAATCAGACGGAATTTGTCCATATGCACCCCGGATACCGTCAGCTAACAGTTGATAAGTGATTAGTTCCTTATCACTGTTAAACCAACGGGTTCAGGGCTTTTTTCGAGTGTCTCAATTCCAAACTACGGCGATTACCAGCCAACTGTGCAGCTTGACAAAGAAGGGCGGATCTGATACAATCAAACTGAGGTAGAATACACAATCGCGGGAAGAACGCCTGAAAGGCGAAAGGAGGGCTTTTTATGGCGTATCGCATCGTGAAGTGGATCATGGCAGCCGCAGCTGTGCTCTATTTGGCGCTGGTGCTGCTGGTGCCCGGCCTGGCTGGTCTGAGGGGCAGTATCGTCGCCTGGCTGTGCTACGCAGCCTATGTGCTGGTCACCGTGATGGTGTGGTCCCTGAACAAGGCCGGCAAGCCCCTGGGGAAGGACATCGACAAGGACCAGGTGAACAGGGAGGCAAAGCTGACCCGGGATCTCCAGCGCAAGTGGATCTGGATGCCGCGGGATTAGGGCTGGCGCCCTGAACCGGCTGTTGTGCCTCAACGGGAAGTGGAATCAAACTGCGGAAGAACACTAGGAAAGCGAAAGGAGGCCTTTTTATGGCGTATCGCATCGTGAAGTGGATCATGGCGGCCGCAGCCGTCCTCTATCTGGCGCTGGTGCTCCTGCTCCCGGCCGCGGCGGGGCTGCGGGGAGACGTGTTCGCCTGGATCTTCTATGGGGCCTATGTGCTGGTCACCGCGATGGTGTGGGCCATCGGCGGCAAGGCCACCCGGAACGTGGGCCGGGGCATCGACAAGGACAAGCTGCGGGAGGAGACCTGGATCACCCAGGAGGCGGAGCTGTCCAAAAGCCGTTGGAGCTCTGTGTGAGGACGGCCGGTTTTAGCACTCTGGACTTGCTGTTGTGAATAAAAAATGAATTTTTTAAAATCAACCTCTATTTTTTAAAAATAGGGGTTGATTTTTTTGGCCGAAGAGGGTATTATCATACTCGAGCTTAGCACTCGGGAGAAATGAGTGCTAAACCCAGAAGCGCCGAGCCGCTGCGAGCAGCCCGGCAATAAAACATCGTTTACAAAATTATTTTCATACAAGGAGGAACCCGTTATGACTCTCAAACCCCTGTCTGACCGTGTGATCCTGAAGGCTGTGGAGGCCGAAGAGACCACCAAAGGTGGCATTATCCTCACTTCCAGCGCCAAAGAGAAGCCCGAGATGGCTGAAGTGATCGCTGTTGGCCCCGGCGGCATGGTGGACGGCAAAGAGGTCGTGATGACCGTGAAGGTGGGTGACAAGGTGCTCACCAGCAAATATTCCGGCACCGAGGTAAAGGTGGACGGCGAGGAGTACACCATCGTCCGTCAGGGCGACATTCTGGCCATCGTGGAGTAAGGTTCTGAAAAGGCGCTTGTGAGGAGCCAAAGGTTCCGCACGTGCCGCCTTCAGGCAGCACATCATTTGATTTCTTGTAAATTCACTCTGTTTTGGAGGTAATGTTATTATGTCTAAGCTTATTTGCTACGGTGAGGAAGCCCGCCACGCTCTGGAGCGGGGCGTCAACCAGCTGGCTGACACGGTAAAGATCACCATGGGTCCCAAGGGCCGCAATGTGGTGCTGGATAAGAAATTCGGCACTCCCCTCATCACCAACGACGGTGTGACCATCGCCAAGGAGATCGAGCTGGAAGATCCCTTTGAGAACATGGGTGCCCAGATCGTCAAGGAAGTCTCTACCAAGACCAACGACGTGGCCGGCGACGGCACTACCACTGCTACTCTGCTGGCTCAGGCCATCATCCGTGAGGGTCTGAAGAACCTGGCTGCCGGTGCCAACCCCATGGTCATGAAGAAGGGCATTGCCAAGGCTACCGAGGCTGCCATTGAGGAGATCAAGAAGAACTCCAAGCCCGTGTCCGGCACCTCCGATATCGCCCGTGTCGGCGCCATCTCTTCCGGCGACGACACCATCGGCAACCTGATTGCCGAGGCTATGGAGAAGGTTTCCCACGACGGCGTGATCACCGTAGAGGAGTCCAAGACTGCTGAGACCTACTCTGAGGTGGTGGAAGGCATGCAGCTGGACCGCGGCTATATCACCCCCTATATGGTCACCGACACTGAGAAGATGGAGGCAGTGCTGGACGATCCCCTGATCCTCCTCACCGACAAGAAGATCTCCTCAATCCAGGAGCTGTTGCCCATTCTGGAGCAGGTGGTTCAGTCCGGCAAGAAGCTGCTCATCGTGGCTGAGGATGTGGAGGGAGACGCCCTGTCCACCCTGCTGGTGAACAAGCTGCGCGGCACCCTGAACGTGTGCTGCATCAAGGCCCCCGGCTTCGGCGACCGCCGCAAGGAGATGCTGGAGGATATCGCCATCCTCACCGGTGCTACCGTGATCTCCACCGATATGGGTATGGAGCTGAAGGAAGCCACCATGAATATGCTGGGTTCTGCCCGCCAGGTGAAGGTCTCCAAGGAGAACACCATCATCGTGGATGGCGCCGGCTCCTCTGAGAACATCGCCGCCCGGGTTGCCCAGATCCGTCACATGATCGAGAACACCACCTCCGATTACGACAAGGAGAAGCTCCAGGAGCGTCTGGCCAAGCTGGCCGGCGGCGTGGCCATCATCCGTGTGGGCGCTGCCACTGAGGCTGAGATGAAGGAAAAGAAGCTGCGCATCGAGGACGCCCTGAACGCCACCCGCGCCGCTGTGGAAGAGGGCATCGTGGCCGGCGGCGGCACCGCCTATGTCAACGCCATCCCCGCTGTGGAGGCTCTGCTGTCCACTGTGGAGGGCGATGAGAAGACCGGCGTGTCCATCGTGGCCAAGGCTCTGGCTGAGCCCATGAAGCAGATCGCTGCCAACGCCGGCATTGATGGCTCTGTGGTGCTGGAGAAGGTAAAGGATTCCGGCAAGACAGGTTACGGCTTTGACGCCTACAAGGAAGAGTACTGCGACATGATCTCTTCCGGTATTGTGGATCCCACCAAGGTGACCCGCTCCGCTCTGGAGAACGCCGCTTCTGTGTCCGCCATCCTGCTGACCACCGAGGCCCTGGTAGCCGACAAGCCCCAGCCCCCCGCTCCCGCCGCTCCCAACCCCGAGATGGGCGG